>JAFLBD010000003.1:309845-619691 GCA_017303935.1 Armatimonadota bacterium | reverse complement strand
CCGATTCGGTGATGACATGGGCTGCGCCTGACGTATCGCCCACCGGCAAAGGTAGTGCTGTGTAATTGCCAGCCAGGTCCCAAGTCCCTGGGCGGTATTCGTTCATCCCGACGATGGTGCCATCGTTCGAAATATCTTTGGCAAAACTGGCACCCATCGGAGTCAGCAGTAAACTTGAGTTTGGGGAATAAGAACCACAAGCTCCGAAAAAAGTTGGACTATCTCGAACATAGGTGCCAACGGTTTGTCGGCTCTCGTTCATCCCCCACATCAGTAAACTGCCATAATTGCCACCTAATTGTGGGTCTTGCCAAGTTTGCACGGTTCCATTTGCGTTCCAGATGCGAATAGCAGTTACACCAGGGTTGACTGTCTGGTCTACCCCTGCAATCGCAAAATCGCCGTTTTCATTCATTGCGTCCGCACCAGCAAATCTAATTGGATCAATGAACTGTGTGACTTGGCCGTTGCTAAGACGCCGATAAATGTTGCCGTTGTTGCTGTCCCTAATAGCCATTGTTCCTTGACTATTGAACGCGGAAATCTTGAGATTATTTGACGCACCAGGAACCGTAATGGACTGCATCGTCCAGGAAATGGCTTGGCCACTGGCCAGAAGGCCAGTGGTCATTGCGCAAGCAAGAATCAATTTTGTATTCATTTCACTCATCCGGGTTCGGTTCTGATGGCCGATTGTCACCAAACAGTGCCTCAACCATTTTGTAATCAAGTTCACCTCCAGGGTTCCGAGCTCCGCGCACAAAGAGGTCGGGGATATCGTCATAGGGAGGGTGGGCTGTTGAATCGGCTTTGAACCAATCTAAATAACGGTTGGTCATTGCGCCCCATTTGCCAATATAGTCAAACATTGTCCAACCGGAATTGTCTTTAGCCAATTGTGTTCGCATATCGTGATGGTAAAAATCGCGCTGGGTCCAGAATCCCGCTCTCGGGCCATAACCGATTGGTTCAGCCCCGTTTGAATCGACTCCAAAGTCGTTCCCGGCTGTGCCGTCAGTTCGGGCGCCTAACTCGGTAGCAATCATAGGTGCATCATAATTCTTTCGCCAATTGTTGACAACGACATATGTTTGCGGAGGGTCCTCTCCAGGAGTGGGATCATCCTTAAGCACATTATCCTTGTACCTGGGCGCAATAGCGTTATCGAAGCTGTTTTCGAAATCTCTAGGTTTGTAATAGTATCGATTTTCTATGTAGTAGGACGAAGCGACGTGTGGGTGGGTGAAATAAAACGGTAAGTACGGATGATAAGCATAGACGACTCTCCTAGCATAATCCATGCCACCTGGGAAATCATCACCTTTAAATGGTTCGAATTGGTAAGTATCGGTACTTCCAGGTGTGGGATCCTTTACTACATCGTAACTATCGAAGAGTGAATTGTACGTTGTCGCAATGACCCGGCAATAATTCGGGTCCGCTTCGCTGTAAATTGCACTTATGGCGGACTTCTGAAGCTCTTTCCAGATCGGCAACATATTGTATCTCCAGAGTTTATAGTCGCTAAACTGATGGTTACCGCTAATTCCGACCGTATACCTTGGGCCGCCGCCCGCGAAGAAGTTCACAAACGGCTCAATGAGGATCTCAAAATGCACTCCTTTCAAAGGATAATATGGGTCCTCCTCCGTGCTTACACAGAGGTTTGGGAAGAAGTTCTGATACATGTAGTCGAGCTTAGTTCGAAGGTTGTAAACAAAGCTCTTCCAAAAACGTGGGAGTGGGTGAACGGATTCACCAGTGTGAATAGGCAGGATGGACTGCGCAGTGCACAAATCTTCGACATACAACCCACCCCTTGGCCAACTAGTCGCGGACTGGTTGTACCACTGCTTGTGGAAGTCGTACTCTGAAACGTAGATTGGGTGTAAGTCGATGATGACATCCAATCCGCGAGCTTTAGCTTCAATGATGTCTCGGGCGAGCTCCTTGAAATTTTCTGATGGCTTGACGGTCTGCCATCCGTTATTGTTCGTATTACACCAGCCCGTCCAGCTCCAATCCGACAAGTTGCATTCTGGACTGCCATGATCGGCTCCGAAAGCCACCGGATCGATTGCAATCCTAATATGTCCAAACCGTAGTCCATTGGTACCGCTAGCAATGCGGTCGAAATCGTGCCAAGTATGACCAGGATCGCCATAATCGAGCATCACCTTTGCGCGTTTGATGTTGTAAGTGGGCTGTCCTAAGCTGTATCGGTAGTTGCACGCCCACACATTCGAGATATTCACACCTCCTCGTTGAAGATTTCCAGGAAGCGGATCGTGCTCGTCGGAGTTCGCCTGACCGAACGCCGCTGCAGTCAGGAATACGGAGACTGCGCTGATGAGTGATGTTCTAAGTAAATTTGACATTGTCTTTACTCCTGTCCGGATTATAAGACGGTTTCCTGTCATTTGAAATACTTTTTTGAATTTTTCTCAAAATGTCCGCTACGACTTCCAAGTGAGGTCTTTGCCCTCATACTCGGGATAGTCGATGGTTGCGTACAGCTCCGCGCGGGTGCGCATTTTGTCCATGTATCCCGCCTGAGTTCCAGTTGCAAGGAGGTCGGCATAGAACTCCTCGATCGCCTTCAACATCACGCGCAAAGCGGTCACTGGGAAGATCACCATCTGATAGCCGAGATTTTCAAACGCGTTGGCGGTGATCAGTGGAGTCTTGCCGAATTCGGTCATGTTCGCCAGCATCGGAACTCCGGGCAGTGCCTCGCGGAATTGAGCGAACTCGGACTCGCTGACCAGACCTTCGGGAAAGATGCCGTCTGCCCCAGCCTGCACATATGCCTTCGCCCGGTCAATCGCCGATTCGATCCATTCGACACCGCGCGCGTCGGTGCGCGCCAAAACCATAAAGCTCGGATCAGATTTAGCCTCCACGGCAGCCCGAATCTTGGATTCCATTTGGGCGCAAGAGATGAGGTCCTTGCCGTCCAGGTGCCCACACCTCTTCGGGCTCACTTGGTCTTCAAGGTGAATCCCTGCCAGCCCGGCGCGCTCCATCTCGATGACGGTGCGAGTGGTGTTCCAAACTTCGCCAAACCCGGTATCCGCATCGCAAATGATCGGCACTGGCGCGACTTGGCACGCTTGCGCCGCCACCGTGCTCATTTCGTTGAGGGTGGTGAGAGCGATATCGGGCATCCCGAGCAGATTGTTGGTGATTGCGCCGCCGCTGAGATAGACCGCCTTCGCGCCTTGCTTGGTCGCGGCGAGGGCGGAGAGCGCCGAAAACGCTCCGGGCATCACCACGATGCCAGACTCAAACTGTTGACGAAGCAGCGCCCCAGGGGACTTTAGCGGTGGTCGAATCACGCATTCAGCGTACCCGAGGGATTATTCGCTGACGACTTTGACGCTAACCACGGTGTCTCCGGGCTTGATGCCGTCGACGACGTTCATCCCGCTGGATACGTTGCCGAAAACGGTGTATTGACCGTCGAGGAACGGCGCCGAATCCAACATGATGTAGAACTGGGTGTCGCCGGAATTCTTGTTTTCGCCGAGCCGAGCGAGCCCTACCGCGCCCCGGACGTGCTTCAATCCGCTGTCTTCAAACGGGACCTGTACGCCGGTTTTGTACTTACCGAGGTCTGGGTCGTCCATCGACTTGTTGCGGCTGTTGGGGTCGCCAAATTGAACTAGAAATGGCTTCGGCGATTTGACGACTTTGAAGAACTTTTGGCCGTCGTAGAACCCGGATTTGGCCAGGCTGGTGATTCTCTCGACTGCCTTGGGGGCTCCTGTGGAATTCAGTTTGATCGCAATCGTGCCACCGCTCTCCATTTTGATTTGCAGAGTCAGTGACTCGGCGCGTGGCATCAACGCACTATTTGCGCTAGTTACCAAGATCACCGATGAGAGCAAGAGCAGATTTCGCATGAATTTCCCCTAATCACAAGGTTAGACGAACGGGATGCAATTTTGCATTGGCGATTAGTCCTTTAGTACTCGCCCACGCACGTCGGTGTTGTTTTGGCGAGTTAAGAACAGAATGCCGTCGATGATGGACCAAAGGGCTCCGATTCCAAAGCAGAACGAAGTCAAGAACTGAATGATCCCCACCGTGACAAACCCGAGGTACATCCTCCCGACACCGGGCAGAAATAGGTTCAAAACTCCTGCAGCGATCCGGGATTTGTCGCTGTACGGCACCAGCGCGTGGGGCACGTGGTGCATCATTGGCTGCGGTGGTTGAGGAGTTTGTGTCCAGCTTGGAATGGTCGGCGAGGGCGCTGGCGTTGGCTGCTGGATCAAGGGCTGTGGCGGCGGCACATGACCAGAACCGGAAGGGAAGGTGCCCACAAATTGCGGAATGGATTGCGCCCGAACCCAATCTGCCATGCCAGCCTTCCAGACGTAAGTCTCCGGCTTCACGACCTCGTCCCGGATCAGCTCGATCATCTGCTCCTCTGACAACGGACCAAGTTGGCCAAATTGTCCAATGTAAAACCAGTCAAAGTTGCTGTTGCCTGTACTCATCCCGTGGGTCCGATCAGATAATACGCGAGTTAGCCTGTTTGGGGTTCACGCAGGTACATTATGAAGGTAAAAAATATGTCTGTACGCGTTCGCTATGCCCCTAGTCCAACCGGAAGTCCCCACGTTGGCAATATTCGAGATGCACTCTTCAAGCATTTGCTGGCAAAGCACTTTGGCGGGGTTCACATTCTGCGAATCGAAGATACCGATCGTGCGAGATTGGTGCCGGGCTGTGAAGATGAAATCGTCGAGAGCCTTCGCTGGTTGAACATCGAGTGGCAAGAGGGGTTTGGCGTCGGTGGCCCTCACGAACCGTATCGCCAAAGCGAGCGCAAAGAGCTGGGCATTTATCAGGAATTGATCGATCAACTTCTTGCCAAGGGGATGGCGTATTACGCCTTCGATACTCCCGAGGAGCTGACCGAAATGCGGGAGTATCAACAGATCAACAAGCTCCCGATCGGCTATTACGGCGGAAAGTGGCGGGATGCAGAACCGTCGGCAGTTGAAGCCGCTCTCGCCGAGGGCAGACCTTACGTTATCCGGCAGAAAGTGCCAAAGGATTCAACCATCGTGATCGAGGATTACATCCGTGGCCGGATCGAATGGGATAGCAACACGGTTGACGATCCAGTGTTGATCAAGGGAGATGGCATGCCAACTTATCACTTCGCGGCGATGGTTGACGACCATTTGATGGGCATCACCCACATCATGCGTGGCGAAGAATGGATCAGTTCCGCGCCAAAGCATGCTGCTTTGTTCGACGCATTTGGTTGGGATCGCCCGGTGTTTTGCCACTGCCCGGTGATCAAGGGCAAGGATGGCTCGAAGCTGAGCAAGCGACATGGTGACACTCGCGTTCTAGATTTTCGAAGCGCAGGGTTTTTGCCGCAGGCACTTTGCAATTTTGTAGTACTGATCGGCTGGGCGCCAGGCGGTGACCGTGAATTGATGTCCGGCAAAGAGTTGGAAGAAGCTTTCACCCTGGATGGGTTGCAGCCTTCGCCGGGCGTGTTTGACATGGACAAGCTCACTTGGATGAATGGTCATTACATTCGCGCGCTTGGCGTCGAAGAACTGCTCGCGGAGATCGAATCATTCCTGTCGAATCCAGAAACCAAGGAGTACTGGTCGCGCGAAGCAAACGTCGAATCAGGCACTTGGCAAAAGCTGGAACTGTTGAAGAGCGCGATCTCAGAGAACAGGGCTTATGTCGAGAAGGTGCTTCCACTCGAACAAGAGCGCGTTCAAACCCTCGCTCAGTTCGGTGAGGCTTGCCAGTTCTTCTTTGTCGATGAAGTCGAATTCGATCCGAAAGCGACAGAAAAATGGTTCATCGGCCAGGAGCATGTCGGGCCGATGTTCGATGCCTTCATTGAATCACTGACTGGCATGGACTCGATTTCGCACGATGATTGCGAAAAGTTGGTCAAAGACTATGCCGCAAAGATTGGGCTCGAAAAGATTGGTCCGGTGGTCCATCCAACCCGAGTTGCTCTCACCGGCAAGACGGCTGGACCAGGACTGTTTGACTTGATGAGCGTGCTCGGGCCGGAGCGGATGGTCGCGCGGTTCAAGCGCGCCAAGTCGATGCTTCGCTAAGGTAGAAATAACGGGCATAATCCGGCAAGGCACTATGAAGATTGGATTCATCGGACTGGGCACGATGGGGGCGCCAATGGCCAAGCATCTGCGAGCGGCGGGGCATGACCTCGTGGTTTGGAATCGCACCAAGGCGAAGACGGCGCCGCTGGTCGCGGAGGGCGCAGAGGCGGTTGAGACTCCTTTGGCGCTCGCACAGATTTGCGACGTGATCATCCTGTGCGTGAATCGAAGCGAAGACGTCCAGGATTTGGTTGCGAAGATGATGCCTGTCGCCAAACCGGGTGCGCTGTTCATCGACCATTCGACAATTCATCCGAGAGTCGCCACGGAGATTCACGATGAGCTCGCCAAGGCTGGATTTGGGTTCGTCGATGCACCAATCACGGGCGGTTCGATGGGGGCGAACAATGGAACGCTCACCATCTTTTGTGGCGGCAATGAGGCCGAAGTCGCCCGCGCAAAGCCAATATTGGACGCATATGCCAAACGAGTGGAGCGGGTCGGCGGCCCTGGCATGGGGCAGATGATGAAGATGGCGAATCAGATCGCGGTCGGTGGTGCGCTCGTGGCACTTTGCGAGAGCTTAGCGTTCGCTCAAAAAGCGGGTCTGGACCTCGAGCAAGCACACGAACTTTTGAAAGGTGGCGCGGCTGGGAGCTGGGCATTCGATAATTACGGGCCGAAGATTTTGCAACAGGACTGGACCCCCGGCTTCAGCATCAAAAATCAGCGCAAGGACTTCGGCTATTGCAAAGAGGCCGCTGAGGATATCGGCATGGATGTGCCGGCTACAAACCTGGTAGATCAGCTGCTTGAGCGGCTCGATAATCTGGGGCGCGGAGAGCAGACCACGGCCGCACTCTTTGATGCCTATATCAGCGGGGAGGAGCTCAACTGAATCCGATCGTCCGGCTTGAGAATATCGGTCATCGGTTCGGGGATTTTGCTGCGCTCAGCGGGATTCAATTCGATGTAGAACCTGGGCAAATCCACGCTATCGTGGGCGAGAATGGCGCAGGGAAGACCACCCTAATGCGCATTCTATATGGCGCGATTTCTCCGTCTGAAGGATCGTTCTCTGTCGAAGGCACGGTTCGAAATTTCAAGTCAAGTAAGGAGGCGATTGCTGCCGGGATCGGCATGGTCAGTCAGCACTACGCCGTGATTCCGGAATTGACGTGCCTCCAGAATTTGATGCTGGGAGCAGAGCCGGGCGCGTTTCTCAACGGGGCGACAGCCGCGGCCCGGGCGCAGGAGCTTGCGGACCAAATGGGTTTCCAATTCGACTGGCACAAAGAAGCCTCAACCCTTGGACCTGCCGGTGCCCAGAAGCTCGAGATTCTAAAGTTGCTCTGGCGAAACGCGAGGATCATGATCCTTGACGAACCTACGGCGATGCTCAGTCCCGCCGATGGAGAGGCGTTGTTTGAGTCATTACAAAAACTGACGGCAAACGGTGCCACTGTCCTGCTCGTCACTCACCGACTCCTAGAAGTCTTCGATTTTAGTAAGAATGTGACCGTCCTGCGTGGCGGGAAGCAGGTCGCCAATCGACCTGTGAGCGGCTTGGACGCCAAAGAACTTTCCGAACTGATCGTCGGGCACTCATTGGCCACGTTCGAACAGCGCGAAGTCACTCGAACGACCAAGACCCTGGAAGTATCGAACCTCACAGTGAAAGGTGATCGCGGGGATGACGCAGTCAAATCGGTCTCTTTCGACGTGTATGACGGTGAACTAGTTGGCATCGCCGGTGTCGATGGTAACGGCCAAAAAGAACTATTGCAAAACCTCTTTGGAGTGCGGCCGAGCTCGACCGGTGCAAGTAAACTGTATGGCGATCCAATCGACTCAAAAGCGACTGCCGAGCGGGTGGAACTTGGTGTGCGACTCATCGCCGAAGATCGGCACTCGGAGGCCGTGGTCGAACGTTGGCCCCTTAGCGAAAACGCCTTGATGGGTTTCCAGCGGATGCCCCAATTTCAGGTGAAAGGGCAGATCATGCGGCAGGAACTATTGAGCAAGACCGAGGGAATGATCGCCCGATTCAACACGAAGTGCAGTGGGCCATCCCAGCCGATGGGAGCGCTTAGCGGAGGCAACCAACAGCGATTTGTAGTCGCTCGCGCCCTCGCCGAAGATCCAAAGTTGATCCTTGCGTTTCAACCTACTCGTGGACTGGATATTGATGCGACACGTGCCGTCTATGAAGGCATCCGCCAACAGTGTTCGGCGGGCGCCGGTGCGCTGGTCGTCAGCTTTGATCTGGACGAACTTCTCGAATTCTGCGACCGAATCTTGGTGATGAATGGCGGAGAAATGAAGGAGGCGAAGGTGAAAGACCGCGCCACCGTGGGCCAATTGATGGTGGGGGCAGAATGAACCTGAGCCTGAAAACTCGTATGGCGATCCTGATCACCATTGTGGTGGTGATGCTCGGGTTTGCGGTTTCGTCGGGCAATGCTCCAGCCGGCGAGGTTCTCCTCAAGCTGCTCACCAGCAGCTTTACGAATCCGGTGCTCGCCACAGACACACTGAAGAGATTCACTCCTCTCGCCATCGCCGGAGTCGCCGTCTTTTGGGCGCTTCGGGCAGGGCTTTTCAATATTGGTGTCGAGGGTCAGCTCAGCATAGGCGCGCTGGCGGCAGTAGCGGTCGGTTCGAAAGTGCCTGGCCCAGTCGGAGTTGTCTTGGCGATTGCCAGCGGCACGATCGCTGGAGCGCTTTGGGCTCTCCCAGCGGGCTGGGTGAAAGCCTACCGAGGGGGGCATGAAGTCATCAGCACGATCATGCTCAACCAGATTGCGCTGCTCCTCGTTTCATTTTTGGTGAGCGGTCCGCTCAAGGATCCGAACGCGGGCTACCCCACCAGTTCGACCCTCGCCGAATCAAGCCGGGTTCCAAACACCGGTACGATGATGCCCGTGACGGTCAGCCTCAGTGTAATCATTGCCCTCGTTTTGGTCGTTCTTTTTTCGCGATGGCTTAGCCGAACGGTCGGTGGATACGAACTCAGTTTGGTAGGTGAAAATCCGACCGCAGGGAAGTTTGCCGGAATCGATTCACGCAAAGTGATTCTGAAGGCCATGATCAGTAGCGGAGCGCTTGCTGGTCTTGCGGGTGCGCTCCAGCTGCTGAGCTACGAATTCCGGATGTACGAACAGTTTAGTAGTGGATATGGTTTCGATGCCCTCGGCGTCGCTATTCTGGCGGGCGCGAATCCACTCATGATTTTGGGAAGCGCAGCGGCGTTTGCGATCCTCGGGCAAGGCGCGAGTATGGTGCAGATTCTCGGAATTCCGAGTGGAATCAGCAATGTCCTGTTCGCCCTTCTTATCGTAATCGTTGCTGCGCTCCGAGCGCGAAATTCGAGGTCTGCCGATGCTTGATCAATCCTTCTTCACCAATCTGGCTGTCATGGCTTCGATCTTGATGCTCGCGGCATTGGGCGGATTGTTCAGCGAGCGCTCCGGCGTGATCAACATTGCGCTAGAGGGCAAAATGCTCGCGGGAGCTTGTTTCTCTGCGCTGGTTTCTGCGAATTCAGGCAATCCGTTACTCGGGATTCTGGCGGGTGTGATTGCCGCGATTGTGCTCAGCTTAATGCACTATGCGCTCACCCAGCTCTATGACCTTGAGCACATCCTGGCGGGTATGGCGATCAACCTATTGGCGTTCGGGGTCACAAATTTCGTGGCTAAGAAGTTCATGGAAACTGGTCCACGCGCCACGTTTTATCCAGTGATGATCTTCGCCGGGCTCGCGATGGTCGCGACAGCCATCAGTTGGTTCGCGCTGTACCGCACTCGCGCTGGATTACGCATTTTGGCGGTCGGGAATCATCCCGGCAAATCCAGACAAAGTGGCATCAATCCGCTGGACGTGCGTTTCCGGGCGCTGATTGTGACCGGAGTTTTGTCCGGCTTGTCGGGTTGCCTCATTGTCAGCAATAGCGGCAACTTCACCGACATGATGACTGCCGGTAGAGGGTTCATCGCTTTGGCCGCGCTAATTCTCGGAGGTTGGCGGCCCGTTCAAACGGCGATCGCCTGCATCGGCTTTGCCGCATTTGAAGCGGTTCAAATCCAGTTACAAGGTCGTCCGGTGATGGGCGTTGAATTGCCCGCAGCGATTTGGAGCATGATGCCGTATTTGATCACGCTCATCACGCTGATGGGATTCGTTGGAAAGACAAAAGCCCCGACCGGGCTCGGCCAGCCTTAAGACTTTGCCGAGCCTAGCCACTTGACGGCGGCATCCAAAGCAGGATCCTTGACGCCATCTGGTTCGGTTTTGATTTCAGTATCCGGAATCACTCCGCGGCCTTCTAGTCGCACACCCTTGCTAGTGATGAAATCCTGAATTGGGATCATCATCTGCCAGCCTTCTTTTAGCGGAGTGATCACTGCGGCCAGCACCATCCCGATCGATTTCGTCCCAAAGACCTTGGCGCCCGCTTGCTCTTGTAGTGAGGCGGAGATCATTTCAGCCGCGCTACCCGTGCCACCGTTTACGAGAACGGCCAACTTGCCGGTGAACACGACGTCCTTCTTGGCGGGGAACATCTTTGCTGGAGACCACTCGCTCAATGCAGCAAAATCGTTGGCTGATTTACCGGTTTCTTTTACGAACCGGTTGACGATACTTCGGGTCAACCAGGTGCCGAGCGGCTTGTCTTTGGGGATAAAGAATCCGGCGCAGTCTTGCATGCTCATCACAAATCCACCAGGGTTGTTGCGGACGTCCAGGACCATGAACTTGGCTTTGGCGTTAACCTCTTGCATGAGCGTAGCCATTCGCGAGCCATTGTATCCGGCCTCTTTATTCGTTGTGGTTGCACCTTCGAACGATGAAATTTTGATATATGCCGTGTCCGGTTTGATCCATCGGAGCTCGATTGGCGGACGGGTCGAGAACGCCGCTCGGGTCACCTTCGTCATCCGGGTCTTTCCGTTGAGAGCCTTGATCTTCATGTCGAACACGGTGCCAGGAGCACCTTCCAGCACAGAGCGACTGGTCGGCTTGACCCCGTTCACTTCGACAATTGTTTCGCCCGGCTTAAGTCCAGCCTTATCAGCAGGCGAGTCTGGGAGAACAGACTTGATCTTGATCCCTTCTGGGGTGATTTCTAAGTAGATTCCGATGCCAACTTGCTGCCCGGTGGACCTCGCCTCGGCACTCGCTGGAGTGAGCACGCTGATATGGCTGAATCCAAATTCACCGAGAGCTTCGTTGACGGCGACGGCGAAGGTGGCGTTATCTTGCGCGCTATCAATCGAAGCCTTGTGCTTTGCTAGGTGATCGGGCCATTTGCTAAAGTCTGCCCCAGGGACGAATGCCATCCGAGTGACTCGCTGACTAATGATTTCAAGGAGCGAACTCTTCTGATCAGCAGAGATTTCAGGAGCGGCGGCTTGCGCACTCGCCACGACGACGAGGGAGAGCAGGGTTGATCGGACAGCTAAATTCATTTGTGTTGATAAGTATATGAAAAAAACTCGGTTTGAGTTCCAATTGAGAGGGTTTGGACACCAAAATGGACCGCAAAAGCGGTCCATTTTGGTGACACTTGCTAATCCGAGTGGATTACTTCTTGTTTCTTCTGCGAGCTGCGATGGCGCTGAGGCCAGCAACGAGAGCAAACATGGTGCCTGGTTCAGGAGCTGTTTGGACACTGTACTTCATCGATCCAAATCTAGAATGGGTGTAGCCTGACGAACCGTTTTGTGGAGCCAAAGTTGAGTTTCCACCTTGATCGGCAGCAAATAGAGCTCCGATAGCGGTGTCGCCACCAGCAGCGAGGGAGTGATTGAACGTATAGGAAGCGATCTTATACGAGCCATTGGCGATGTTTTGTTGGGTTCTCGCGCCGCGTTGTAAATTCACAATAATCGGATAAGGATTTGATCCGTAGTTGGAATTTGCTCCCACGATACTTGCTGCAGCTCTGACTTCAAATGCGGTTCCCAATTGCGTATCAAACGCATCCAATCCAACGCCATGGTAAGTCGCGTTTTGAAATTGAAGCTTGTTGAATGGATCTGGGGTGCCTGTAGCACCCGAACCAACCGCCTTGCCAAAGGCGAGAGCGACATTAAAGGAGGAAATATCAGTAGCAGCTGCGCCAGTGTTCATCCACACCTCGATCGTGAATGACCCTGTATCAGCAACTCTGAACATATTTCCGTTGAGAGTGGCACCAGCACCTGCTTTAAGCTGATAGGATTGGGCATTGGCCACGCCAATCAACAGAATCCCAGACACGAGCAAAAGATTGCGAAACTGATTCATTAAGTTCTCCTACATTAGCTTTAGATCGTTTTGGCGACAATTTCGCCCTCTCCAAGATCTACTGCTAACATCATCATATCAGAAAACAATCATTCTGGCAAATTTTCTAGCTAGCTTTTTGAAAATCTGCACAAAAAAATTGGACCGCCGAGGCGGTCCAATTTTCAACTTTCCAAGATGTAAAAGAAAGGACTTACTTCTTGTTGCGTCGGCGAGCAGCGATTGCGCTGAGGCCTGCAGCGAGAGCAAGCATAGTGCCTGGTTCTGGTACTGCTTGAACGCTGTACTTAACCGAACCGAATCGCGAACCGGTGATACCCGAAGCACCGTTCTGTGCAGAACCTGTGCCACCTTGGTTTGCAGCGAACAGAACGTCAACTGCGCTGGTGTTAGCAGCCAAGGAGTGGTTAAAGGTGTACGAAGCAAGCTTGAACGAACCGCCAGCAATGTTTTGTGCCGAAGCTGCGCCTCGAGCGTTATTGACAACGATTGGATAAGGATTGTTCGTGTAGTTAGCACCCGATGCAATGGTAGCAGCAGCGCCTCGGACTTGGAATGCGGTACCCAATTGAGTGCCGAATGCAGCAAGGCCGTCACCTGCGTAAGCAGCGCTAACGAATTGGAGCTTGTTTGTAGCAGCTGGGGTTGCGGAAGTACCGGAACCAACAGCGTTTCCAAAAGCGAGAGCGAAGTTAATCGAAGTGATTGACGTTGCAGCTGAACCAGTGTTCAACCACAGTTCAACTGTGAAAGGACCGGTTGCGCCGACTGTGAAAGTTGTGCCAGAGAGCGTCGCGCCTGCACCGGCTTTCAGCTCGAACGATTGAGCGTTGGCTGCACCGACCATAACGATGCCAGCAACGAGAGCGATATTTCGAATGTTCATATTTACCACCTCTACCTCTAAGATAAGGATTAGGACTGAGAAGGCTTCACAGCTTTCAGCCCGTGGCCTACAGCCGATCTCCTACATCAAGTCCCATTATAGCAGGGACCATGCCAACCGACAAGGGTTTTCAAAAGTCCTTTCGCACTTTTTGACTACAACAATTGCACTCAGGTTCAAAATTGTTCAATTTGGCCCATATCGAGGTCCCAAATACCGTACCTTTACCAGGTTGATTTTGCTCCTCGCGCATCCGCAGAACGCTCAAATGGCCCCCGTACAATTCAAGGTAAAACCAATTTGATGGTGCAAGGGCCTTGAAATGGGCCAAAAATGCACCTGATTTCGGGGCAAAACGCTGTATGAGTAGGATCGCAATCGTCGGAGCAGGAGTCGCGGGCCTTGCGGCAGCGAGACGACTTGCTGAGGCAGGACACACTCCAGTTGTCCTCGAAAAGTCCAAATCAGTCGGCGGTCGAGTGGCGACGCGAACCCTTGGGGACTACATTTTCGATTTTGGAGCGACCAGCATTGCACCGCGAGGGCGAACGATCGAGAAATATCTTTTCAATCTTCTTCCTCAAGACGGCCTTCAAAAAATTGAGCGGCCAGTGTGGACAGTCGCCTATGGACGCACTTCGCCAGGCGATCCGGCGAAGATGAAAATCGATCGCTATATATATAGTGCGGGAATTGCCGATTTCGCCAAGCTCATGGCGGACGGCCTGGATGTTCGCACAAGCACCGAAGTGAAGCAAATCGTGGCCGACAATGGATACGTTGTCGACGGAGAATCCTATGATGCTCTCGTGCTCACATGCCCAATACCGCAAGTGCAAGCACTTCTGCTCAACTCAAAGGAGCAAAGGCATCTGCGCAACGTTCGCTACCGAACCTGTCTTTGCGTGATGCTCGGCTATGCCGAAGAACTGCCAGAGCTCAAATATCACGCCCTAGTCGATTCCGATCAGCGAAGTAGCGTTGTCTGGATCAGCGTCGAATCAGCTAAGTGCGCCGGTCGTGCTCCAGAAGGGCACACGGCGTTTGTCGTCCAGTTCGGCGCGCAATACAGCAGCACCCACTTCGAAGATAGCGATCACGAAATCACCCGAGAAGCGATCTCTGCCATCGAGCGCGTTTATGGAAAACCGTTTGCCGCGCCAGTCGTCTCACAAGTGAAGCGGTGGAGATTCGCACAGGCCGAAACGACGGCCACCTTCGATTCTGCCAACCCACTCAACAGCCGAATGATCGTGGCGGGAGATGGAATCATGGGGGCACGTGTCGAACTCGCCTTTGAAACTGGAATTCTCGCCGCCGAACGACTTATCAAGGAATTTGCCTAACTCGCCATGCCAATCACGCCTTTACTCGTCGCCATCATGATGCAGACCTCGCCCGCGGTAGAGCGCAAGTTCGCCTACAACGTCTTGCTCTCCGATTCACAGATCGGCACGGCGGAATATACGTTGAGGTCGCTCGAAAACGGTCAGCGTCAAGTCATTTCGACGATGGTGCTGAAGAGTTTGGGCAAAGAAGCTCGGGTGCGGCAAGAGACAATTTACGCGAGCGATGGCTCCGCCACCCGCAAGATCCAAGAAACCGTTCAAGGCACGGACCGCAAGTTGATCGTCGCTGAACTTTCATCCACCGCCGCCAAGATCGAAGCGACAGGAAGCAAAACCCCGGTACCCAAATCGGTGCCAATCAGCGACCGCGCGCCTCAGAGCAATGCATCGATTTTCTGGTTCGACACGATCAAGCCGAAGAAAGGCGACCGAGCATCGGCATACGTTTTCGACCTCAACGACTTCCAATGGATGCTCGAAACCAGCACCTACAACGGACCCGTCAGCATCAAACTCGCAGGAAAGTCCGTCGCTGGGCACGAGATCGTGATCGAACGAGGTGGAGGATCGGCCCGCACGGTGGTCGATGACAAAGGCGCCCCGCTCGTAATCGAGCGAGGCGACATGAGAATCGTCCGAAAGTAATCCTAAACGATCTGCGAAGGGTGGACGTAGACCGTCCGAACTTCTTCCTTAGGAGCGGTCTTGTACATCAAGAATCCGCCCAAAGCGCTCCACGAAAGCAAGCAGAGCACGACAAAGAAGGCGGTGCTGAACTTCTGCATTCGCATCTGAGAGGTTTCGCTGACCGTGATGCCCCATCGAATGCAGAACATCCATATGCCATAGGCCAGGTGGTAGCTCGCGGCCAGAGTCCCTAAGATATAAACCAGCAAGACGATTCCGCCATTGGCCAAAAGCTTCGGTGCCCAGGCGGCGTATTCGATGTGAGCGATGCTATTCGTGGCCATCTTCACCGCGGTTGTGCTGATCCAGTGATAGGCAAGAAACAGCAACAAGAACAAACCGCTCACTCGCTGGAGCGTGTAGTAGTAGTTCTCGCGGTACTTGTAGGCGGCGTTAGAAAGATTTGGCACGCCGCGACGAGCAATGAAGAATCCATAGATCGCGTGGAAGGCAAGCGGAATCCAGATCGCGCCAATTTCCAAAGCGAGCAAAATGTGCTTCGGCATGCTCTCGAAAAAGTGCAAAACACCATCAAAGTACTTCGGTCCACCCAGGCTGAAGGTGTTCAGCGTCAGGTGCTGGACCATATAGAACCCAACCGGGACCACTCCAGAAAGCGAATGAAGCTTGTGGAGTAAATAGTTCTCTTTTGCAAGTGCGGTAGCCATGCCTCTTCGTATTTTACGCGAATTATGGGAACTGTTTCGTCAGCAACCGGCTCCCGGTACAATCTAAAGCACCATGACGGCAATTATCGATCTCGTCGCACGTGAAATTTTGGACTCTCGGGGCAACCCCACCATCGAAGTTGATGTGATTTTGGAAGACGGTTCGTTTGGCCGTGCCGCGGTACCAAGCGGAGCATCCACCGGTGCTTTCGAAGCGGTCGAACTCCGCGACGGAGACAAGTCGCGATACCTCGGCAAGGGTGTTCTCAACGCGGTCGAAAATGTGAATGAAGCGATCGCCACCCGGATTGTCGATATGGACGCCACCGAGCAGCAAGATATCGACGAAATCATGCTCGAACTCGACGGAACCGAGAACAAATCTCAGCTTGGCGCCAACGCGATCCTGGGCGTATCGCTCGCCGTCGCGAAGGCTGCCGCCGCCGCCACCGGATTGCCGCTTTACCGATATGTCGGAGGCGTGAGCGCATGTGTACTTCCAGTGCCGATGATGAACATTCTCAACGGCGGACAGCACGCAGACTCCAACGTCGATTTCCAAGAATTCATGATCCTGCCCGTCGGCGCGCCAACCTTCAGCGAGGCGATGCGATGGGGATGCGAGATCTACCACACCCTCAAAGGCGTGTTGAAATCAAAGGGGCTCGCGACCGGAGTAGGCGATGAAGGTGGATTTGCGCCAAGCCTCGATTCGCAAGAACTCGCGTTCGACTACATTCTAGAAGCGATTCAAAAGGCAGGCTACGAACCCGGTAAGCAGGTTTATCTCGGAATCGACGCCGCCGCGACCGAGTTCTTCAAGGACGGCAACTACGTTTACAAGAACGGCCAGGTCAAATCGGGCGCGCAACAAGTGGATTATCTCGTGGAGCTTGCGTCGAAGTACCCGATCATCAGCATGGAAGACGGCATCGCCGAAGACGACTGGGATTCGTGGAAGGCTCTGACCACCGCCATCGGTGAAAAGTGCCAGCTCGTGGGGGATGACCTCTTCGTCACCAACGTCAAGCGACTTCTGCGCGGCATCCAAGAAGGCTGCGCCAACTCCATCTTGGTCAAGGTCAACCAGATCGGTTCGCTCACCGAAACTCTGGCCGCGGTCGAACTCGCCAAGCGCAACAACTACACCGCCGTGATGAGCCATCGATCCGGAGAGACCGAAGACGCCACCATCAGCCACCTCGCCGTTGCCACAAACTGCGGGCAGATCAAGACAGGCGCGCCAAACCGCACCGACCGCGTGGCAAAGTACAACGAACTTCTGAGAATCGAAGAACTCTTGGGTTCAAATGCCGAGTACGCCGGGGCCGCCGCCTTCGGAAAGATCGGCAAACTGCTGAGCTAAAACAGGCTCGACTGGTTGGATTCGAGCGCGAGCAAAAACCGCTTGCGCTCGATCCCGCCCAAAAATCCCACCAAGTTTCCATCTTTGCCAAAGATTCGGTGGCAAGGGACAAAGATCGGAACCGGGTTTTGTCCGCACGCCGCACCCACCGCCCGCGCGAGGTTCTTGTCGCCGAGGCTGTTCGCCGCTTCGCCGTAGTGGCGAGTCGCTCCATACGGAATCTCCATCAGGTAATGCCAAACCTTGCGCTGGAATTCGGTGCCACGGAGGTCAACCGGAACGCTGAACTGCTTCAGATTCCCGGCAAAATACGCCTCAAGTTCAGACTGCACGCGGGCAGAAAACGGCGTGGAAACCAGCGGGCCATTCTCGGGGTCGAATCCAGCACTCGATATCCCACGGTCCGATCCAGCGACGGCAAACGGCCCAACTGGTGATTCGACAACGATCCGAAAAGGGTTCACGGGCGGCACCCAGTCATACTCTGCATTCCTATCACAGGGTCATCCTGAAGGACAATCCGCCCGGTATGTTACTTCTTTCTTCTTCGGGCCAGGAGTAGGCCGACGATCCCGATGCCCATCACCGCGAACTCGGAAGGTTCTGGGACTG
The DNA here is from genome assembly GCA_017303935.1 of Armatimonadota bacterium. Lineage (NCBI taxonomy): Bacteria > Bacillati > Armatimonadota > Armatimonadota bacterium. The sequence goes on along the minus strand of JAFLBD010000003.1, from coordinate 601,719 downwards.
GGGTGTAGAGGACGTTGTTGTAGGATGTTGAACCGACGGCATATCCTCCGACGATCTCTCTATTATCATTGATCTTCAAACTTGAAGCGTACGTGATTCCTGAAACTGGATTGGTGATGCTGGTACGTAGGTCAACCACACCGGTTCCCGCGCTCCAGAACTTGCCACCATTTGCACCCCTGTAAACCACGTCCATGTGCTCGTTCATCGACATGCCATAAACGAAGTAGGCTCCGACTGCGCCAGAAACATATGCCGGGATGTGATATAGCACTTGCCGAGTGGACTTCGACCAGATCGTCATGTAGAACTGCGAACCGCTCCTGGTGTATCCGGCAATGTATCCAGACTCGGTGATGACATGGGCTGCGCCGGACGTATCGCCGACGGGCAAGGGGAGTGCTGTGTAGTTACCTGCGAGGTCCCAGGTGCCCGGGCGGTACTCGTTCATCCCGACAATGGTGCCATCGTTCGAGATATCTTTGGCAAAACTTCCTCCAAGATCGGTCAAAACCATGCTTGAAGTCGGGGAGTATGATGCACACGCGCCGTACATATCGGGCGAAAATCTAACACCGTACCCCACCGCTTGCCGCGTTTCATTTAGCCCTAGGAGTGTAAGCGATGCTCCTGTTCCGGGCGGAATAGGATAGCTCCAGTTCTCAATCGACCCATTTGCATTCCACATTTTTACATAGGGAGTTGAAGGGTTTGTTGAATTATCGGTTCCCGTGACCGCAATATCTCCGTATTCGTTTATTGCGTCTGCACTAGCAAATCGAATTGGCGCAATAAACTGCGTGATTTGGCCATTGCTTAGTCTTTTGTAGATGTTGCCGTTATTGTCGTCACGAATCACCATCGTGCTCTGGCTATTGAATGCGGTAATCCGGAGATTATTGGAAGCTCCGGGGACGGCGATAGACTGCATCGTCCAAGTGATGGCTTGACCACTGGCCAGAAGGCCAGCGGTCATCGCAGAAGTGATCAAGAGCTTATTCATAAAGTTACGGCCAATAATCCTCATCAGGCCTGTAATCTCCGAAGAGTGCTTGGACCATTGCCTGGTCCAATTCGCCGTAATCATTCCTAGCACCACGGACGAAGAGTTCTTCAATATCCGGGTAAGGAGGAGGCGTATTTGCTGGCACTTTAAACCAATCCAAGTACCTATTCGTCATCGCGCCCCATTTACCGATGTAGTCGAACATGGTCCAGCCACAAGCATCTTTGTTCATCAGCTTACGCATATCGTAGTGGTAGAAGTCTCTCATATTCCATTCAATCGCGCGCTGTGATCCCACCGGAGCCGTTGGCTGTCCGTCTACACCGAAGTCATTTCCGGGCACGCCGTCGGATCTTGCTCCAAACTCTGTCGCTATCATTGGAACATCGTAGTTCTTTCTCCAATTATTGACAATGATATATGTTTGATGTGGATCCTCGTTCGGCGTAGGATCATCCTTTAATATATTGTCTTTATACTTTCTAGGGTAAGCAAGATTCTCAAAACTATTCACATAGTCTCTGAGCTTATAGTAGGTTCTACTACTAATTGGGGGGAAGGATGCGACATGTGGATGGGTGTAATGGAAAGGCAAATACGGATGGAACGCATAAATGACTCTCCTAGCATAATCCATGCCAGGAGGGAAGTCCTCTGCTTTGAACGGCTCGAACTGGTATGAGCCTGAACCGTTTGGATCGGGATTTGGAATATCGCCATAACTATCAAACAGAGAATTGTATGTGGTAGCGATAACCCGGCAGTAATTCGGGTCCGCTTCGCTATAGATTGCCTTGATCGCCGAATTCTGTAATTCCTTCCAGATCGGTAGCATGTTGTAGCGCCACTGTTTGTAGCTAAGCTCGCTATGGCCGTTTGCTAACCCAACTGAATATCGAGGTTCACTGTTCGCATAGAAATTTACAAACGGCTCGTTCAGAATTTCGAAATGCACACCTTTAAGTGGATAAAATGCCTCTTCTTCAGTGTTCTCAATCAGATACGGATACTCGTTCAAGTACAGACTGTCAAGCTTCATCCGAAGGTTGTAAACAAAGCTCTTCCAAAACCGAGGTAGAGGATGGACGGATTCGCCCGTGTGAATTGGTAGGATGGACTGCGCAGTGCATAGATCTTCGACGTACAAACCACCACGTGGCCAACTGGTAGCCGACTGGTTGTACCACTGCTTGTGGAAATCGTATTCAGAGACGTAAATTGGGTGCAAGTCGATGATGACGTCGAGGCCCCTTGCTTTCGCTTCAATGACGTCACGAGCGAGCTCCTTAAAATTCTCCGACGGCTTAACTGTCTGCCATCCGTGAAGATTTGCGGTGGTCCAGCCAGTCCAACCCCAGTCAGACAAGTTGCACTCTGGGCTGCCGTGATCTGCGCCGAATGCCACCGGATCGATCGCAATTCTAATATGTCCGAATCGTCTGACATAACTATTGCCTCCGTCGCTTGCTATGCGATCAAAATCATGCCAAGTATGACCAGGATCGCCGTAATCGAGCATCACTTTTGCGCGCTTGGTGTTGTATACCGGCTGTCCCAAACTGTATCGGTAGTTGCAGGACCATACGTTTATGATATTCACACCCCCTCGTTGGAGATTTCCTGGAAGCGGATCGTGTTCTTCAGAGTTCGCCTGTCCGAACGCCGCTGCAGTCAGGAATACGGAGACTGCGCTGATGAGTGATGTTCTAAGTAAATTTGACATTGTCTTTACTCCTGTCCGGATTATAAGACGGTTTCCTGTCAATTGAAAAACTTTTTTGATTAATTTTTCACCAAGTGCCGATGGCGTCGTCGGCGAGGACTTCGGTGAGCTGCTCGATGTGATACAGGTCGTGACCCGAGAGCATCTGAACCAGCTCCATCACGGTCAGGGGGCCGCGTTCGGGATGGAGTCCTGGTCGCATCATCTGCTCGCGATTCAGCCCAGAAATGAGCTGGTGCGACTTCTCCCTTTCGGCGCGGAAGGTGCGCAGCGAAGTGGCGACATCCTGCTCCCAGTACCGATTTTGTTGCGCGCGTTCGCCTTCGTCGTAGACCACCAAAGTTGGGTTCTCCTCGCTCAGCATGGATTCGATGCGGTGCCGCAAGATCGGCTCCCAATCCGCGAGGTGCGCGGCGATCTCTCGAGGCGTGAACCGATCAGGATCGATTCGGGCATCTAGCCGACCGGATGGCAACTGCTTATACAACCTCTCGATGGTGATCAGCGAGTTCAGCGGAGCAGAAACGAGATAGGGAATCATGCCTTCAGTTTACACACAGCTCGAATTTTGTTGGGCAAAATGTCGTAGAGCAGAAGAGAAACAATCTTTACTAAAATAGGAACATTATGGAAAAAGTAGCCATTTCACCCAAGCTTGTCGAGGTCCCATCCGCCATTCCTGCGAAGGTCTATTCGACCGAACGCGTCGGGATCAGCAAGCAGACTCACGATGAGCATTTGAAGCTGTGGCAAGGGTACGCCAACAAGACCAACGAGATTCGAAAAGCTCTCGCCGAAATGGAGATTGACCCCTCCAAGGGCAACCAGATTTTCAGCCAGATGCGCGCGCTAAAGGTGAACTATGCGTTTGCTTACGGCGGGCTGATCAACCACAACGTGTACTTCGACACCATCGGTGGTCAAGGCGGCGAAGCGACCGGCAAGGTCGCCGATTTGATCAAGGAAGCTTATGGCAGCTTCGACAACTGGGCTGCCGATTGGAAGACCACCGGCATGGCGGGTCGAGGCTGGGTTTTCTTGGGTTATGACCACGCGGAGCAGCGCGTTCACAACTACATCGGCGACGCTCAAGACACCTTCCCAGCCTGGAACAACACTCTGCTGCTGGCGATGGACGTTTATGAGCACGCGTACTATCTGGACTTCCAGACCGCCCGGATGAAGTACATCGAGGCATTCATGCAAGTGATTGATTGGGATGCCGTCAACGCTCGATTCTGAAGTTTTTGGATCGAAACGAATTCGCGCCTGGAGCCAAATGACTCTGGGCGCGATTTTTGTTGCCGGGTAACCTTTTCGTCATGGCTCAAACGCTTCGAATCACTGGCACGTTTTTGGATGAAATCACCCACGATATTCCGAGCCAGAATTGGGGCCGCGAACAGTGGCGCAAAGAGTTTGAGCTGTACTCCAAGATCGGCATTGACACCGTCATCATCATCCGCGCGGGATACCGCAACAAGTGCATTTTCCCGAGCAAGGTCATTCCGGACTTGTTGCCAGTCTACGAAGACATCGGTGAAATCTTCTACAGCCTTGCCGACGAATTTGGCATCAAGGTGTTTTTCGGAACGTACGATAGCGGCTTTTTCTGGTGGCGGCGAACTTATTGGAAGGAGATCGAGCTCAACCAGAAATTCCTAGATGAGGCGTACGCTCGGTATGGGCATCATAAATCGTTCGCGGGTTGGTATCAGACCCACGAAACCGGGAAGAACGACGCCCACATTATCGAATTGCATAAGCAGATCGGCGCGCATTGCAAGCAGCTCGCTGACCTTCCCGTGCTGATCTCTCCGTATCCTCAAGGGGCGAAGCAGCTCGGTGAGAACGCGTTCACGCTCGAAGAAAGTTTTGACCACTGGGACCGAATCTTCGCGGAGACGCACGAGGTGATCGACATTTGCGCGTTCCAAGATGGTCAGGTTCATTATCAAGAGCTGCCTGACTTTGTGGAGGGAATCGCGGCGCTGGGCAAAAAGCACGGCATGACGATCTGGTCGAATCTGGAATCGTTTGACCGGGACATGCCGATCAAGTTTCCTCCCGCGGACTGGCGGTATTTGCGGTTCAAGATGGAGGCGGCCAGCCAAGTCGCCGAGAAGATCATCACGTTCGAATTCCCTCACTTTGTCTCGCCGCACTCCTGTTATCCTGCCGCACATAACCTGTTTGACCGGTATTGCGAGCATTTTCAGATTTCTTTGGAATAGAACTGAACATCGTTGCCGGCCAGGCGTCTAGTCCCTTCACCTGCTCGCATTGAACCGCGATCAGCCCTCAAGTTGTGGGGACGAAAATGAAAATTCAAAGCAAAGCAACCATTTGGGGCGGCATCCTCGCCGCAGTGTTGGTGTCATCGCTCACGATCCAGCAAGTCGTGGCTCAAGAAAGCGGCCCGCGCCCGGGTGGCGGTCAAGGCCAAGGTCAGGGCCAGGGTCAAGGTCAGCGAATTGGAGCTGGTGGCGGCGGCGCGATCGCCGTGGACAACTCGGCGGTCTACGTGTTGCAAGGCAACCGCGTCCTTCGGCTTGATAAAAACAGTTTGGAAGTCGTGAAAGAAGCGCAACTTCCTACCCCTCGTCCAGGTCAGGGCCAAGGCGCCGGACCGGGCAGTCGACCAGGCGCCGTGGGCGATCCTGGAACGACGAATAAGTAACGAAAACAGTTTGCGAGTGCGCAATTCGGGTCGGTACCGTGAGAAAGTACCGGCCCATTTTTTATTTTTGGGTCAGTCCTCTTTGGTGACGAGAACCTGAATTCCGATCGTGCGGATGACTTCTGCGACTCGGCGGCACTTTTTCTCTCCGCCATGATGCACCACCGACTTGCCGAGGTGGTGGACTTCCCAGGTCTCGATTTCGGCCTCGTCTTGCGAGCAGCCTGTGGCAACGATCAAGATAAACATCACCTGATCGATCGAGTTGTAGTCATTGTCTAGAACGGTGACAATCCAGCCCTTATCCGTCTGTTGATCCGGAATTTGGATGATCTCTGGAGTCTCCAGAGTGTTCATTGGGAAGGAATTCAGTCGTTCCATTCTGGTTCTACGGTGGCTACAATACCCGCCCGACCAATCACCGACGCAATGGCCTCACACTCGGATTGACCGGAAAAATGGACTTGCGATTTGCCGAAATGGTGAGCTTCCCAAGTTTCGATCTCTGCTTCATCCTTCGGGCATCCAGTGGCAACCATGAGTGTTTGCACGACCAGAGCGTATGGCGTGTGGTCGTCGTTGTGGAGCACGACAGAGTATCCACCCGAATTGGTGGATAAGTTTTCGTTCTGAAGTTGTACAGTAGATTGGCTCATACTGAATATTTGCGACATATTTTACTCGTCTCCCCTAAGCCGAGCGCAACGATTTTTTGTCATCGGTACACTATTTGCTCGTGTTAAGCCAGCGATTCTTACAGGTCCTCAACCGCCAATCTTTATTGTCGGAAAAATTGCTGGTCGCTTATAGCGGAGGGGCGGATTCAACTTGTTTGTTGACGCTCTGCGATGAGGCTGGACTCGACGTTGTGGCCGCTCATTTGCACCATGGCCAGCGCAAAGAAGCCGATCAGGAACTCGAGTTGTGCGCAGCCTATTGCGAGTCGCTGAACATTCCGTTCATCTCGGGCCGGGCTGATGTGCCGAAAATCGCCAAAGACTTTGGGCTCAGCATCGAAGAAGCGGGTCGCCGAGCCCGGTATGAGTTCTTCGAGAAGGCGGCGTGGCAGTTTCAATGCGCGGCGATCCTGACTGGTCATACCCAGGATGACCACGTCGAAACCGTCCTGCTCAACCTAACTCGAGGCGCGGGAATGCGCGGACTCACCGGAATTCCCGAACGCCGAGATAACATCGTGCGCCCGATCTTGAGCGTAACTCGCGAAGAAACTCGCGGGTTTTGCGCCGAAAGAGGGCTTTGGTTCCATGATGATCCGGCGAACGACGACTTGCACCATGCTCGGTCGCGCATCCGTGCATCGGTAGTGCCCGTTATGCGTGAACTGCATCCGGGATTTGATGCGGCCGTTTGCCGAATGACGGAGATCATTTCGCAGGAAGATCAGTATCTGGATTCTGCCGGCGCGGGCGCGCTTGAAAAGCTGGTCGTGAGCATGAACGGCCCTCTCGAATTTCTGACTAGAAACGAAGAGGTGTGCTTGGATCGCCAAGGACTCGCGCACCTGCCTGAAGTACTGTTGAACCGCGCAATTCGTTTGGTTTGCCGCGTGCTTGGTGCAGAGCTTTCTCGAGAAATCACCGAGTCCGTGAAGGATGCCATTCAAAAGGCTGATCTAGGAGCGTTCACCGCCGAAGGTGGGGAAGTCACGCTGCAGATTTTGGCGGACAAAGTCCATATCTATCGGCAGTCGAATGTCGTGCTACAGCGGGGCATTTTGCAAACTCCCGGCGACACTCTAGCCGACTCGTTTGGGTGGATGATTTGCGCCGATCACGAAGGGGAGGAGCCATTCGTTCAAGACTCCAACCATCTCAAGGTCACTTTGGATCGAAGTGCGATCAAGGGCGATCTACATCTTGTCGGGATTCAAGATGGAATGAAAATCCAGCCGATCAATTTCGATGGCACAAAGCTGATTGGAGATATCGCCACCGATCGCAAGCTGAGCCAGCTTTGCCGCCGAAAGCTGCCCGTGGTGTGCGATATGGTTGGGCCGATTTGGGTTCCTGGGATTGCGGTTGCCGATAGGACCAAGGTCACACCGCATAGTTCTGCAAAACTCTGGCTTAGCTTCGGTCCGGTATCGGACTGAAAGCGGCATAATGTATTGTGAACTGCGGCGTGTTTTTGAGCGTACAGAATAAGGAATCCGCGCGTTTCAGTTGGAGCAAGTTTGAATAAAGCAGCACGATCAATTGTAATTTCACTGGTGGGAGCACTCGCTCTCTTCTTTCTGCTGAATCTTTTTGGCAATGGAAGTGGCCTGAGCCTGACCCCACCCAAAAAGCCAGTGACCTACGACTACACCAGCTTTGTGGGTGAAGTGAACAAAGGCAACGTGGTTGATGGCGTTTGGCAAGGGAACCGAATCACTGGTTCGCTGAAGGGCGGCTCCACCTACGAAGTCTTGGTCGGGTCCGCGCCTAACGAACCACCTGCCGCACCTCTCAAGGAGCAGCTGCAGCAAGCTGGCGTTAAGGTCAAATTTCCTGAGCCACCCGTTTCTGGTCAAGTTCTTCAGTTGCTGGTCTGGCTAGCGATCGGGATTCTGCCGTTCGTTTTCATTTACTTCTTCTTTATGCGTCCTGCCCAACAAAACGGCAACCAAGCGATGAGCTTTGGTCGGAGCCGTGCGAAGAGGATGGGCGAGGGTGGATCGAAGATCACGTTTGAAGACGTTGCTGGGATCGAAGAAGCCAAGCAAGAGCTGATGGAAATCGTCGACTTCTTGAAGAACACTAAGAAGTATGTTGCGCTCGGCGCGAAGATCCCTAAAGGCATTTTGCTGACAGGGCCTCCAGGCGTGGGTAAGACTCACCTTGCACGCGCCGTCGCAGGTGAAGCAGGAGTCCCGTTCTATCACATCTCGGGATCAGACTTCGTCGAAATGTTCGTCGGTGTCGGTGCGGCACGCGTTCGCGACCTCTTCGAAACCGCAAAGGCACATCGCCCATGCCTCATTTTTGTCGACGAAATCGACGCCGTAGGACGCCAACGAGGCGCCGGCCTTGGCGGCGGTCACGATGAGCGCGAGCAGACGCTGAACCAACTCTTGGTCGAAATGGACGGGTTCGATCCGAACTCGGGCGTGATCATGATCGCAGCCACCAACCGACCTGATGTTTTGGATCCTGCCTTGCTTCGCCCGGGCCGATTCGATCGCCAAATCGTGGTGGACTCACCTGATGCAAAAGGTCGCGAAGCGATCTTGAATATCCACGCCAAGGGCAAGCCATTCGAATCTAACGTCACGATGTCCAAGATCGCCAAGCGCACGCCTGGCTTTACGGGCGCGGACCTTGCGAACACACTCAACGAGTCGGCGCTTCTTGCCGCTCGGCGGAACAAGAGCAAGATCGGTATGGAAGAGTTAGAAGAGGCACTGGACCGCGTCATGGTTGGACCAGCACGCGTCAGCCGAGTTCAACTGGCAAAGGACCGCGAAATCACGGCCTACCACGAAGCGGGTCACGCGATTGTGGGCGAGTTGATGGAGCATTGCGATCCAATTCACAAGGTCACCATTCTTCCTCGCGGCATGGCGCTAGGTATCACTTGGTCCCTCCCAGATGAAGATCGTAGCCATATCAGCCGCAGTCAGCTGCTCGATGATATTTCGATGACGCTCGGCGGATTAGTCGCAGAAGAAGTCGTCTACGGCGAACGGTGGACAGGTGCCATCAGTGACTTGAGCCGCGTCACCCAAATCGCAAGGAGCATGGTTTGCCGGTACGGAATGAGCGAAAAGCTCGGAACGTTGGCCTTGGGCCGATCTTCCCGTAGCCCATTCCTGGGTCGCGATTACATGGAAGATCGTGACTACAGCGAAGATGTGGCACGGCTGATCGATGAGGAAGTGCACCAAATCGTCCAGACTCAGCACCAGCGCGCAACCCAAGTTCTCAAGGAAAATCGCGAGAAGTTGGATGCCGTCGTTCAGGCCCTTTTGGAACGCGAAACCATCGATCGAGAAGAATTTTTGGCGATCATGGGACTTCCATCGGAAGCCAAAGAAGATGAGCCGAAAGTTGAAGACGATCCGTTCGGCGGAACTCCAGCAGTCGATACCGACAACGCCGAAAAGTCAGTTTCTGCTCCGCCGCAGGGAAGACTAGAACCCGGCACGGCGTAAGTCGTGGTAAAGTACGGTTGAAGGCACTGACCAGCACTCAGTTCTGGCCAGTGCCCGCCGAGCACTATGAGCATCGACGAGCTTTACCAACGAGGGTTTGAGGCACGCTGCGATGGCCGATACGATGAGGCTAAGCAGTTCCTCAATCAGGTGCTGTCCTCACAACCCGACCATTCCAATGCGCTTTGGCAGTTAGGCTTGGTGTTGGGGTTTGAAGGTGAGTTCGACGACTCCCTCGCTACTCTCGAAAAGGTGGTAGCGGCCAATCCATCCCACGTCAAGGCCAGATACGACCTGGCGATGACCCAGATGATGCTTGGGATGATGGATGAAGCTTGCGCGAATTTCAATGAAGTGTTGCGGCTCGATCCAACCCACGAAGACGCGATGAGACAGTCTGTATACTGTCCTTGATGGCTCGCCGCAACGTTCCAGACTCGATCATCCTCTACATTGCGCCGATCTTGGTGCTGATTCCTGCTTTGTTTGGCGGCCAGGGTATCGGGCCATGGAATCAGATCGCAAATTTTCTTCCTTGGTCAAAGGGCGAGCCCGTCGCGATACCGTTTGACATCCTTCAAATGGACGGCGTCCTCCAATTTTATGGCTGGCGTCTGCTGGTCTTGGATTCCTGGGCGCATTTTCAAATCCCCGCGTGGAACCCCTATGTTCTCGGCGGCGCACCCTTGCTGGCAAACTCCCAGTCAGGTGGCTTGTATCCACTTCATGTGATCCTGGGAATTTTGCAGGTGCCTGTTCAACCTGCGATGGCATTGCTTGCGTTGATTCATTTGATCATCGCAGGGGCGGGAGTTCGAGCTGTAGGGAAGCACTTTGGTGGCGACGATCTCATTGCAACGCTGGCCGGAACGAGTTTTGCGCTAAGCGCATTTATGTTGAGCTGGACCGCACTTCCCAGCGTCATCTCGACTGTTTGCTGGATTCCGTGGATATTGTTGGCGATCGCCAAAAGCATGGAGGGTGACCGCCACCGGGCTGTCCTTTCTGGGCTTCTCGGCTGCTTCCCGGTTGCCATGATGCTTCTTGCGGGGCACCTTCAATTCGCTGTGTATGGCCTCATCGGTGCTGGAGTGTTTTGGATCGTGCAAATGGTTGACCGGCGAACAGTGACCGGTTTGGTCATGTTCGTGACGCTGTTGATTGGAGCCGGTCTGGCACTCCCACAATTGGGGCCAGTAATGGAGTATTCCAAGGAATCTCACCGGCGAGGTGCCCCGACCGAGGCTGGCTACGCTGCCTATTCATCATCGGCGTTACAGCCGTTCGAACTAGGGTCCATCGGAGCGGCTGACCTCCTCGGGACGAGCAACCAATTTGGCCCGGCCCCATATCAACTCTTAACAAAGTTCTGGCCATCGGTAATCAAGCGGGGCTCCAATTATGCTGAATCCGCGATTGGAGTCGGCGCGTTCGTGCTGGCCTTTGCTGGCATCAGCCTATTTCGACGGAATTCGGGGAGTGGCGCAATGATCGCGGTGGCGCTGGTTGGTTTGCTGCTGGCAACAGCATCACCACTTTGCCGAGCCTTGTATTTTGGGGTGCCGGGCTGGTCCGCGACTGGATCGCCAGGTAGAGCAGGCGTTCTGATCGTGCTATCGCTGTGCCTTCTAGCCGCGAGTGCCAAAGTTGTTCCGCTACGGTCCAAACTCCCGCCCGCAAAGAACCCCCAGCTGCTCGGCATGATTTTCGCTTTCGTGTTCCTGATCTTCGCGCTTGCGGTTCGCCTACTCGCACCAACTCTTCCAACATTCATTTCAGCAGAAGGATTGGGCGCCTACGTCCAGAGCTCGGTGATGCCGTTCCAAGGGCTTTCGATCGGGGTGATTTCACTCCTGATCATCGCGTATGCCCTGCAGAAGGATGCATCCCGTCAGCGATGGATGCTTATGGTCGGGGCGCTGATTGCCTGGCTCCCAACTTACTTGGCGTCGCCACTGACTTTTGGAGCAATTCCGGCACAAGCCAAGTTAGAAGATGGCGAGATCAAGCGGGTGGCGATTGTCGTGCCTGATTGGCAAATGGTTCAAATCAGCCCAGATTCTGGTCCACCACCGAACCTCAATTTGCTTCTGGGAACAAGGCAGCTAGGAGGATACGATTCTCTCATCAGTCGTTCCACCGTGGACATGCTCAAAGATACTTTTGGCAAAGATCCAGCACCTCCTGCCAATGGCAACATGATGTTGACACCGAGCGGTGTGGACCCTACAAAACTCTCTGGCACTGGGGTTAGCGAGGTTTGGACCGCTGTCCGTGGGGAGTCTTCCAGCACTTTGGACAAGCAGGTCATCGGCTCGAATACCTATGCGACGCTCAATGGCAATCCTGTTGTGGCTCGATCGAAGGGCGCATCCTCGATCGTGGTGTCCGCCGGTCCTGGCAGGCTCATTGTTCACGAGCGTGCAATCTCTGGATGGAAGGCGAGCCAAAATGGGAAGCCGATTGAACTCAAGGGCGGAGTTTGGCTTGAAGCTGACCTCGCCGAAAGTGGCGAGGTTGTGTTCACCTACGCCCCGACAGGTGGCATCACGCTGAGCCCAATTCTTGGCGTTTTGCTATCGCTCGTAATTGTTGCGGGCTGTGCAACGTTCATTTTTACTAGTCGTTCGTCTACTCCAAGCTCCGAATTGGACTAAAATAATCCAATGGACTTCATGGCGCTTTCGATTGGATTGTTGATCGGTGGAGTGGTCGCGGGTTTGCTCGTTGCGTTGTTCTTGGGCAAGCGCGCTGCAGCCGTCGAGGCTGAACGATCACGGATCGATGGCGAGCTCAGAAAGCTGCAAGTCGAGCACGCCTCTCTCCAAAGCAAGGCCGACGAGATTTCGAAAATCGAACGAAGCCTCATGGAATCTGAGGCTCAGATCAAGGCCCGGGATGAGGAGTTAGTGAACATCCGAATTCTGCATAAAGAGGTGCAAACTAAGCTTGAGGAGCGTGAGCGCGCGCTCGAAGAGCAACGCGTTCTGCTTGACGAAGCCAAAGATTCGCTGAAAGAAACCTTTGAGAATCTGAGCACGGAGGCTTTGCGTAAGAGCAATTCAATGTTCCTTGAATTGGCCAAAGAACAGTTCAATGCCCACGCCCAGGAAGCTGATTCGCAGCTCGTCGCGCGGCAAAAAGCGATTTCTCAGCTTGTTGAGCCACTTCAAGATAAGCTCAAAGAGGTTAACGACGTGGTCCGCGAGATTGAAAACAAGCGCGAAGGCGCCTACGCCAAGCTCGATCAGCAAGTCCAGTCGCTAACCGATTCCCAAATGCGCCTGCAAGGCGAAACGAAGAACCTGGTTCAAGCTCTCCGGACGCCGAATCAACGTGGGCAATGGGGGGAAGTTCAGCTTCGTAAGGTCGTCGAAATGGCGGGGATGATCGATCATTGCGATTTCGTGGAGCAAGCTTCAGTCAACACCGAAGAAGGTCGCCTGCGCCCCGACTTGGTCATCAAGTTGCCGAACAACAAGAACATCGTTGTGGATTCAAAGGTGCCGCTCCAGGCCTATATGAATGCCATCGAATTGGATGACGACGACGCAAAGAAGAAGTTCTTGATGGAGCACGCCCGGCAGACTCGAAAGCATGTGACTCAGCTCACGGCGAAGTCATATTGGCAATCGTTCAACCCGGCGCCCGACTTTGTGGTGATGTTCATTCCGTCTGAGCCCATCTACGGCGCGGCTCTTGAGCACGACCCAACTTTGCTTGAATTTGGGGCGACCAACTCCGTTTTGATCGTCACACCGACCAGCTTGATTGGCTTACTGCGGACGGTCGCAATGGGCTGGCGACAGGAGAATCTGGCCAAAGACGCTCAGAAAATCGCGGATGTGGGTGAAGAACTCTACCGGCGGATTCAGAAGCTTGCCGAGCACTTTAGCAAGGTGGGCAAGCACCTCGATAATGCGGTGGAATCGTACAACGACATGGTTGGCACGATGGAAACCCGCGTGCTGCCATCTGCTCGCGACCTGAAGAAGCTACAAAGTTCTAATGCGCTGGTCGAAATCGGCGAGCGCAAAGAGATCGAACGGCGTACGCGATCGGTCCGCGCGCCAGAATTGCTGACGCTGGCGATCGAAGAACCTACTCTAGCTCTAGATGCAGCGACAGACTCGGCGCCGAATGAGTGAGCGCGCCGACGCTGATCACATGCACACCAGATTCGGCAACTGAACGGACCGTATCGAGGTTGATTCCACCGCTGGCTTCAAAGATCACTGGCAGTCCTTCGTACTGCCGGACGATCGCTGCCATCATTGCGGGCGGCATGTTGTCTAGCAAGATGATCTCTGCTCCAGAATCCACCGCTTCCTGAACTTGATCGGGCGAATCCACTTCGACTTCGATCTTCGCGGTATGAGGCATGTTCGCTCGCATTTTGGCGACGGCATCTTTGATCGAACCCGCGGCGGCGATATGGTTGTCTTTGATCATCGGCGCGTCGTACAGACCCATCCGGTGGTTGTGTCCTCCGCCGCATCGAACCGCGTACTTTTGGAGTGAACGCAATCCCGGAGTGGTTTTGCGCGTGTCAACGATCCGAGCGCGAGTGCCGGCCACTTCGTCCACAAATCGGCGAGTGAGTGTGGCCACACCTGAGAGCTGCATCAAGAAATTCAGAGCGACTCTCTCATGCGTGAGTAGAGCGGCGGTGGGCCCAGAGAGCTGAAGAACTTTGGTTTCGGCCTTGACCGTAGCGCCGTCTTCCACAAGCGGCTTGACGGATACCCCGGCATAGTCGGCAAAGATCGATTCCGCGATTCCAACTCCGCAGATGACTCCGCTGGCTTGCGCTTCAATGTAACCCTTTGAAGTTTGTTCTGGGTCAAAGATTGCCGCTGTGAGGTCGCCCGTACCGATGTCTTCCGACAATGCAAGAGCAATAGTTTCTTCCCACCCTCCTGGTGGCGCGCCGTTCCATCCGTTCATTTGAATTCCACTTCTAGTCCAGATCGTGCGGAGAGTTCCTCGACCAACAGTTCATAGGGGACCTCGACACCATTTCTCAGCCAGCCGATTGGAACTTTGATCCGTCCGCTGACGAGATGCGCAAAGGGCTTGATCTGGATAGACCCTTTTTCGAGCAAGATAGTGACCTTGTCCCCTTCCATCTCGATGCGCTTGAATTCATCGTACCGGACGCGTTTGCCCGCTGTGGGTGATAGAACCTCAAACGAATCGTCTTCGAATGCATATTGGGTGGCGGACGCTTGGCGATGCACCAAATCCGCCATTGCGGCTTGACCTGCCCCAAACAATGCCCCGGCCATGTCTTTGACATCTTTGGTAAAGGTGCGCTGGCCTTCTCGGCGAATGACTCCTTGAGCGCGTTGGGCTGCTCCTTTGCGAATCACATCGGAACCGTTGGCCAACCACCGCAGCTCGCCTCCAGGCTTATATCGAATAACTTCAGTCGCCATTTGAGTTTGTACTTGAGTTTACGGCCTCGGGTGGACTCGCGCTTCACCTAAATCACAAAAAACAAGGCACCCCGAATTGGGGTGCCCCGTCGCGCAAGAGTAAAGTTGTCGTTGGGCGGCTTACGCCTTCTTTGCAGCCCGTCGTCGCTTGATCAGACCAGCAACGCCCAATCCGAGAGCGGCCATCGAAGTTGGCTCAGGTACTGCTTCGCATCCCTTGACGCTGAATCCAGTGCTGTCTGGAGTTTGGTTTCCGCTCCAGCAGATGGTTGCCTTTCCAGCAAATTCCCAGTTCTTGGAAGAATCCAAGCCTCGGATTGCGAGGAAGTCTCGGCCGCCGTTGGCTGCTTGGACGGTGAACGCCTTGTTCACGTTGTTCAAGCTCAGCGTGTCGAGCTTGACGCTAGCGCAGTTTCCAGCCCAGCCCTTGATGATCAAACCGTCGATCTTCTTGTCGCTTTGGATGGTGTAGTTCAGAACTTCGCCACCGACTTGGAAGGTCACCTTCTTGGTCGACGCGGTGTACTTCACCGAGAAGTTGGATGGAGCGCACTTGTTCCAGCTGTAATCTCGCTTGACCAGCGGAGTGCCGACATGGAGACCGAGGCCCAATTCCCAAGTGCTTCCAGGAGTGTTGCATTGTGCAGCGCGGTCGCCAATTCGTCCGACGGCAGTGAACACTTCACTTCGGCAGTCCACGAAGCAGGCGGCGTCGCCTTCAGTTCGGAACTTCTTGATGTTTGGGTCGCCAGTTGCGAAAGCGGAAGTGACGCTAACTGCGGCGATAACGGCAAAACTAAGTTTCAAATTTTTCATGGTCTTCGATCCTCTTGCGGAACGAAGGTATCACAAGGACAATGCCAAATTGAGCCAGTTTAGGTTCAAACAAGTACGCTTACTGGGAAAATCCAAGCAAATGCTCTAGACGATTCCTCAGAGTTACAGCTCGATCCTTTGCTGCGCTCGCGTTCTCGTCTACCGCACGAACCTCTAGAGTAGAGAGCAGTCGATCGATGTCTTGAACCGATAGCTGAAGGTCTGGCCGTCCACGGGTCGCGAGCCACCGAACCCATGCCAACACGCGAAAGGCATCAACCTGGCTTAGTTCTTTGCTGGTAACCGCAAAGCGCACCGCTTCATGCGCCAAGGCGGAAAGTTCTTTGTCGTCACACGACTGCCGCGCCTTGCGCTCCTCTTCGAGCAGATATTCGCACGCACCGCGAAACCTGGCGAGGTCTGGCTTGATGCTCGACACCTGGAAGAACGCCCCGATCGCGCGGCTGGTCTCGCCGTAAAGCCCGCGCGCTGTCAATCCGGAATTCGTCAGTGCCTTGAGCACCGAATTGATTTTCTTGGTGTGTGCCAACGCGACCAAATGAAACATCGCCGAGATTCGGATACCGCTACCCATGTTATAAGGTGAACTGGTTAAGTAGCCGTGCTCATCGGACTTCGCGAATTGAAGTCCTTTTTCGAACTCCGTCATCAGTTGGTCCATTTCCTCGTGGCACTGCATCAGGTCCCAACCGGCATGAAGCGATTGGAGCCGCAAATGGTCTTCTTCGTTCACCATGATGCTGATTGATCGCGGCGTATTGGCGAGTAGCATTCGACCGGGTTCTTCGGTCTTGTAATCCGGCGAGATCATGCGGCAGCCGATCAGGTATTCGCGTTCTGCTTCCGTGATACGCCGGATGACTTCGAGGGGAATCTTCTCGGCGACTTCGCGAACCTTTCGCCCTATCTCACGAAGCTCATCGGCTCCGGCGTGGTTTGGGAATCGATGCCCGACTAGGTTGCGCGCCAGCCGAACCCGTGTGCTGATCGCTACATCCGAATTGGGGCCGGGCGCGCTGAGCCAAGCGGGAGGTGGCATCGAACGCAACACCATCGCCTTCCATGCTTCGCGACTTGATCCTCCTTGGCCCATCTATGGCCTAAGGATACTTCAGCGGACCTTCTTAATCGTTCGGTAAACGTAGGCCAGAACTTCCGCGACCGCGCTGAACATATCCCGAGGGATGAAATCCCCGACTTCGCATTGACGGTAGAGCGCTCGGGCAAGCGGTGGGTTTGGCAGAATTGGGACGTCGAACTCGTTAGCCATCTCTCGAATCTTCAACGCGAGATAGTCTTGGCCCTTCGCGACGACCATCGGGGCGTGCATTGATGAGCGGTCATATTGAATCGCTACGGAAAAGTGGGTCGGGTTTGTGATGATCACATCTGCCTTTCTCACCGCTTCACGCGCGTTCGACTTAATCAATTTGCGCATGCGCTGGAATCGGGCTGACTTGACTTCAGGCGAACCTTCTTGCTCCTTCATTTCCCGCTTCAGTTCGTCCTTGGTCATCATGATCTGCTTGTTGGTTTGCTTTTTCTGGAAGAAGTAGTCCGCTGCTGCCAGCACGAGCCAAGCTGTTCCAATTCGCATTCCGATCGTGATAATGAGGCTCCCAACCTGTGTTGCGCTGTCGATCGGGGAGTACCATCCGAGCCGGATGATCTGAGGCCAACTCGCCTGAATCGCGGAGTATGCGATCCATCCAAAGAGCAATCCTTTGGCAAACGCCTTTAGCCCCTCAACTAGCGACCGAGCGGACAAGATTCGCTTGAGTCCTTCGATCGGGTTTATCTTTTGAAACTTGGGTTGGAGCGCTTCGGTGCTGAACACGAACCCTACCTGGGCAAAGTTCGCAACCAGGCCCACAGTGAGTGCCGCGCCAGAAATTGTCAAAAAGAAGATCAGCGCAGGTTTGGCGAGCAGCAGAACATAGAGCATGACTTCGCCGGTTTCAAGGCTCCGGGGAGTGGCGTAGATTCCCGCTTGAAAGCTCTGGAGCATCGCCCCGCCGAACTGGTGTACCGCTACGGGCATCACGCCCATAAGCGTGAGCATCACCAAAGCACCGGTGAGGTCTACCGATTTGGCGACGACACCTTGCTTTCGCGATTCCTGTTTCTTTCTGGGAGTCGCTTCTTCTGTCTTTTCACCCGTTTGACCGCCGCCAGCCATAGATTAATGCACTCCTATCGAAAGCATGTCGGAAAGGCTCACCATGGTGTGTTCGATGCCAGTTTTCAAGGCGACCAAAGTGAGAGGTAACCCGAGGCTTAGAGCCACGATCCCGAGCGCAGTCTTGGCACCCATACTCACCATGTATACAGGCATGTTTGGAATCGACTTGTTCACCAATCCACTAGCTGCGTCCACGATGAAAGACACGGCTGCTACCGGAGCGGCGACTTGCACCGCCATCAAAGATGTTGCACCCACAAATCGGAGAATCTGATTTTTCATTGCCATCAAGTCAGAGGTGTTGAGCTCGACATGATGGGTATAGCTCGATGCAAAGGCGTGAATCATCTGGTGGTGCCCATCGAGTAGGAAGAAGAGCACTAGGAACAGCAAGAACTTAAAGTGTCCCAGCACGGTGGTCGCAGAACCCGCCGCCGGATTGAAGACCTGAACCATGCTAAATCCCATTTGCATGTCCATGAGCGCGCCCGCCATCTGCGCTCCAAGCATCAAGAACTGAATCATCATTCCGATGATCAAGCCAATGGCAACCTCTTGACCGACCATCGCCGCCACACCACTAAGATCCGACGGAACCGTCGTGATCGTCGGGCGGACTAGAGGGAGAAGGCAAATGCTGAACGCACCGCAAAACAGAATTCGAACCCGAGGTGGAACCGAGGTGCCAAAAATTGGCGACGACAAAAACATCGCCGAAGAGCGAATAAAGATCATGAAGAAACTAAACAGCCAAAGCGTATCTAGCTTCAAATCGTCACCTTCATCGCGTGTTGGAAGCAAAGCCTCATGAACCCAACCAAGACTTGCAACATCCAGCCGCCGAACATTGCGACCACTGCCGCCGAACCCAAGAATTTGGGAACGTAGGTGAGGGTCATTTCTTGGACTTGGGTGACGGCCTGGAACACGCTGACCATCAAGCCGATGAACAGTGCAACCGCCAAAATCGGCAAGGAGACCATCAGCGAAACCATCATCCCTTGGCGGGTGAGATCTAAAACGATTGATTCATTCATGGCTATTGATATCCAGACAAGATGGCGGTAACTAGCACGCTCCATCCATCGGCAAGCACGAAAACAAGGATCTTGGCGGGCAATGACACCGTTACCGGCGGCATCATCATCATGCCCATGCTCATCAGCACGCTGGCGACGATCAAGTCGATCACCAGGAACGGAATGAACAAGTAGAACCCGACCACGAAAGCCGTCTTGAGTTCGCTAATCACGAATGCAGGCACGAGCGTTACAATCTTGAGCTCTTCCTTGTTCTTGGGAGTTTCCTTTCGATAGTCCAAAAACAACTGAAGGTCTTTCTTGTAGGTGTTCTTGAGCATGAACTCCTTGACCGGAGTTTCTGCCCGAGTGACCGCTTGATCGAACGAAATCTGCTTCTTGACGTAGGGTTGAATCGCTTCAGTGTTGATCTTCTCGTACGTCGGCGCCATCACAAAGAAGGTCAGGAACAAACTGAGCCCGATCATCACTTGGTTCGGCGGGATGTTTTGAGTTCCCATCGCCGTTCGCAAAAGACTGAAGATGATCACAATCCGGGTGAACGCGGTGGTGAGCACCATGATCGCCGGGGCAATCGAGAGAATCGTGAGCAGTGCAAGCAGCTGTAGGGAAGTGCTGACATCGCCTTGCCCGGCTCCACCGGCGCCACCAGGATTGATGCCGATATTGACGCTCGGCACCGTCACACCAGAAGCTTGACTAAATGCTCCGGTTGCCAACATTAAAGTCGTGAATATGAGGAAGAAGCGAAGCGACTTCACCGACGACCGGCCCCTTTGATGAGCATTTCAAGTCGTTGCGCCACTTCCGAGCTAGGTTCTTCGGTGGTTGGTTCTGCGATGATCGCTTGATCCACAAGCTCAAAGAAAGCCGGTTCAGCTTCTTCGCGCTTCTGGTCTTGAGTCAGGTCTGCGACAAGGTTGATGTTGCCTTGCGATGAGGCACCAACCAAGAGCGTCCGACCACGAACACCAATCACATACAATCCGCCAGTACCGATGGTCGCCGATTCTTCGACGCGGATTGAGCTGTCGAGCCCGGTCGAGAGTCGGTTGGTCATCTTGGCGATCAACTTCGGCATCACGAACTTGATGAGACAAAACAGTACGCCGACGATCAATCCGAGTTGAAGCAGTGGCATCAGTCCATTGGTGGACTGGGCCGGCACTTTTTCTCCAAGCACGTCTTGCTTCATCCCCTCGAAGGACGATTGTGCGGACGCAACTTGTGATCCCAATATGAGCAGGATTGATGGCAGACGTTTCAAGTTATGCTGCCTCGTTCAAGCGTTGCAAGCGATCGGCTTGCGAAAGAATTTCGGTGATTCGGACGCCAAAATTGTCTTCGATCACGACAACTTCGCCCTTGGCGACAAGTCGACCGTTGACTAGAACGTCCACTGGCTCGCCCGCAGCTTTGTCGATTTCGACAATGCTTCCGGCGCCGAGGTCCACAACTTCTCGAACCTGCATCTTGACTCGTCCGAGCTCCACGCTGATCTCCAGCGGGATATCCATGAGCAGATCAAGGCCAGGGTTCGAATCTGGAGTCGCCGAAGCGGCCCGGAACATATCGGAGGCTTGGCCTGCAGCAAACGGAGATTCGGCTTGACCGAAGTCTGCGGCTGCCGGGATAGCTTCTGCCTCAGCTGCGGTTCCACAGATCATTGCGGCGGATTCAGGATCGATCAACCAGATCAGCGTTCCGTTGAGTCCTTCGCCGCTGATACCGACGTTGGTTCGGAAAATCTCATTTTGCTCCTGGAAATTCGGAGGCATCGTGAAAATCTGGAATCGAAGCGAAAGCCCACTGGCAACGACGGCGTCGTTTCGAATATTGCCAACCGCGATGCAAAGACCTTGAACCAGTGCCTCCAGTGTTGGCCGCATTTCGGCAACAACGCTTTCGTCAACCTCGTCAACGGCGCGGTCAAGCGTCAAGGCGGCAAAGTCGCTGAAGTGCTCTTGGGAAAGCAACAAGATCTGCGCGCTATCTGGGGTGTCGGCAAACGCGAACTGGATCACCATGTACGGCTGAGTCAGTTCGGTTGTCAGTTCGGTCACCGGCGAGAGCAAGGTTAGCCCGTTGCCAAGGTTGATCGCCTGATTCGCCGCCTCGCTCACCGTCATTGAGGCGGATTGCCAGATCGAGTTTTGAAGCGCTGAGAGCTTCGACAGAGTTTCTTGGTTGTTTGCCATGGTTATTCGTCTTTGATTGAATCGGAAACTGTAAAAATGACCTTCTTGCCATCCAGGCCCGCTCGGCCCGCAAATTTGGGCTGCTGGCTAACCAGGAGTTGGAGGTCGTCGCGGCGGTCTGCCGGTAATTTGATCACGTCGCCTTCCTTGAGTCCTAAGAAATCACGGATATTGACTTTCGTTTTGCCTAGGAGAACGCAGCATTCGACTTCAGCTTGCTTCACTTGCCAGCTAAGAGCTTGGCGATGTGTGTTGCTGTGCTTGCGCTGATTGCTCACAAACCACTTTTGAGCGCTGAGCTTTGTAGTAATTGGCTTGAGCACCAGGTACGGAACACAAATCGACATTGCTCCACGCATCGAGCCGATTTTGACTTCGAAAAGAATGGTGACCACCACGTCGTTAGGTGGTGCGATTTGTACAAACTGGCTGGTGGTTTCGATCTGCTCGATGCCGGGATTGACGATGACGATTCCTTCCCATGCCGTTTTGAGGGCGGCGAAGAATCGCTCAATCATCTGCTTCACCAACGGGCGCTCGATGTCGGTCAAAACCGCTCGATTGATTGCGCGACCTGGTCCACCGAGCAACCGGTCGATCATTGAGAAGACCAGATTGAATTCGACTTCCAGCACTGCTTGACCGGTGAGCGGTGGAAGGCTCATCACGGTGAAGACGGATTGGTTGATGCCTCGCAGATAGTCTTCGTACGGGACTTGTTCCAAGCTGATCAGGTCAATCTGGACCGGAGACCGCAGGTAAGCGCTCAAGCCAGTTGCTGCATGACGAGCAAAGGTCTCGTGCAACATCTGCAGGGTCCGAAGCTGTTCCTTGCTGAACTTATCTGGACGGCGGAAATCATAAACTTCGTACGCAATCGACGGCTTGTTGTGCCGCTTTGCGGATTGCGCCGAGATGGAAGACAAGTTGTTGCCAGCAACTGGCACGGCCGGATCTGTAGCCGTGACCGACTGCTCCTCTTGCAAGGAGTTTAATAGTGCTTCAATTTCTGCTTGTGACAGGATGTCCGACAACGTTTGCCTCGATTTAGCCTCTGATATGGGCTATCAGTATTGTTATCGGCAGTCATGGGACTCTCCTTAGAGTCAAAAACTCAAAAACCTAAGAAATCGTGTTAGGTTTATGGATTCAGGATCGTGACGGTTGCGCTGTTAGGTTTGATTTGGGCCCAGCCTGCCACCTTTTTGATTGGCGTGTAGCCTTTGATCTTGCCAGAATTGATCGGCACCCAGATCGGTTTGCCTTTGAGTGAGTTTGGAACCTTGATAGTGAGTTCCGGAAGTTCTTCAGCAGCTTCCTTGACCGCTGTGCCGTATTCGGAGCCGTTGGTTCCGCAGAGCAGCAGCGATCGATAAAACACACGGGCAGGGAAGCATTGGTGTACAAAGCTCGCAAGCCCCAAGAAAGCGTTCATATCTTTCCCAAGCACCGATGCCGAAGGTTGCGTCTGCGCAGCTTTTACCATCAGTGGATCGACCTTGGTTGCGACGTATTGATCGAGTTCGTTCACCTTAGCTCCGAGCGTATCAATAGTCAGCATGCGCTGAGAAAGTAACTCGTTCCGCATCCAAGTGAGATAGATCATCTCGCCCAAGTTTCCATTCGCCCAATACTCAGGTGTTTTGTAACCCCCGATCGCTGGGAGGGCTGCGTGGCCGTATTCGTGTGCGACTTCTCGTGCTCGCTCTAATGGATTTTTGAAAGTTTCGAGCTTATAGATGTATATTTGGTTGGATTTTCGAGGTCTACCTTGGGCATCTACATTCGTCGGGTCTTCGCCGAAAAGTTGTTCGCCGCCAGCCTTTCCTTCCGTGCAGAGGTACACATCGACCAGTTGCCGGAAATACCGCTCGCTGTGTTCTAGCTTGAGAATGCGGACGTTGTATCCCCACAATTGGAGCAACATTCGGGTGACGATCGGGCCAACGTCATCGGCCATGCTACGGTCTTGGACGTAGGTTCGAAAACGGAGGGTGTAAATTTCTGGTGCGGCGGGCACTTTGGCCATACCTGGGAAGATCCAGTTGAACTGCCACTTATTCTTTGGCGAAATTTTGGGCTGGTCCATTTTTTCTTCTGGCACTTGGATGAGGAATTCCTCACCGGTCGATCCAGGGGCGCTAAATGTCCAGGGCTCAAATTTGACGCGTTCGGGCGAATCTTGCGGTTGAATCGCAAGAGTTGCCAATAGCAGTGCCGTTCCGATCATCGCTTTCTAAATTTAGTGACCTTCGCTTTCGAGGAATCGTTCGGCATCAATCGCCGCCATGCATCCAGTTCCTGCCGCGCTCACCGCTTGACGATACTGACTGTCAGCAACATCTCCCGCGATGAAGACACCAAGAATCTTGGTCTTCGTTTGCGTGCCCGGGAGTGGCAAAAGATATCCGGTCTCATCCATGTCCAAAATGCCGTTGAACAGCTCGGAATTTGGCTTGTGACCAATCGCGATAAAAACACCATCGATCGGCATTTCGGTTTTTTCGCCGGTGTCAGTCGCCACAAGTCGAACTCCGGTGACCTTTTTGAACGGCTCCATTTGGCCTAGGATTTCCTCGATCGCAGAGTTGTAAATGACTTCCACTTTCGGATTGGCGAGGACGCGATCCTGCATGATCTTGCTGGCGCGGAAGCTGTCGCGGCGATGTACGAGATAAACCTTTTCGCAATGGCGGGTCAGATAATTCGCCTCCTCCATTGCGGTGTCGCCTCCACCAACGACGATCACGCGCTTGTTTCGGAAGAAGAAACCGTCACATGTCGCGCAGGCTGAGACTCCAAATCCGCCAAAAGTGACTTCGCTTTCCAAACCGAGCCATTTGGCTGCTGCACCGGTTGAGATAATAACCGTAGAGCCGAGGTGAACTTGATCGCCGACATACACTTTGAAGGGTCGTGACGAGAAGTCGACTTTTGTCACGTGCTCGTGGCGGACCACCGCTCCGAATTTCTCCGCCTGCTTCTGGAACAGCTCCATTAGCTCCGGCCCCATGACTCCATCCGGGAACCCAGGATAGTTTTCAACTTCGGTGGTGATCATCAACTGACCGCCGGGTTGGACCCCAGCAAAAACTACAGGGTCGAGGCTCGCACGCGAGGTATAAAGAGCGGCAGTGTAGCCGGCGGGGCCAGAACCGATGATGATGACGTTGTGGATGGTCTCGCTCATGATTGAATACCAAGAAGGGTACCAGGTTCAAATCGTTGGTCCCAGGTAACTCTGTTAGAGTCTGATGTATTTATTGCTAGATTGGTGAACTCTAGTGCATCAGTAGTGTCTCTACTTAGGCAACACTAGTTTTATAGCGCTGTTTTGTGGCGCGTTGCGTTTGCGTTGAGAATGCGTGATGGTGGAGTTAAACGGAATTGTTGAGCGGAAACACAGGGATCTTCAAGCCTCTGTGGTTATTCCTGCGCACAATGCTGCCGAGACTATCCGCCGAACCATCGATAGCATCAAGGCGCAAACCATTCAGCCTTTAGAAATTGTAGTTGGGTGTGACGGCTGTACGGATTCCACTGCCGAAATCGCACAAAGCCTGGGTGCCATCGCGGTCGAAATCCCAAAATCGACGGGCGCCGTCGCTCGAAATGCCGCCTTTCAGAAGACCACCGGCAACATCATCTTCCTTGTCGACGCTGATGACGAATGGAAGCCAAGAAAAATTGAAGCCCATTTTGAAGCCTATCGACAATTCGAGCCGCCATTTGTCATCGATCCATCACGTCGAATTCGGGCCAATGGTGAGCTTCGCGGACTCAATGGAGCTGGTCCGAGTGGCTGGCGGAGTTGGGAAGATATGGTGGAGCACAAGAACTGGAGCTCAGGTTCTGGCATCAGCGCAACTCGCGAAGCTTGGGAAAAAGTGGGCGGTTTCAATCCGGAACTCAAGGGCTTACAAGATATCGATTTCCTGATCCGGTGTGCGTATTTTGCGGGCCAAGGCTATCACATCGAAGAATGTTGCACGCGATATCACCTGACTGAGGGCGGGCTTTCGAGAACCACGAGTTGGCAACAATCGATCATCGACGGGATCTCGAATTCATGTCCATTTCTTGAACCGAAGCACATCCAGTCCATCAAGCGAACGGTCGCTCTTCGCAACGCGCTTCTTGCTGGACCAAAAGAGTTTTGGTCGAACCTGAAATGGGGCGACGTGAGCCTAGCCGACCCTCGGGTTTGGAAACTTTACGCTCTGACGGTACTCAATTCGCGCAAGCACTAAGCTTGGCCAATTGTGAAGTACTCGAAGCCGTGCTTCGCGAGTTGTTCGCGATTGTAAAGTCGGCGACCGTCGAAGAGTACTTTCGAATTCATGCCTTCTCCGAGCTTGGCAAAGTTGAGCTGCTTGAACTCATTCCATTCCGTAACCAAGATACAGACATCGGCGCCAGAAGCCGCATCATAGGCATCAGTGGCAAAGGTGATGTCGTTGCGAATCCGCTTTACGTTCTCCGCTGCAACCGGATCGTACGCACGGACAGATCCACCGCGCGCCAAGATGTGATCGATCATGACGAGGCTTTTGGCATCGCGAATATCGTCGGTGTTCGGCTTGAATGCCAGTCCAAGCAGCGTAATGGTCTTTCCTGCAAACCCACCAATCTTGGATTCGACTCGGTCCATGAAGTGCGTGGTCTGCGTGTTGTTGATCGCAACTACTTCCTTCAGCAGCCCAAAGTCGTATCCAAAATGCTCGGCAACTTTGATCATTCCGGCAGTGTCCTTAGGCAGGCAGCTACCGCCCCATCCTAGGCCCGCGCCGAGGAATTGCGACCCAATCCGAGAGTCCAAACCAATCCCCTTTGCAACGTCGCTCACATTCGCGCCGCATCCTTCGCAGATTCGGCTGATAGCGTTGATGAAACTGATTTTGAGTGCGAGGAAGCAGTTGCTCCCGTACTTGATCAATTCTGCACTGGCAAGATCAGTGATCAGGACAGGCTTTTCTAGCGGAGCATAAAGCTCGGCAAGTTTGAGAGCAGGCTCTTGCTTGGTTGCACCGATGATGATGCGGTCTGGGTTGTGTGTGTCCCACAGCGCTGATCCCTCGCGAAGAAATTCTGGGTTGCTGACGACGTCAAAAAGCTCTGGATTTGCGCCGTTTTCGATGAGGATATTTCGTACCAATTCACCGCTTCCGACAGGAACGGTGGACTTGTTGACTACTACAGTGTATTTGTTGATTCCAGCAGCGATATCCTTTGCCGCGGCGCGAACAGCGGTGATGTCCGGGGTGCCGTCGGCGCTTGGTGGGGTGCCAACAGCGATGAAAACGATATCGCTCTGCTTCGTCGCTTCGGTGACTGAGCCAGAGATTTGGAGGCGTCCGTTCTCGAGATTCCTTGTGAGGACATCTTCGATTCCAGGTTCGTAGATCGGTGACTCACCGCGTTTGAGCATGGCTACCTTCTCAGGATTGTTATCCACACAAATGACCTCGTTCCCGAGGTCGGCTAGCACAACGCCCGTCACCAGCCCAACGTATCCTGTCCCAATCACTGCAATCTTCATTCCTAAAAGGTACCCTCGTATTTGTATCGGGAATTTAGGTTCAAAGCCAGATATCTAAAGAACGAATATTATGAAAAAATGCCTGAATCTTTACAAAATCGGGAATGATTTTTCATGTTTATGTCGTTGATTGGTGCAGAACTTGCCGAAGATTCTAATGAACAACGATGTTAATTTTTTCTGGAGGTGCCTATGTCTGAAGCGGTAGTTGAACCTGGCGCAAACCCCTCACCCGAGTCTAAGCGACCCGGGATTCCTGGTTTTGACGCACAAGCAATCATCAAGTCGCCCGGGTTTATTCCTGGTCTGGCGATCTTCGGCGCACTTTGTTTAGCGTTCTTTTCGCTGTTTAGTCGCCTGCCTCATCTCTGGTTTGAAGGAGATGGATACTACTCACACGGCGCGTTGATTCCGTTTATGTCGGGCTACGTCGTCTACAAGAACTGGGACAAGATCAAGGATGTGCCGGCCAAGGGCTCTTGGTTTGGGATTCCGGTCCTTCTTGTCACCGGTTGGGTGCTTTTTGCAGGGGTTCGTATTGAACAGATTCAGATTCAGTCGTTCGCGTTGGTGATCACGCTGCTCGGTGGGACGCTTTTGATCGGCGGTTGGCGGTGGCTAAGGATTCTCGCCTTGCCGATGTTCCTGTTGCTGTTCGCTTTGCCAATCTGGTCGAACATCATCGACACTTACACCAACCCGTTACAGCAGATTTCGACCGACGTGTCCTACGGATTGCTCAAAGCGTTCCAGTTCGACCCATTAAAGGTTGATGCGACGACGATCCACTTGCCAGCGTTTACGCTCGACGTCGGGGTTCCATGCTCTGGATTGAAGCTCCTGATCGCGGTGAGTGCGTTCACAACGTTCTTCATCATGATCGGCGGATTGAAGTGGTGGGGCAACATGATCATGCTGATCGCGATCATGCCGCTTTGCTTGTTCATCAACGGATTGCGAATCGCCTTGATCGGAGTCGTAGGGAATCAATATGGCGCCGAAGCCGGCCACCAGTTCCATGATTACAGCGGCTATATCACCCTTCTGATTTGCTTCTTCTTACTTTTCAAACTCATGAGGTTACTTGGATGGGAAGACTAAACCAACGAATCTATATCTTCTGCGGAGTCATGGTATTCCTGGCAGCGGTCATCAACCTGATGCCAAAGCCAAACCGTGCCGGTATCAGCGAAGCACAGCTGGAAGAGATCACTCCTGAGAATGTGAGTGGCAAGTTGTACGATCAACGAGATGGCCGGGCAACTTACCGAATGGACAAGATGACCTATGACGTGCTCGCCCCGTTGGGGATCGTGGCGCGGCAATGGAATCTCGACGGGGATATGTACGACGCGGTTGTTATCGCGAGCCGGTCGAAAGACAGTTTCCATGATCCGAACATCTGCTTTTCGGCCCAGAAATGGCTTATCGAAA
Source organism: Armatimonadota bacterium (assembly GCA_017303935.1). Classification (NCBI taxonomy): domain Bacteria; kingdom Bacillati; phylum Armatimonadota; species Armatimonadota bacterium. The sequence goes on along the minus strand of JAFLBD010000003.1, from coordinate 573,489 downwards.
AGCGCGAAGCGGACGTCGTGAAAACTGAGACACGCGGCGACATTCCGGTGACGATCGTTTCGATGCAGAATGAAAAGACTCGGCGTCAGATGGCAGCCTATCTTTACAAGGGTCCTGGCGGATTCTATGCTAATCCGAACCGATTGAAACTGGCCTACTTGATGGAAGAAATGACGCTCGGAGACAAGCTTGACGGCGTGTTCTACCGATTCATTCCTTACTTCGAGAATCAACAGTTGTCCGATCAAGAGCAAAAAGCCAAGCTGAAAAAGTTCATCGCAGAGTATCTCGATGAAGCCAATCGGCAGAGCAACGGTTTTCTATAAGAAGCCCCTCTAAAACAAAAATGTGCCCCGGTTCTAACTTGGAACCGGGGCACAGTTGTATTTGAAATTGTTGGAGGCGCCGAGCGGATTCGAACCGCTGGATAAAGGTTTTGCAGACCTTCCCCTTAACCACTTGGGCACGGCGCCAAACGAGCCCCTATTGTACCGCACAAGGAGAGAGATCGCATGGCACGTTCTGGCAGGGAACTCGTATACTTCAAACAGATATGTCAAGCATTCACGAATATCCCGTTTCAGTTGTTTGGTCCGGAGGTCGCGACGGAGCAGGTCAAGTCACGGCCGATCGAAGTGGCAAAGTCAACGAGCTGAGCGTCCCGCCAGAATTTGGTGGTGCCGGAGCAGGCACGAACCCCGAGGAATTGCTGACTAGCGCGATTGCTGCGTGCTATTCGATCACTTTTGGCATCGTCGCTGGCGCACGAAAGATCGCCTACAAGAGCATCGAAACCAAAGCTGTCGGCATGGTCGAACAACCCAATGCTGCCACCTTCATCTTCAACAAAGTCGTGATCAAACCAACCATCACGCTCGAAGCTGGCGCCGATGAGGCCACCGTCAAGCTCGCCGAAGAGATGGCTCACAAGGCCGATTCGTACTGCATCGTCACCAACGCTGTCCGCGGAAAGGTCGATATCGTTGTCGAACCAACCGTCGTTGTAGGCTAAGGTTAAAGAGAAAATCCGATGTCACGAACACCCCTCGTTGCCGGCAACTGGAAGATGAATCAGAACCAATCCACGGGGTTGGCACTGATCAATTCCTTCGTTCAGAAAGTGGATATGAAGCAGGACGTGGATGTGGCAGTTTGTCCTCCATTCACGCTGCTGGCGAAAGTCCGTGAAGCTCTGAATTCGACCCATATCCAGCTCGGTGCTCAGGACGTATTTTGGGCCGATCATGGGGCATTCACGGGTTCGATCAGCGCGCCAATGCTGACCGAATTTTGCGTTTCGTTTTGTATCGTCGGGCACAGCGAGACTCGGGGAAGATTTGGAAAGCTCGAGGTCGAAGAAGACACGATTGGTTACTTTGCAGAGACCAACAAGACGGTCAACCTCAAGATCAAGTCGTTGCTGTACCACGGGATTAATCCGATCTTGTGCGTTGGGGAAACCCTTGCCGAGCGAGAAGCGGGGAAAACTGAGTCCGCCATCAAGACTCAGCTTGATGAGGGGTTAGCCGGTATCGATGGCGCAGAACTCCATACGCTGGTGATCGCCTACGAGCCGGTTTGGGCAATCGGTACCGGGAAGACCTGTGCGAGTGATGAGGCAGAGCGAATTTGCGGTTTCATTCGCGACTGGGTCGCGAAGAATTATCCTGAAGATGATCTAGCCAATGATGTCCGGGTGCTTTACGGTGGAAGCGTCAAAGCAGCCAATAGCAAAGAACTGTTCTCCCAGCCCAACATCGACGGCGGACTGGTAGGCGGAGCTAGCCTGGATCCAACCGAATTTGCAGCGATCGTGGCCAACGCATGAAGGATAAGACGGTCAACGAAACCCGGCTGAGGCTGGCGCAGGTGATGACGCCAAATGACGCGAACATCCTGGGAAACGTTTTCGGCGGATCGATTTTGGCGATGATCGACCTCACTGCGAGCGCGACTAGCCAGCAATTTGCCGGCACAACTTGCGTGACCGCTGCGTTTGATCGGGTCGATTTTCACGAACCGATTGAGGTCGGAAATCTGGTGACGATGGAAGGTTACATCGCCTATGCTGGCCGCACGAGTATGGAAGTCACCATCGACGTTTACGCAACGAATCTGGCCAAAGGCGTGGAGCGGCACACGAACACTGCTCGGGTAACGATGGTGGCGATCCGAGATGGCAAGCCAGCCGCCGTTCCAAAGCTGATTTGCGAAACACGAGAGGACAAAATCAACTTCCTTTTGGCCCGAGATCGCCGGGCTCGGCGCAATGTTCACCTCGAAGATCTCGAACGAAGCAAAGCCCAGCTCGAAAACTCTACCGAAGAAGAATTAAATCGGCTACTTTTACCCTAGTAAAATTAGTAGGTTGTGCCAATAATCCTGTTAATTAGACAAGTTTTTGCGTTCGAAATTACTGGTTTCTTCAGCCTGTTTAGTATAATTAGGTTTGGATTCGCGGGATGGTTTTTGAACGCGGAATTTGATTCTTTTGAGAGGAAGAGATGAATAAGACACTAATCGTAGCCATTGCAATGGCTTCCGCTTCTTTCGCTTCGGCACAGTTCAGCTATGCCGGTGGCACTTACACCCAAGACTTCAACTCGTTGGCAACAACTGGTTCGGTCACACGTCCAACTTCCAGCACTGGAACCACCGCGGTTACGGGTCAGCTTTGGAACAACGACTCGACCATTCAGGGTTGGTACAGCTCGTTCGAGAACGGCACCAACGTCGGCGCAGCAGTTCCTACCGGAACTAACGGAAACTGGATCGGCGCAGGCGTTATCAACACTCCAACACCTCACACCATCCCAACCTACGACACACGCTTTATCCGAATTTCGGACGGAACCCCTACTAACCCATCCGGCGCAACTTTCAACTACGGCACAATCAACTCGACCGATCGAGCTCTTGGTATGCTGAACTCGGGTAGCGTCGCAAGCACTGTTCCTGCACGCAACACGATCGGCCTTCGAATCAAGAACACTTCGGGCGGCACGCTCACTTCGTTCACCCTCGCCTATTGGGGCGAGCAGTGGCGACAAGGCGCAGGAAGCGGCAACCCAATTCCAGCAGACCGAATCGACTTCAGCTACCGAGTTTTCAGCGCTGGCACGTTCAACGTAGACCAGATGCCAGTAACAGTCACCTCTGGCTGGACCAACGAAGACAATCTTGACTTCGTTTCGTTGAAGACCGGTTCCGCGCAATCCGGTTTGGACGGAAACGCAGCCGATAACCGACGATTCATCACTTACACCGTGACTGGCCTCAACTGGGCAAACAACGATGAGTTGGTGATGCGATGGACCGACTTCGACCGAACTGGTGCAGATGACGGATTGGCCGTGGACGACCTGGCATTCAGCGCAGTTCCAGAACCAGGTTCGATGATTGCTCTCGGTCTTGGTTTGGCTGCTCTCGCACGAAAGCGAAAGTCCAGCAAGTAATCAATACTTGAACAGAAATCCCCTGTGCCAGATTTGGCGCAGGGGATTTTTTACACCTTCTTAGCCATCACGACGCTGAGATAATTCGTTCCAGGCCGATAGTCAATCTCCCCAACAACCTCGTATCCCCACGATTGGTAGAGGGTGATTAATCCAGTCGCTTCGACAGCGGTATCCAGCGCGATCCAACTCCTGTCCAGCTCACGCGCTCGACGGCACAATCGTTGCTCGATCCATCTTCCCAAACCCAATTGGCGCAATTCTGGAGCGACAGCAAACTGGGTGAGTTCGCAATACGGTTCATTCGGGCAGAACGTACCGTAACACTCCTTGTCCGGACTCTCCAAGGTTACGGTGGCGGCAAGCCGACCGCTCAAATTCACCAACAGGCCTTCTCCAGCGAGCAACCTTCTTTGGGTTGTCTCCGGAGTTTGGTGCGTCGCATTGAACCGCAATCCCGCAGCCGCATTGCGCTCATAGCACCGATGCAGAAAGTCGGTGATCGCGGGGAAGTCTGTTTGCTCGGCGGCTTGGGTCACCGTCAGGGCGCTGCCAGCTTCCAGCGAATCGAAGTCCGCATCAACTTGATAGACCACGTCGGGATAATCCACCTCGTCAATCGGATAGGTGCCGCTCCCGACCAGTCGCCCGGCGCACCGCTCGGAATAGAATTTCCGGGCGGCATGATTCTGCTCAAAAGAAGCAATGATCATCCCCGCGCTACCGTGCCAAAGCGCAATGCCGGACATGTGCTGGACCAAATTGAAGCCAACGCCCTTTCCGGCAAAGTCGGGGTGGACGTAAAGCGACCAAAGCTCAAACTTCGGCGGATGATCAGGATAACGGTTCGGGCCTAGAGTGGCGTAGCCTACAACCAGACCGTCGATCTCAGCCACATGCGCGTGGTGATCGTCCATCATCACCGTCCACTGCTTCCCGAAGTCCTGCGAATCCAGACCATCCAAGATCGAGGCAGGCAAGATGTGCGCATAAGCCTTGCGCCAAGCAGCGCATTTGATTTCGGAGAAAGCTTGCTGGTCTGAGGGTGCGCCAGGACGGATGATCATGAGGGGCCAAATCCAGTATGATCGACCTCCACAATCCAGTGCCTTGATCCAAGCAGAAAAAAGGCCCGCCTTCCATCGGGATTGGAAGAGCGGGCAATTGCTGTGCTTGTGACGGGATTAAGCCGCTCTAAGTTTGGGCGTCTCTTCGTCGGTACTCAATTGGAAGACAGAAACGGATTCTCGGAGAACCTTCGCCTGATCAGCCAGGTTCTGTGAAGCAGATTCGATGTTGAGGAATTCGCTCTTCTGACTGTCCAGGTAGCCGGTGACGACTTGGGCCGAAGCGCAAATCTCTTCGCTCACAGCGCTCAATTGCTGAGAATTGGCCGCGCCTTCGCTGCTCACCTCGCTGGAAACCAGGAGCGCGTTCTTGACGATGCTGGTCTGACCGATCGTGGATTCGAGGCTGCGCTTGAACCCAGAAGCGGATTCGTGGACATCACCAACCGACTGCACAATGGCAGTAAGCGCGGTTTTTGCGGCGGCGCTTTGCTCGGTGCCTTTCTCGACTTCGCGAGTGGTACCTTCCATCTCTTCGGTGGCTTTGCTCACGTTCGCTCTCACTGAGCCGATCAAGTCGCTGATTTCGCCAGCAGCTTGCCCTGCTCGCTCGGCGAGTTTGCGGACTTCGTCCGCGACCACGGCAAAACCGCGGCCGTGTTCGCCGGCCCGAGCAGCTTCGATCGCAGCATTGAGCGCCAGAAGGTTGGTTTGGCCAGAAATATCTTCGATCATCGAGACGATCTCGCCGATCTTAACTTGTTGTTCGCCCAGATCGCGGATCACGTCGGCACTTGCGTGGACCTGAGTCGCAATATTCTCAAGCGAATTGATCGCCGATTCGACCGATTCGCCACCAATCTTGGCGCGGTGGGTCGCTTCTTCGACGAGTTGAATCTGTTCGTCGCTCATCGCGACCAATCCAGCGACGGTGTTTTCCAGCGTCGACATCGCAGCAGAGGCCGAGTTCACTTCGCTGGCGGTCTTTTCGCTGACTTCGGCCAAGCGAGTGCTGGTTTGAGCCAGTTCGTTGGTGGCGTGCAGCACGTCCTGGGTGCTCTGAGCGATCGCGCCAGCCGATTCGAACGCCGACTTCGTGGTGTCCGACAAGGTTTCCGAACTCACAGCAACCAGGTCAGACTGTTGCCGGACGCCAGCAACGACGTTGCGCAAGGTGGATTGGCAAGATTGCAAGGCTTCCAAAGCGGATTCCGTATCCCGGATAAACCGGCCCATCATCTCGCTCAAAACGCCAAATTCGTCCTTGCGGCGAACCACCTCGTCATGTTCAGAAATCGAAATCTTATGCGAAAGGTCACCTTGACCGAGCGCGTTCACGCCGTTGGTCAGCGCGGTCAAATTCTCTTCAAGGACCTTGCCCAACTGCAAAGACATGCCCGCGATGGTGTTCTTCACAACCCGCGAGAAGGCGGACGCGATAACAAGACCAAAGATGACCGAGACCACTGCGGCAATCAGACCAAAAATCTTGCCATTGTGCGCTTCCTGAACCGAAATGTCCTTCGCCTGAGTGTAATAGGTGCTGATTTCTTGCTGGAAGGCAGAAAAGACGGATTCAAACTCCTTTCTCCCCGCCGCATAATCGCCCGAAATCACCTTCAGCGCGGTGGCCTTGTCGCCCTTTTCAAAGGCATCCATCGCCTTCGTTTCGTTCGGGGCGCAGAGCTCTTCGTCGGCCTTGCCAACCTTATCCGCGGCCTCCAGCAGCTTCGAATTGTTTGGCAATTTCTCGATCTTGCCCATGACGACCTTCATCGTCTCGATAAAGTCTTCGTCCGCTTTTTCCTTCGCTTCGGCAATCTTCGGGTCGCCAGTCAAAGCAAAAAGGTACATGTTTGAGCCCATATCTTGGTTATAACTGCGGGCTTGGCTCGCCAATTGATAAATCTCAATCGAAGGCAAAATCACATCCGACATCTGATTCTCGGTGCGGTCAATCGCCCGAGAAAGACCAAGAGTGCCGATCGATCCCACCAAAATGACGCTGACAATAGCGCCGATCAATTTTTGACCCAAACTGAGGTTCCCCAGGAAACCGGCTGGATTAAAAGTCGTACGAGTGCTCGAACCCATGATGTTATAGTTATCGGGACTCCAAAGGGGCGTCCTCATGGCTAGCCGCGAACTTGCGGCAGATTCAGCAACATTCCCAAAAACACGCAGCCCCAAAAAGCAAATCTGGCCCCCAGCGGAAGCTAGGAGCCAGACCCAAAAGGAACGTAAATGGCGGATTAGGCGGCTTCGCTCAGGCCAGCACCGCCCGAGCTAGGATAAGCGGCCACCGGTGGGCAAGGAGCGGAATTCACCCCGGCCCGGGTCGCCGTCACCCGATACCAAACCATCTCTCCGGGAACCTGGCCCGTGTGGTTGAACGAGGCCTTGGTCACCGCGGCGCCAAAAACCCACACCAAACTGTCTGCAGGGCGATACTCCACAATAAAGATCGTGCCGTCAGAATTGGTCGAGCGGTTCCATTTCAGCGAGTTCACGCCGTTGTCACAGCCCGTCACGGTCAGTTCGGTCACCATCACCACCGGCCCGGCGGTGCTCGAAGACACGATGCCCAGCTGGTTCAAAATGAGCGGAGAAATCCCCGGAATCGCCTTGAATTGCTTGGCGTAACCCCGCACCAAGGCGGTCATGGACTTCTTCGAATTGTTCTTGACAGCCACCGTGCCCTGCAAGGTGTCTTTCGCTTCCTGCACGTCCTTGACATCGCTCGCAAAACCGTCGGTCGCGTTGTCGATGGCCAACAAATCAGTGGAATTCAGATTCAATTCCGAGTCGTATTGTGCGCATCGCGCCGCAAAGTTCAGCGCCCACGCCTTCAAGGCCTCGTCTTGATCCGGTAAATAATCATTATTCGGCATTCTTTTGTACCTCTGGGGAACGGTTCCCCCGTATTTTCTCCATTCCATGCCTTCATAAAATTTTCACACAAAGTATATGTTTGGTTGAAAAAAATGCATGATGGTTTCATTATTTGTGCGGCAGCAGCAGGGAAGGCGAGCCGAAATCCCAGGAGGAGATTCCGCGCACCAAGGAGAAATCGGCGCGAACTCCGGGGTGCGCCGCGCGATCTCCGGGGAGAATTCTGCGCACCTGGGAGCGCACGCAATCCACTCCTAGGTGCGCGCAAATATCTCCGGCGTATGCAACAAAAGGCGGTGAACTTGTACAAAATACTCCGGGGAGGACTGCGCAAAATCCGGTGACAAATCGATGCGTCGGCGGGAGGCCGCGGGCAGGTACTGTATGAAGTATGCCCGTCGATCCTCTCACCATCCTGGCGTCGCGATGCCCCAAAATGGCGCAATTGATCCAAGATCATGGCGCGCTGGGATTCGAGCCGAAGCCGGTGAATTTTGACTCGTTTGCCCGGTCGATCATCGGCCAGCAGGTGTCGGTGGCGGCGGCGCGCTCGATCTACAACAAGGTGCTGGCGGGGCTGGGGCTGGAGGGGGAAATGAACCCAGAAGCGTTTGCCGGGCACACGCCAGAGAGCCTGCGCGAGGTCGGATTGAGCCGGCAAAAGGCGGGCTATTTGCTGGATTTAGCCGAAAAATCGCGCCAAAACCAAATCCATTTTGCAAAATTCGACCAGATGGAGGATCAAGCGATTCTGGACGAGCTGATCGCGGTGAAGGGGATTGGCGAATGGACGATCCAGATGGTGCTGATGTTTAGCCTCGGGCGGCCGGACGTGATGCCTGCCGGCGACCTCGGGATTCAGGAGGGGATTCGGCGGCTGGACGGCCTGGCGGAACGCCCAAAACCGAAGCAGATTTTGGAGCGGGCGGCGGTTTGGGCGCCGGTCCGCAGCTATGCCAGCCTGTACCTTTGGAAGCTGAAGGACACCCCCAATGTTGGCTGATGGAGTGGTTTGCCACTGCGTCGCGAAGGGGACCTCGCTGGAAAAATTCAGCGGCAAATTCCAGCGGTATGTTGTGCTGGCGTACCACAACGATGTCGACGCTTTTGTGTACCCTCTGACTTCGGTGCGGTCATCCAACCGGGCTTTGGCGGTGGATTCGAAGTCGTTTTTGGTGCTAGATCACGGCCTTTTTCGGGTGGATTTGAAGCTGTTGACGCCAACCGACCGGCGATTTGGGCGGCTTGGGGAGCTCGCGCACGTCGTCCAGCAGCATCTGGCCGACCACGGAATTCGGATGGAAAAGGGCGGAAATCGGCCGCTTTCTCACCAGCCACTGCGGGATTTGGAACGGCTGAAGAAGGCCACCGAACCGAAGAAGATCACCCGGCCCGCGCCAAAACCGCTGAGCGATCACGAGCTTTTTGAGCGGTATATGAAGGACGAGGTGGACGAGGACATCGACCGCCGAGGTGGCGATGGCCGCCGTAAATCGTGAGCCCGGCAAACCCCTCTGCCGGACCACTCCCACGAGTGCCAACTCGTAACATTTGTTTTACAACGGTTGTGGCGGCTTGAGGAAAAAGACCTAGGACCTTAGCGGATTCCGGCGTTGTTTCTGCGGACGACGGCGGCCCACCGGGTCTCGCCCGCGTAGACATCGAACCCGTAGGAGTAGTTTGGTTTGTTGTCGAAATAGACATCTAGCCAGACTCGGCGGGTGCGTGATCCGTTGTTTCGGACATACACTCGGTAGGGATGTTGGGAGGCCTGGGAGCTTGTGGTGAACCTGATTTGGGTGAAATCTGGTCCGATGAGCCGCCCGCAATCAAACCCGATGTAGCTCTCGCTACACGCGACTGTTGCGTCTGGCCCGCCTTCGTTTGGGACGACGATGAGATCGAGATCTTCGATGGCCGCGGAGTTGATCTCTACCGTGGCGAGCTGGTTTCTGCCCCACGCCGCGCTCCCGCCGCACCCTGAAAGTAACGCCAACCCGCCAAGAATTGGCAGGACAAAAAATCGAACCGGTACCCCTCTGGTTCTCACACAAATTTGACGGTTTGCGGTGGGTGCGGTTACCAAAAAAGCCAGGCCGTTTGGCCTGGCTTTTTGTGATCTGATCGCAAGATTAGCCGTTTAAGGCTTCTGCTCCGCCGACCACTTCCAAGATTTCCTTGGTGATGTTGGCTTGTCGCTCGCGGTTTGCCTTGAGCGTGAGGCTCTCAATCATTTTGCCTGCGTTATCCGTGGCGCTTGTCATGGCGGTCATTCGGCTTCCGTGCTCTGAGGCTGTGGACTCGAGCATAGCTTGGAAGACCTGGTTCATGAGGTACTTCGGCAACAGCGTCCCGAGGAGGGAAGCGGCGTCTGGTTCGAACGTGTAGGATTTGCTGGCGGTGGGTTCTTCGTCGGTGACTGGCGGCTCGATTGGCAGAATCTGGACAATCTGCGGCACCTGTCGGATCGGCGAGTAGAACTTGCTGTAGCAGATGAAAATTCGGTCGTATTCGCCGGATTCAAACTTTTCTCTGGCGAACTTGCAAACGGTGACGGCGTCGTCGTACTGCGCTCCGGCTGTCGGAACGGTGTGCGATCCTGCGATGTGGTAGCCGCGCTTGCCGAAGAACTGGAGGCCCTTCTTTCCGACGGTGAACACGTCAGAGGTGTTTCCGCCTTCCTTAAGCCAGTCGAACGCCTTTCGGATCAGGTTTGTGTTGTAGCTTCCCGCGAGTCCGCGATCGGCTGAGATCATGATAAGGCAGGTTTTGGTTCCGCTGCGCTTTTCGAGCAGTGGATGCGTTGGCAAATCTCCCCCGGAAGAAAGGCTGAGCATGAGCTCTCGCATCTTCTCGCTGTAGGGACGTGCCTCTGTCACTCGGTCCTGCGCCTTTTTGAGACGTGCAGCTGCCACGAGCTTCATGGCTCGTGTGATTTGCCGAATGTTCTTTGACGTTCGGATTCTCGCCCGGATCTGCTTCAGGTTTGCCATAAATCTAGATTAGTCTGGACCGGGTTAATGGTGGACCCGGTCCAAGAAGTGGTTAATTAGCCCTTGAAATTGCTCAGGGCTTCGTCGTAAGCCTTTTTGAGTTTGTCTTCGATGTCTCCTGACATGGACTTTGTGGACTTGAGTGTCTCGACCACGTCTGGGTACTTCTCGTGCACATGCTTGAGGATGGCTTGTTCCAGTGCGGAAACTTGGCTATTCTCAACCTGGTCGAGCGTTCCTGCAGTACCTGCGAAGATGATGATAACTTGATCGATCACGTCCATTGGAGCTGCGAGTCCTTGCTTGAGAAGCTCGGTGAGTCGCTGACCTCGCTGGAGCTGCATTTGAGTGGCCTTGTCGAGGTCGCTTGCAAACTGTGCGAATGCAGCAACGTCTCGGTACTGTGCCATTTCAAGCTTGATCTTACCGGCGACTTGCTTCATCGCCTTGACTTGAGCGTTACCACCCACACGGCTCACCGAGATACCGACGTTAATTGCGGGGCGAACGCCAGCAAAGAACAGGTCGGGCTCAAGGTAAATCTGACCGTCTGTAATCGAAATCACGTTGGTCGGAATGTATGCGGAAACGTCGCCAGCTTGGGTTTCGATGACTGGGAGTGCCGTCAAAGAACCGCCACCCTTTTCGTCGCTGAGCTTTGCAGCTCGTTCGAGCAAGCGGCTGTGAAGGTAGAAAACGTCGCCTGGATAAGCTTCTCGTCCTGGAGGACGTCGGAGCAAGAGCGATAGTGCGCGGTATGCCTGAGCATGCTTGGAAAGGTCATCGTAGACCACCAAAGCGTGCATGCTGTTGTCGCGGAAGTATTCACCAATTGCCGCACCAGCGAACGGTGCGAGGTATTGCATTGCGTTCGAGTCCGAAGCGGATGCAACCACAACCACGGTGTATTCCAGAGCACCAGTTTGTCGCAGGGTTTCTACCACACGTGCGACGTTAGCCATTTTCTGGCCGATCGCAACATAGATGCAGAACACTGGGGACTCGCCGGGCTGGTGAGTGGTTCGCTGATTGATGATAAAGTCGATGCAGACCGAAGTCTTTCCGGTCTGGCGGTCGCCGATAACGAGCTCGCGCTGTCCGCGGCCCACAGGAATCATGGCGTCAACAGCCTTGATACCGGATTGGAGTGGCTCCTTCACTGGTTGTCGTTCGACAACGCCTGGGGAGTTCGACTCGATCAATCGGAATTCGTCTGCGTGGATTGGTCCAAGACCGTCGAGAGGCTGACCGAGAGCGTTGATAACGCGGCCGAGCAGACCCTTACCAACTGGAAGCTGGATGATCTTTCCGGTTTCGCGAACCTTGTCGCCTTCCTTGATTTTGGTTTCGTCGCCAATAAGCACCGCACCGATCGAATCTTCTTCGAGGTTCAATGCCAGGCCAGAAACTCCTTCAGGGAATTCCAGCAGCTCGCCCATTTGACAATCGGGCAGGCCGTAGACGCGGGCAATACCGTCTCCAACTTGGAGTACGGTGCCAACATTGTCTACTTCAACGGACCTTTCGAACTTTTGAAGTTCTTGGGTGAGAATAGAAGTGATTTCTTCGGGTCGAATCGCCATGTGTTCTTACCAGGTTAACTTTGTTTTAAAACGTCGTAGAGGATCCGGTCCTTCAACCGGTTCAGAGAGCCGCGGACGGTGCCGTCCAAAACGAAATTGCCGATTTGCGCCTTGACCCCGCCCAGCAGGTGAGGATCAACGCTAAAAGTGGCTTCAATTGATTTGCCGGAGCTTGTTTCGAGCCGCTTGATGATGGCCTTTTGCTCCGCTTCCGAAAGAGTGTCTGCGCTCACGATTTCGGCGTAAGCGATATTTCCAGAGGTTCTTCGCAGGGTCTCGAACTGTTCAGACACGAGGGAGATGAGCCCTTCGCGTCTTTTTTCGAGGAGCAACCTCAGCAAGTGCATCGTCAAGGCGGTGATCCGGTCGCTGAATACCGATTCGAGCAGCTTGAGCTTCTTATCTCGGTTGGTCGATGGATCGTTGACGAATTGGGCAAACTTCGGATCGGCCTTGAGGGCGTAGCGAATGGCATTGAGGTCGTCGCTCACGCTCTGAATGGTGCCGTCCTTCTTGGCGACATCAAACAGTGCTTGTGCGTAACGTGCGGCGACTCGGGAATCCATTAGACGCTAGGCACCTCTGCCTTTTCGATGAATTCAGCCACGAGCTTGCGGTTCTTTGCAGAATCCACGTTCTCGCCGAGAATTCGCTCGGTTGCCGAAAGAGTGAGGTTGGCGACTTCCGTTCGCAGTTCGGTCATCAACTTCTCCTTGGAGAGGTTGATTTCTTGCTGAGCCTGAGCGATCATTTGCTCCTTGGCTTTTGCGGCGTCGGCCATCAAAGATGTGCGCAGGTCTTGCGCTTCTTTGATTTGGCTTTGAATCTTTTCGCGGGCGTCTGCTTCAGTATCCGAGATTCGCTTTTCGTAATCGGACTTCATTGCAGCCATTTCAGCGCGCAGTGCTTCGGCTTCCGAGAAGGTCTTTTCAAGTTCGGAATTGCGCGAAGTGATTGCTTCTTCCAGTGGGTCGATAAAGAAGGACCGGATCACTGGGAACAAGATCAACATGACGCCGATGACGGACACGGTCTTGCCCAGTTGGAGTGGAATGCCCTGTGCCATCAGTGGGTCTTCGATGAATTTGAAGAATCCCACATGATTCGCGTACATGCCGGCAACCATGGCGACAGCTCCAACGACCATGCGCGAAACTGCGCTTGCCGTGGATTGCTTGTTCTTAGCCTCGTTAGACATAAATTCGAGTGTAAAAATCGTGAAGAAGGTTAGGGCTGGTCCGAATCGTTAGAATCCGGACCAGCGAAGACGATAGAAGTGGGTTACTTAACCGAGCCGAGGCCAACGAAGACGGTAAGCAAGAACACGAGTTCGACGAACGCAAGAGCGATCAACATTGCGGTCTGCAATTTGCCGATAGCTTCTGGTTGTCGGCTCATGCCAGCCATAGCTGCGTTGCCGATCATTCCAAGACCGATGGCCACGCCAAGTGCGGCCAAACCAAGTGCGAGAGGTACCATGCTCATAGTATTTTCTGTTTCTTTCTCCTAAGTTTTTGTTTTCGTAGTTGAGGTGAGTTAAATTCGTTTTAGACGGCGGCTTGCAGTTCATGGTGAGCCACATCGTGCCCGTCACCAGCGTGTCCGTGATCGTCGTGATGCTCGTCATGGTCGTGATGCGTCACCAAGCTCAGGTAAACGCAGAACAGCAAACTGAAGATCAGTGCTTGAACCACGCAGGTGAGGAGCTTGATTGGCATCAAGAACGCGCCAATTGGAACGTAAGCGGATTCGCCCAATGCGTTCATCGCTTCGGCAGCCTTGTGGCCGCCATCGATGTTTCCGAACAGTCGGAGTGAGAGCGAAACCATCTTCATCATTTCCGAAACGAGTTCGATGATGAAGATCATGCCAGTGATCGGGATGAGTGCCATCCCAAGCTTCGGGCCAGCAAAGTGCGAAAAGTGGCCGAACACACCGTTCGCCCGAATACCTTCCCACTGGACATACATGATCGCAATGATTGCCAGTGCTGCGTTGAACCCGAGGTCAGCGGTTGGGCCAGTTGGGAAGAACAACGCGAAGATGTTCGAAACAAAGATGATCATCCAGAAAACCATCACCATCGGGATGTATTTTCGACCGTGGGAGCCGATGATTCCAACCGCGAGGTTTTCGATGAAGTAGTAAAGTTGCTCAAATGAGGCTGTGAGCTTGTTCTTGAAGAAGCGGGTGTTGAGGCCTTGCTTGGCGAAGTGCATCAATCCGAACAATGTGATGACGACCAGCCCAAGGTAGAACATGATTCCCCAGTAAGCAACTGGGCCGTGACCACCGCCATGCTCTTCGCCGTGTGCTGCCCCGGCCGCGAGCATCGTTCCTCTTCCAATTAAGTCCCACATATACAGAACAATAGGGGGCTCAACGTTTGACCGTTTGGCTCCACCCTATGGCCCAGCAGTATACCACCCCGAGTCCCACAAAGAAATGGATTGCCGGAACTTCGCCAAACGTTCGGGCGTACATCATCAACCCGATCATCACCGGTAGCTTGATGAAAAACAGGAGCACGAGAAACACGGCGGCTCCCTTGGGTTGAGCTTGTTCTTTGAACGATGCGCCGAGCAAATGGATGATCCCGTACAGTCCCAAAGTGTTGATCAGCGTCCCGACCAACCCGATGAGGTAGCACCACATGAACGGGAGTCCCAGCGTGAACGGGTAAATGAGCGCGATTGCCGCTGACACCGCCAAGAACCACCGGTAATCCAGAAAGATGGTTTCAGCCGCGCTTCTTTTCTTCACGATTAAGAATGAGTATTGCGTAAGCTACGCCTGCGACGGAGCCGATGAGTCCGAGAATCCCTTTCCAAGTGTCGCCACCGTTTGCCTTGTCGATCAGGAATCCAGCCCCGAATCCCGCCAGCGGCGCACCGATGATAGCGTAGGCGACAGCCAGGCCAATGCCCAATCCCCTTGCCGAATCTCCAGATTCCTTTCGCTCGGTTGCGACCTTGGTTTTGGTGGCTTCATAGCGAGCCTTTGCGGCGGCACCGCGCTTCTCGAGCTCAGCCATCCTGGCTTCAAACTCGTTCGAAGTTTCGGAAATCTTCTGCCGCGCTTCCTCAGCAATTTCTTCAGGAGAATTGGGGGTGTCGTCGCTCATGCGCTATTTTAGTTTGAATCGGCCTGAATCCGAAACAGGTTGACGTGCGTCTATTAGTATTGAAATTGGGGAATTCGCCAGTGGATCAAGTTGTTTCAGAGCTCCAATATGTAAAAGGGGTGGGGCCGCGACTTGCCAAATCCTATGAGAAACTTGGGATCCGCACTCCTCAAGAGCTCCTCGAACACTTTCCCCGTCGCTACGAGGATCGAAGCAAACTTCCGAAGATCGCTTCGATTCGGCCCGGACAGCAGGTCACGGTTCGTGGGTACATCCGCCAGCTTGATTACCGCCCCTCGGGTGGCCGTTCGCTTCCAATCAAAGCGACGTTGCACGATGGAACGGGATCGGTGCAACTTGTTTGGTTCAATCAACCTTGGATCGCGAAAAAGCTCCGAGATTGCGAAGGGGAGATTATCGCGTTTGGAACAGTCAAAGAGGGCCGTTACAGCTACGAAATCGCTTCGCCTGAGTTCGAGGTGTTGGACGCCGAGGATGACGGCGAGTCCTTTGCGCGCATTGTTCCCATATATCCTGCGACCGACGGTCTGAACCAAGGCAACATCCGAAAAGCGGTCTCGTCGGTGATGGAGAAGTTGCTTCCGTCACTTCAGGACTTTGTGCCATCCGATTTGCGGCGCAAGTTTGGGCTCGGAAATCAGCGCGAGTGCATCGCCCGATTACACCACCCAGAGAGCTTGGATGATGTGCCCAAAGCACGTCGAAGATTGGTGTTTGACGAATTCCTGGTGCCACAAGTGGTGATGGCGCAGCTCCGAGCTTCGACCCATCGCGAGACAGGGATTGCATTCGATTTTGATCATTCGTCCGGCGGCCTTTTTTCGCACGGTGAAATCTGGGAAGATGTCGCCAAAATGCTCCCGTTTGAACTCACTGGTGCCCAACGCCGAGTTGTCAATGAAATATGGGATGATATGCGCGCGCCGTTCCCGATGCATCGCCTGGTGCAAGGCGACGTAGGTTCGGGTAAGACGGCGGTTGCGGCCTGCGCGATTCTCGCCGCAGTGCGAGCTGGCTACCAAGCCGCATTGATGGCGCCGACAGAGATTTTGGCCGAGCAGCATGCCGCCGGATTGAAGCGGTTCTTCCATCCGATTGGGATCGAAGTCGAACTCGTGATGGGCAAGCAGAATGCCAAGGCGCGAAAGAAGAGCCTAGATAAGATCGCAAACGGCGAAGCTCTGGTGGTCGTCGGGACTCATGCTCTGATCGAGGACACGGTGAAGTTTCACCGGTTTGGACTTGGCGTGATTGACGAACAACACCGATTCGGAGTGAAGCAGCGGCAGGCGATCAAAGAAAAGTCTGAAATCCCGCCGGATATTCTGGTGATGACAGCGACCCCAATTCCGCGGACGATGGCGATGGCGTTTTATGGGGACCTCGACAAGAGCGTCATCGATGAACTACCGCCAGGCCGAAAGCCAATCAAGACGCACTGGAAAAGGACCAATGAGCGGCAGTCCGTCTACGAAGGCGTCCGCAAGCTCGTGCAAGAGGGTCGCCAGGCATACGTTGTCTGCCCGCTGATCGAAGAAAGCGAAAAGATGCAGGCGCAAGCGGCGACCGACCTCTTTTACCGATTGAAAGTCGAGACCTTTCCTGAATTCCGAGTGGGGCTGCTTCATGGTCAGATGAAGCCGGCGGAAAAGGAAGCGGTGATGGAGGAGTTTCGCGATCACAATCTGGACATCTTGGTCAGCACGGTGGTGATCGAAGTCGGCGTTGATGTCAAGAACGCTTCAGTGATGGTTATCGAGGACGCCAACCGCTTTGGACTGAGTCAGCTTCATCAGATTCGCGGGCGGGTAGGACGTGGCGAGCACGCGAGCTATTGCATTCTAGTCGCCGATGCCACTACTCCCGATGCAGAGGAGCGCATGAAGATCATGGTGGAAACTCAAGATGGTTTCAGGCTGGCGGAAGAGGATTTGCGGATTCGTGGCCCGGGAGACTTGATGGGGACCAAGCAGAGCGGGCAAGTATTCAAAATTGCCGATTTGATCCGTGATGCTGAAATCTTGGAAGATGCGCGCAAAGCCGCCGCAATGATTGTTTCGAGCGATCCGAGTTTAGAAAAGTCTGAGCATGCATTGTTGCGTCCTCGAGTCGAAGCGGCTGCAGCTCAAAGAGAATCCGTCGCAATAGGTTAGAATGATATCGTGGCCATTCCTGAAATACAACCTTCGGAACTTGCGGAATTTAGGACAAGATTTCCTAATTTAGTTTTGCTAGACGTTCGGGAGGCAGATGAGAGAGAAGTTTCAGTGTTGCCAAACGACGTTCACATTCCGCTAGGCATGATCGCATCAAAATTTGGTGAGCTCGACCCGAATGCGCCAACGGTCGTCTATTGCCGATCGGGCGCCCGAAGCGCACGCGTGGCAGGGTTCCTACTGGATTCTGGATTCAAGCAAGTCTGGAATTTAGCAAGAGGGATCAACGCCTACGCTGTAGAAGTTGATCCCTCGTTGAAGCCGTATTGAGCCGAATCAGGGTTTGGACGGAGAGGTCTTAGCTGTCTCTGGCTTGGTTGCGCCATCCGACAGAAGGGTCTCGATCGCTTTACCGATGAACCCAGAATTTGGTTCTTCCCGTGGCATAAATCGGTAGCGAACCTTGCCTTGCTTGTCCACCAAGAACTTTGTGAAGTTCCACTCAATCTCGTCTTCTGGACGGTCGGAGTGCTTGATCAACCAATCGAAAAGCGGGTGCTTGTCCGGGCCATTGACCGAAATCTTCGACATCATCGGGAAGGTGATGCCGTAGGTTTGAGTGCAGAACGCCTTGATCTCTGCTTCTGGAGCAGGCTCCTGGTTCTTGAAGCTGTTGGCAGGGAATCCGATAATCACAAAACCTTTAGATTTGTACTTCTTGTACAGGTCTTCTAAGCCGGAGTACTGCGGCGTGAGACCGCACTTGCTAGCTGTGTTCAGGACCATCACGACCTTGCCGCGTAGTGACTTGAAAGCAAAATCCTTGCCGTCAATGTCCTTAACTTTGAAACTATAGAATCCTGTTTCGGCTGGTTTGCAGCGAGAAAGGGAGCCGTCTTGTGGGGACGGAGAGGCCATGGTGAGGCCAGCGAGTATCAACGAAGTCAACATTACACTTTATTTTACGCGCGACTTGCCCCGACGAATCACCCTCTTTGTTTTTGTCGGTCCTGCAGCAGCCTTTGCGAGCAAAATTTTCAGCGCTTCATCGGCTGAAATCGACTCGGGCGCGGTTCCTTTTGGAAGTGTGGCGTTCGTCTTGCCGTCGGTGACATAAGGGCCATAACGACCAGAAAGCACGCGGACATTCCCTTCGGCCCCTTCTAGCTTCCCAAATTCTTGGATCGCGGAGGCTGGTGTTCGGCTTCCTCGAGTGGCTTTCGGAGTGCGGAAGAGTTCGATCGCATCCGCAACGCTCAACTTCGCCGCCGCGCGCCAGTCTGGAATGTTTCGAAACTCGTCGCCGACTTTGAGATATGGGCCAAATCGTCCGATGGCGATGGTCATGGGCGCGCCGGAATCAGGGAATTCACCGAGATCGCGCGGGAAGAGCACAAGCAGCGGGACATCCTCCTCGGCGACTTGATCGGCCTTCATTCCCGGTGGCAGGCTGACTCGCTGGGGCTTGTCCCCACGGGCGATTTCTTCTTCGGTCTGTTCGATTTCTAGGTACGGGCCAAATCGACCGGTCTTGAGGAAAACCTGTTTGCCCGAAGTTGGCACGGTACCGATTGACTTCGGTCCGTCGGCGGATCCAGCGAGCATCGCAAGCGCCGAATCGAGTGTGAGGTCTGCGGGCGGCAATTCTGGATCGAGACTGGCGGTGTTTCCTTGACCACCTTCGCCGCGTTGGAGATACGCCCCGGTGCGTCCGACCTTTACGACAATCGGATTATTCGAGCCCGGATCATCGCCTATCTTGAGCGCAGGGAACGGGATGTTTGGCGCCTTTTCATCGATCTGCTCGATCAAGCCAGGATTGCCATTTGACCCGCGATAGAACGCCTTGAGGTGTTCGGTCGCGTCGCGCTTTCCGTCGGCGATGTCATCAAGCTGGTCCTCCATCTTGGCCGTGAACTCGATGTCGACTAGCTCTTCGAAGTTGTTCTCAAGAAGTTCAGTGACGGCAAACGCGGTGAAAGTAGGCACGAGTTCGTTGCCACGCTTAAAAACGTATCCGCGATCTTGAATCGTGCTGATGATGCTGGCGTAGGTACTCGGCCGACCAACGCTCTCGGACTCGAGCTTGCCCACCAAGGATGCCTCGGTGTATCGCGCGGGCGGCATCGTGAAATGCTGCAGCGATTTCGCATCTTTGAGCACGGCGGACTGTCCTTCTTTGAGCGGTGGCAGGATTGATTCCTTTTGGTCGAGTTCAGCCTCAGGATCATCGCTACCTTCGACATAAGCCCGGAGGAAGCCAGGGAACGTAATTTGGCGGCCGCTGGCAGAGAATACAAGATCGCGACCTTTGCTCTTTGTGCCAACTTCGACCGTCGATCGAAGAACTTGGGCCGGCAACATTTGACAGGCGATGGTCCGCTTCCAGATCAACTCATACAGCTTGAATTGTTCGTCGGTGAGATATCGTTGGACATCTTGCGGCCGCTTCGAAAGATCGGTCGGTCGGATAGCTTCGTGCGCTTCCTGCGCGTTCTTTGCTTTCGTTCGGTATTGGACCGGCTTGTCGGGCAAGTACTCTCTGCCATACAGGTCAACGATCACGTCGCGAGCTTGTTTGAGTGCATTCGCGCTCAGCATCAAGCTGTCCGTTCGCATGTAGGTGATCAGACCGACGCGCTCGCCACCCAGGTCAATACCTTCATAGAGGTTCTGGGCGATCTGCATCGTGCGCTTCGATGAAAATCGAAGCTTCCGGTTGGCCTCTTGTTGGAGCGTCGAGGTTTGAAACGGCTTCGGAGGGTTTTCTTGTCCCGGCTTCGCTTCGATCTTTAAGACCTTGTAAGGGTTGCCTTCTTTGGCCGCTTCCAGAAGGCTTTGGCAAAGTGCCTGATCGATTAAGAACGACTTGTCTTTGAGCTTTCCAGTGGTCGAATCAAACGATTGACCGGAGGAGATTTTTTGGTTATCGACTCGGATCAGCTTGGCGTCGAAGCTACCAGCATCGACTTTGAAATTCGCCGTAAGGTCCCAGTATTCCGACTTGACGAACTGCATTCGCTCGCGCTCTCGCATCACGGTGAGCCGGACGGCGACGCTTTGCACTCGCCCAGCACTGAGCTTTGGCGCGACCTTTTTCCAAAGGAGCGGCGAAAGAGAATAGCCGTACAGCCGGTCTAGGATTCGCCGGGTCTCTTGGGCCTTCACCAGGCTCTCGTCAATATCGCGAGGATTTCGAAGTGCCTCGTTGATCGCTTCTGGTGTGACCTCATGGAAGACGATGCGGCGAACTTTGGTGGATTTCTTTGGCTTGACGACCTGCAAGATGTGCCACGAGATCGATTCGCCCTCGCGGTCTTCATCAGTCGCGAGTAAGACTTCGTCCACATCCTTGGCGGCCTTCTTTAGGCTATCGACGTGTCGCTTCTTGTCGTCGGGGATGATGTAGAGAGGTTCAAACTCTGAATCTGTGTTGACGCCGAGCTTTGCCCACTTTAACTTCTTGAACTCGGCTGGAATGTCGCTTGCACTTTGTGGAAGGTCTCGGACATGCCCAAAACTGGCCAAGACCTCGTACCCTTTGCCCAAGAACCGAGAGATTGTTTTGGCTTTCGCCGGAGATTCAACAATGACAAGCTTAGACATAGGGCTCTCAAAGGATACGCGACATCGAGAGGTTCCGGCGGCGGGGTCAGCCCCCTTTCGGCGACAAAAGTCCCCTAACCGTCCTCTGTTCCTCACTTTGACGTAACCATTGCCCCGATTCGACCAGTAAAAATAGAGAAAGATGAAAAGAGCGCTCTCAGTTTTTCTTGTGGCGATTGCTTCGGCGGCAAGCTTTGCTGCCGATTCTTGGTTTGGGATCTATATCGGAGATTCGAAGATCGGCTACTCCATGATGAGGTCGTTGCCTCCGGCGATTCCCGGTGGACCAGCCTCCTCGCAGAGCCTCACCGTGATGAAAGGCAAGCTGCTGGGTTCCGATCTCGACATGCAGATCAACAGCCGCACGGATTACAACAAGGATTCGAGCCCGCTGAAGCTCACTTACGATATGGAAAGTAGCGGGCGAACGCAGACCGTAGTCGCCAATTTTGAACCTGGGAAGATCATCGCTCAGATCAACAACAACGGTCAGATTTCGCAAAAGATTATCGAAGTCCCCGCCGGTGTGAAGGTGGTAGACGACGCAACCAATATGCTCGTTTTGGGCGGGGCGAACGCCACAAAGAGCTTCAAAGTGATGGTCTTGGACCCGACGACGGTGAGCTTGATCGAAAACGAAGTGGTAGTGAAGGGGCCGGCTGAATTGCTCGTCAAGGGGCAAAAGCGGTCCGGGACCCTGGTCGAGGTTCGTGATCCTCGTTCTTTGACCAAAATCTACTTCGACGGTAAAGGAGAAGTCATTCGTATTGATGCCGCGTTGGGCATGATGATGGTGCCGGAATCAGAACCTGAAGCCAAGCGAGGCGTGGGCGAAGATCGGCCAGACATTGGCACGACCGCCGCGATCCGAGTTGAACCAAACCTCGAGCGATCCCTGGATACCATTTTGGTGGAGTACGTCGTTTCTGGTGCAGATTTGTCCAAGATTCCGTCCGATAATTATCAAACTCTGGGTAAGGCCGGACCGACATGGGTGGTCAGCGTCCATCCTACGCAAGAAGACCGCTCGAACGGAGATTTGATCTCGGTCGCCGCGAGCAAAGCGAACAAGCGTTGGATTCAGCCGAGCTTGCACATCCCTTCGGACCAGAAGCGCTTCAAAGATTTGGCGGCCAAAGTCGTTGGGAATTCCAAATACTCCTTGGAGGCTTCGCGCAAGATCAGCAAGTACGTCATGGGCGTGATGAACGACAACGGCTCGATTGGTGTTCTGCGAAACGCAAATGAGATTTTGGATTCAAAAGAAGGGGTTTGCCGGGACTACGCCATTCTCGCCGCTACGATAATGCGGGCGGCTGGTATTCCTACCCGAGTCGTCAGCGGGCTCATATACTACGACGGTCAAATGCTGTACCATGCTTGGGTCGAGGTTTTTTCAGGTTCAAAGTGGATCATGCAAGATCCCACCCGGGCAAATCAGCCGACGAATGCAACCCGAATTAAGCTCGCGCAGGGTGATGTGGAGGATGCGTTTACTTTTCCCGTCTTTGAGGGCGTCGAAATAGGGCTCGGAGACGTACGATATCGATAGGTTGAGGGATTTTTGAGGACACTGCAAATTGGGTTGATCGTTTTGGGCGCTTGCCTTGGCGTGGCTCTGTTTTATGAGCCGGGCGCGCAGGGACTCGCCTACGTTTACGGCAATCTCGCCGCAGCTGGCAAGCTGAAAATCGAAAACCCGAACGATGCAGCGCTAAACCCATTCACCCGATCGGCAATGGCTGTCATCGGTGGTTTCGTTGGATCACTGCTCGGGAGCCTGGCATTCCGTTTTATTTCGAAGTTGGTCGGTCGCTGGGACGACATGCACGGCGGCGAAAAGGCCAACATCTTCATTGGCTGCTGCGTCGGCGTGATCATCACCGTGCCGTTTATGGTGCTCTTCAATTCGCAGGGCATCATCAATGGGGTGATCATGAGCCTAGGGCTGATGGTGCTCATCAGCGCAGTGGCGGTATTTGCGCTCAAGTCGATGGAAGAGGTTCTGCCTTGGTCTAGAAACTTTGGGCGGGGCCGACGTTCGAACATCAAAATTTTTGACACGAATGTGATCATCGATGGGCGGATTTACGACATCGTCCGAACTGGATTTTTGGACGGACAGATGTACGTTCCGAAGTTCGTTCTTCACGAGCTTCAGTACATCGCCGACAACGCTGACCCGCTGCGGCGACAGCGGGGAAGAAGAGGGCTTGATGTTCTCAAACAACTGCAGTCCCAGTTCACCTTGGAAGTGGGGTCACATGATCGGCTAGCACCTGAGGGTAGCGATGGCGTCGATGGCCGACTGGTGAGGCTGGCGCGCGCGTTGGGGGCGGACCTCGTCACCAATGACCACAACCTCAACCGAGTAGCCGAACTACAAGATGTTCGTGTTTTGAACATTAACGATTTGGCCGTTTCCGTTCGATTCGTCGTTCTGCCTGGTGAGTCGATGGAGGTCCATGTCCAGCGCGAAGGATCGCAAATTGGGCAAGGTGTCGGCTACCTTGAAGACGGGACGATGGTTGTCGTTGACGGTGGGAAGCGTGCGATTGGTCAAGACGCGATCGTCGTGGTGAATCAGGTTCACCAGAGCGAGCGCGGCAAGATGATTTTCGCCGAATTGCCACCAGATTCTGACGTCCCCGAAGAAATCGCGAAGCCTCGCCGATAAGCTACGATAGATTTCATGCCGCGAGTCCACGCCCTCATTCTTTGCGCCGGATCGTCCCAGCGTTTTGGCCAGGACAAGTTGCTGCTCTCGCTGGCGGGGGTTCCAGTCTGGAAGCGTTCATTCGATGCCTTCGCGAACCACCCCGAAGTCGGTACCGTGTTGATCGTCGCCCATCAAGGTTTGATGACCGAAGTACCGGGCGCGGTGCTGGGCGGAAGTTCACGAATTGAAAGCGTCCAACGGGGCCTGGCCGCACTCCAGGCTGAACCAGATGATTTGATCCTCGTCCACGACGGGGCCCGGCCTTTGGTGAGTGCTGACCTGATTTCCCGGTGCATCGCCGAAGCTAAAGTGCACGGCACCGCATGCCCTTCCTTGCCAATCGCCGACTCATTGAAGTCGAGCGATGGACGGCATGTTGATCGAGATTCTCTGGTGGCTGTCCAGACACCGCAATGCGCTAAGTATAAGTTATTGGTTGAATCTTATCGCAATGCGCCGGATTCTGCGACCGACGATATGGGTGTATTAGAAGCGAACGGCATCGTTATTCACCTGATTCCTGGCGATAAATCGAACCTCAAAATCACTACCGAAGAAGACTATGCATTGGCGCAATTTCAGCTTGGAGCTAGAACCGTGATTCGAACCGGGTTTGGCTATGATATCCATCCATTTTCGACAGATCCGGATCGAAAATTGTGGCTTGGTGGCGTGTGCTTTGAGGACGCTCCAGCGCTGGACGGGCACTCGGATGCGGACGTGCTACTGCATGCGGTGGTTGACGCCTTGCTTGGTGCGGTCGGCATGGGAGATATCGGCCAACTGTTTCCGAACACGGATCCAACATGGAAGAATGCCTCTTCGATGATCTTCTTGCGCGAGGCCGGAAAGCGGCTCGCTGATAATAACTGGACGATCAGCAACATCGACATCACGGTGGTCTCGGAACTGCCCAAGGTGATGCCGCGCAGCAGCGAGATTCGAGCATCCATTGCGAATGAACTAAATCTGGATCCTCAGCAGGTGAACTTAAAGGCGACGACGAACGAGAAATTAGGTGCGATCGGAAGAAGCGAAGGGATTGCAACAATGGCCACCGCGACGGTCGTACGAATTGAATGAGGAACCACGAAAATGATGGAAGTCATGATCCGAAACGCAGATGGAAACCTTGAGCAAACCGACCGCGATTACGCCGCAAAGAAGCTCTCAAGACTTGATCGATATTTCAACAAAGCAACTCGGGTCGAAGTGGTTCATCGTGAACTCAAATACAGCAAATCACCGACTCACCTGATCGAGGTCACGATCTTCGCTGATGGCAAAACGATTCGTGGGGAAGAGACCCACAGTACGGTTCACGCCGCGATCGACTTAGTGGGCGAAAAGCTCGAAAATCGTCTCAGGAGGATCAAAAAGCGAATTGTCGACAGCTATCGACACCAGAAAATGGAGGTGCCGAAAGGGTTTGATGAACCCACGGAGCATCACGAAGAAGACGATGCCCCGATTCGAATTCGTGAGCGCAAACGGTTTTCTCTGAAACCCCAAACGGTGGAAGATGCCGCGCTAGAAATGGAGATGTTGGGCCATTCGTTCTTCGTTTTCAAAAACCAGGACACCAGGAAAGTTGAGGTTCTGTATAAGCGCAACGAGGGCGGATACGGGCTGATCGAACCCGAAATCTAAGGGTCGTTGACGCCGCCATAGCCCGCAAAGGTCAGTACACTGATGTGGCTTGCACCAGCCTCGCGCAATGCGATGGCGCATGCTTCGGCGGTCGATCCCGTCGTGTAGACATCGTCGACCAGCAAAACGACCTTGCCCTTGACCTCTTCGCCAGCGCGGAAGGCTCCCAGCATATTGATGCGCCTTTGATCTGGATCTAGGCCGACTTGGGGGCGGGTGTACCGAACGCGAAGCAGGGGATTGTGGTCTTCGAACTGTGGAAATTTGGTCGCGAGTATCGCGGCTTGGTTGAACCCGCGCATGCAGAGCCGTCGCCAGTGGATCGGAACGGGGAGAACGATGTGTGGCATCGCCAGCCCTTGTGCGCTATAGAACTCAAACAGTCGCCGAGCCATCGGTGGGCCTAGGCCGGTGGACCTCGAGTATTTGAGACGGCACACCGCCTGAGAGGCTCGTCCGGAGTAAGAGTAAACGCAGAGCACACGCTGGATCTGATCAGCCGTGCTGAAGAGACTCACTGGGTTCTGGCTAGGCTCCATTTCCTTCCAGCAGGAGTGACAGATCGCCTCGGATTCTGGCTGGCCGCAGAGCGCGCACCTTGGAGGATAGATGAAGTCTAAGAGCCCCACGTCGGACAAAAGTTACCCTGAAAAAAGCGAGAGCCCCCTCGTTTCCCGATAAACGAGAGGGCTCATGACAAAGCTGATATTGACCGCTTAGGCTTCGCTTCCGCCACCAAACACAGGATCAAATGGAATCAATCCCAATCTGGTTGCCATTCGCAGGGCTTGTACCCGGTTATTCACCTGGAGCTTGTCATAAATGTTCGCCAAGTGGAAATCCACCGTGCGCTTCGAGACAACAAGCTTGTCCGCTGCTTCTTTACTACTGTGGCCCTGAGCGATTAAGCTCAAAACCTTGACCTCCGTCGGTGTAAGTCTTACACCTCGTGGTCCCATTTCTGTTCGTGCTGTGCTAGGCATAGCCATTCTTCCAACCCCTTACTTTTTGTTTATAAGTGTTGCCGCCGAGAAGTCAATTCCACGTCCTGATCAAATTCTTGATATCGATTTTCGACTTTTTGCAAAATAATCGCAATATCTGCCGCAAATCGATGGCTCATTCAACCGCAATCCTTACTACGGTTGGTAGTCAACTTGTTCATCGAAGTTCCAGATATTTGTTTGTACAAGAGAATATCGCCTGTGAATTCGTATGCTGGTGATTTTACTAGGACTTTGGTCGGATTGACCGACAAAAATAAAACGGGCGCCTGGGCCATTGCGGCGGCGTTGATGACCCTAGGACGCCCGCAAAGGATTCGGTTCCATCATAGTGAGCAGGCTGACAATATCAAAGATACGAGGATTTCGCCGGAAACTCGGGATAAGTTCAAAGTATCCTGGTAGGCATGCCAGAGCAAACCATCAAGGCGATCCAAAAATGGCTTGACGAACATCAAGCTGAACTTCTCGAGAACTACCAAAAGCTGCTTCAGATTCCAAGCGTCGAATCCGAAGCGGCACCGAATGCTCCGTTTGGTCAAGCCAATCGAGAAGCGCTCGACATGGCTTTAGGGCTTGGTAAGAAGTGGGGAATGGAGGTCACCGATCTCGAAGGGTTCTGCGGTTACGCAGAGTACGGATCTGGTGAGAAGATGATCGGAATCTTCGGTCACCTTGATGTGGTTCCGGTTGGCCCGGGCTGGAAGTACGATCCGTTCAGCGCGACAATCGACAATGGGTATGTGTATGCCCGTGGCGCGATCGACGACAAGGGACCGACCATCGCTGCTTTTTACGCTGCTCGTGCGATCAAGGAAGTTGTCGGCGATCCAGGTGCCCGCATTCGAACGGTGTTTGGTTGCGATGAAGAATCCGGATTCGAGTGCATTCACCGGTACACCAAGACCGAAGAGGCACCGACCTATGGCATCGCTCCAGATGCGGGTTGGCCATTGATTCATGCCGAAAAGGGGATCGCCGGATTGGTAACCGATGTGAAATTCATCACTGGCGGAATCACCATCAAGAGCTTGACTGGTGGCCAGCGTTCCAACATCGTCATTGACCACGCTGTTGGCGAACTCGTTGTGTTGGATGCGGCTCGGCCTGAGATTGAGGAGAAACTCGCTAAGAATTGGGATGCAAACCTCACGTACGCATGGAACGGCAATATTCTGACCGTGGATGCGAAAGGAAAGGCGGCTCATGGCGCATGGCCGTTCGGCGGCGACAATGCAGCCACCCGAGTGTTACGGTTCTGGATGGAAATCGCGCCTGCTGATCAAAAAACTCAGTTCGAACAACTATTTGAGATGGCACATGTTGCCGGCGATGGCCTGGGAATCCATGGGTCGGATGATTTGACTGACCTGACCGCGAATTTGGGCGTGGCAGAAACAACCGCCGACTCGCTTCGATTCACTTACTCGGTACGCTACCCGGTGACCTGGAAGGGAGAAAACGTGCGGGCAATGTGCGAGAAGCACCTCGCCGGACTCGAAATCACGGCCTCGGTCTATTCGTTCACCGATAGCAAGCCACTGTATTTCCCTCTGGAACATCCGCTCGTCAAGACCGTTGTCGATGCTTATGAAGCTGAAACTGGCTTGAAGAAAACCCCAGGCGTGATGGGCGGCGGCACCTATGCCCGCGCAGTGCCGAATACTGTCGCTATCGGAACAGGTTGGGACGGAGATGGCGAAGCACACCAGACCGATGAGCGATGCAAGATCGAGCACATCTTCAAGATGTCAAAGATTTATGCGCGAATCCTATACAAATTGACTCAAGCCTGATCCGGCGAGAGATCACCAATTGCCGTAAGTGGAGCCTTCAGCGATATCGGTTCGATAATCGCTGATGAGCTTCTTGGCGAGCTCTGGGCCGTGCCAACCCACCACATCCACGAACTTCTCTTCTAGGTCTTTGTAGACTTGGAAGAAGTGCATGATCTCTTTCAGCGTGTGCGGGCTGATTTGGTTGAAGTGGGTTCGATGCCCAAATCTCGGATCGCGAGCTGCCACGCAGAGAATCTTCTCGTCCGGGCCTTTGTCGTCCTTCATTTCCAACACGCCGATCGGACGTGCTTCAACGATGCACCCGGGGAAGGTGGGGTGCGAAACCATCACCAAAACGTCGAGCGGGTCACCATCAAGATAGTGCGTCTGCGGAATGAAGCCGTAATCGAATGGATAGAACAAAGGCGAATAAAGCACTCGGTCGAGCTTGAAATAGCCTGATTCCTTGTCCCATTCGTACTTGTTCGTACTCCCACGAGGAATCTCGATGAGCGTATTGATCTCTTCAGGACAGTTTTTTCCGATCGCAACCTCGATGGGCATAGTGCCCTGAAGGGTACCGGATTCTGACGGATAGATTCAGCGACATCGCGCTTTGGCCCACGACTTGCTGATGAAAGAATTCAGGAATTGACCATGCAACAATCAGCCCGATCAAACGCACAACAACTCTGCTTCCAAACCGCCATCTGGACATCTATTGCCTCGATGTTGCTCGGTGTGATTGGCGCAGGCGCGTATGGCTATGGTCAACTCAATGAGCTCTCAGAATTGGTCCAACTTGGTACCGCCATTTCAGGGTTCTCGCTGCTGGTTTACATCTATTCGACGATCCAGTTCACGCTGTCAAAGGGATACCACTGGGCATGGTCCATCATCGGATTGTTCGGAATTGTGGGATGGTTTGTCCTCAGCCTCCTGCCGATCAAGCGATCTGGAGTCGTGATGAGTTCGCCAAAGAAGCTCGCGAATCGTTACCAACCAGTGCCGAAAATCTCTGCGGAATGGGATACCCACCGCTAATCAGATTAGTTCGCCCGAAATGCCCCACTTGTGCGCGGCAGTAGCCCTGACATGGACAATCTCACCCCGCAATTCGTCCTTGCCCGAAAAGTGGACCATTTGATATTCGCGTGAATAACCTTGGAGTAATCCGGGGTTTTTCTGCGATGGACCTTCAACCAAGACCTCGAGGACATCGCCAACCGCTCGCTCATTCTCTTCGACAGTGATCTTGGTTTGCAGGTCGATGAGCGCGTTGAGGCGATCCCGTTTGACAGATTCTGGAACTTGATCGAGGCCTGCCGCGGAAGTGCCAGGGCGAGGAGAATACGCAAACATGTATGCGCCGGAAAACCTGATTCGGCGCATCACTTCCATCGTTTCCTCGAACAACTCATCCGTTTCGCCAGGGAATCCCACGATCATGTCGGTGGTGATTTTCACCTGAGGCATGGTCTTTCGCAACTCGGTCAGGATCGCTTCAAATTCAGCCACCGTATACACGCGCTTCATCTTGCGCAAGACTTCATTGCTGCCAGATTGAAGTGGCATGTGAACGTGCTCCATGACCACCGGGCAGTCCTTGATTGTCTGGATGAGATCGGTTTTGAAGTCGCGTGGATAGGGCGAGACGTACCGCACTCGCTTGAGATTGGGAACGTCGTTTAGCATCCAAAGGAGCTTGGCGAACGATACACGACCTTCGGCGAGGTTTTTGCCATAGCTGTTGACGGTCTGGCCGAGTAGAGTCACTTCGCGAGTGCCCAATGCCGCGAGTTTGGTCGCTTCTTCAACGATCTCTTCGGCGGGGCGGCTTCGCTCCCGGCCGCGAGTCGTCGGCACGATGCAGTACGTACAGAATTTGTCGCAACCGTACTGGATCGGGATGAACGCCTTGAGCTTTGCAGCGCTGCGCACCGCTCGGACTGGGATATCTGTTACGACTGCGCCGCGCCGTTCGGGAAGTGCAAGGCGAGCCTGGAATTTGCGTCGCTGGAGTGCTTCTTCGACCAATCCGGGAATCTGTGCCAGCTGCGCTGTGCCGATCACGAAGTCCACGTGTGGTGCCTTCTGGCGAATCTCTTTGGCGCGAATTTGAGCCATGCAACCCGCTACTCCAATGATCATGTCGGGGCGATTGCGCTTTTGAACTCCAAGCTGCCCCAGAAAGCTGAATGCTTTGTCTTCGGGCTTTCGCCGGACACTGCAAGTATTGAGGATGATCACGTGAGCGTGCCGAGGACTATCGGCGGGCGTGAAACCGATTTGCTCTAGAGAGGCTTGAATCTGCTCCGAGTCTTCTTCGTTCATTTGGCACCCCCAAGTCTGCACAAAATAAGTGCCTCGGACGGATTCTGTCCGAGGAGAATTTTGCAGACTTGAGGGAGAAATAAGAAGGTCAGACATGGTTCAGCGAATCTAAAAAGGGTACCCGCTGAACCTAGATGAGTGGCAATTTTCGAAGCTAGTCTTTGGATTCCAGATTAAATTTGCCTGACATTTCCAACTTCATTTCGAGACCAACGAAGTTCATCGTGCAGTCCAGTTTCATGTCGCTGGTTTGGAGCAAGACCTTCTTGTCGGATTTGCGGACGAAGTAGACGACCTTGCTGACCAAAGTGCCTTCCATGGTGATGTCAACTTCTTCCATATCCCCGGAAGGTGGGGTCGCACCCTGCTCGCGTAGATCTTTCTCGTTGAGTTCGAATTTGGGTGACATCGTGGCTTCAACTACCCAAACCAGTTGGCCTTTGTACTCCTTCTCACCGATGAACTTTCCTGTGGCTACGGAGTCTTTTTCGAACAGTCGATCCTTGGGGTCCGGTTCGAGTGGAATCGTCCATGTATCGCCTGGAACGACCGGTTTGGTGGGCAAGAACGAGGTGCCTCCGGTGCCAGAGGTCAGCGAATCCAGCGCGCTGACGACGGGGTCGCCCTCTTCGTCTTCTTCAGAGGGTTTCTTTTCTTCTTTGACTTCTGTTTGAGTTCCAAACGGGTCAATCTTGGCGGTGCCTTTGATGTCGTCGTCCTTCTCCTCGCCATCTTCCTCATCGGCAGGATCGCTGACGGTGACCGACTTGCCGTTGGTGAAAAGAAAATCTAGGGTTGCCGTGCCATCGGCTTGAACCTTGGAGTAGGTGAAAATCGCATCCGCGGTCGATTTGATGTTCGAACTGGATTCCTCGCCCATGAATGCCATCCGCATGTTCATGTCCGAACTCATCAAGTACGTATCCTTCATGCCTTCGGTGTAGGTTCGCTTGAAGCTGACCGGAGTTTGAGCGTGGCTGATTGCCGAGATTAGGGCAAATGCTGCAATGGAAGTTCTTAGGCGCATCATAAGATGTAACGATCCTTTTCGAGAGTACGTTACCTGAATCGAGTTCTGGTACCCGTGAACTGGAATTTGCGAGGGTTCCAAGACGTATAATTTCGCAGTGCTAGCGACGAACCTCAACCGATTATTGATCTTGCTGGGCGGCGTAGGAATCTGCATTGCCTCGGTGCTGAGCTATTCGCACTCTCAGTTCAAGATCGTCCCGTGCGGCGGTGAAGGTGGATGCGAGTGGCTGATCGGTAAGCAAGAAGCCCTCGTTTTCGGGCTATTCCCGATCGCCTTTCTCGGGCTCGCTGCATACCTTGTGCTGTTCACGGTAGCAGTGCTCCGGGCGTTCAATCATTCTAAATATGGGTTCCTAGTAAAGTTCGGGCTGATCTTTAGCGGCATTGGCACTGCCATCAGCGCTGGCCTGGTTTACCAACTCACTCAGGTTCTCCACCGAAGTTGTTCGTGGTGTTTCGGATCGGCCGTCACGATGACGTTGACCTTTATCGTCACCCTGCTACTTTCTAAGCAACCGCAGCCAGAGCCTGGAGATAGCGGCGCTGAGTCGTTCATGGCTCCATTCGCGTTAATCGCATCGATCGGAATCGCCTACGCTGTGGTGACCACCAAGACGGGCAAGCCAGGCTCTCAGCCTGTGCCCGCATTGCGATACGAAGATATCATCCCTGATCCGAGCTACCTTCACGGGAATCCAAATGCGCCGATCACGATCGTAGAAGTGGGAGATTTTTATTGCCCATCCTGCCGGCAGGTCGGCACCTTCATCTACGATTTCGAACGGCTCGGCAAAGGGAATGTGAACATCGGATTTCGCTCGCTGCCGCTCTACCGGTTAGAGGGCCATGAGCTAAGTCTTCCTGCGGCGCTTGCCGCGGAATATGCGCGAGAGAAAGGAAAGTACTTTGAGTTTGTGAAGATCATGTTTGGTACCGGAGGCTCGGTGGCCACAAGCATCGACGGAATCTCGAAGGTGCTTGACCGTGTCGGAGTCAAAGGTTCGGAATGGAAAAAGATCTATCAAGACACCGACCAGAAGATGTTCGTCGGCTTAGACCAAGGCATGAAGGTCCTGGCTGATGCAGGGATTAACACGACGCCTTCCTTTATCGTGTACCTGAACAAAAAGGATCCTGTCGCGTTCGACTACGAGCAAATCAATAACTTGGCCACAACACCTCCTTACGACAAGTACTTCCCGGACGAGGCTCGGCGCTGATGCCAAAGAAAACTGGCACGGTCCTAGTCGCCATGTCTGGCGGAGTAGATTCGAGCGTCGTCGCGGCGATCCTGAAAAAGAAAGGCTACGATGTAGTCGGCGTCACGTTGCAGATTTGGCAAGAATCGCAGAAGGATCCACGCCACGCGGGGTGCTGTTCTCTTGGCGCGGTGGAAGACGCTCGCCGAGTTGCTCGAATGCTGGATATCCCGCACTACGTTCTGAACTACAAGGATCGATTTAAGCAGACGGTGATCGAGAATTTCATCGACGAGTACGCGGCTGGTCGCACGCCGAATCCATGCGTGCAGTGCAATAAGAAAGTGAAGTTCGAGTCGATGTACGAAACGATGCAGGAACTAGGCTGCACGCATCTTGCGACCGGTCACTACGCCCGAATTCGATATTCTGCAACCACGGATCGTTACCGATTGCTTCGCAGTTGTGGTGGCAAAGACCAGAGCTACGTGCTCTATATGCTGGACCAAGAACGGCTTGCCAAGACCTTGTTCCCGCTCGGTGAGATCTCGGAGAAAGCAACGACACGTCAGATTGCGGCGGACTACAATCTGCCGGTCGCGCATAAGCCTGATAGCCAGGAAATCTGCTTTGTGGCAGAAGCGGGCGGATACACTGAATTCCTAAAGAAGTCCCGTCCGGAGATGTTCGAAGGCGGAGAAATCGTGGATTCTTCCGGAAAGAAGTTGGGAGAGCATGCCGGTGTTGCGGGATTCACGGTTGGACAGCGCCGCGGAATCGGAGTAGCCACCGGTCGACCGATGTTTGTGCTTAAACTCGAACCGAAAGAAAATCGCGTCATCATCGGCGAAGAAGATGAACTACTTGAAACGGAAGTACCGCTCGAAGACGTTTTCTATTCGCAACCCGTGGATGAACCGCTGCGAATCACCGCAAAGATACGCTACAACATGACCCCACAACCCGGAATGCTTGTGCCAGGCGAAAAACCAAAGCTCGTGTTTAAGCAGGCTGTCCGTGCGGTGACCCCGGGGCAAATCGCGGTCGCCTATAAGGGCGCCACCGTCATCGCTGGAGGAACCATATGCAAACGCTAGCCCTTGTCATTGGAATCATCGCTTTGGCCGTGTCTGGCGCGGCTCTGTATCAGATTACAAAGGTCTTGGAATCGCTCCGATCCTTATCGAAATCGGTGGACGAGATGAACAAGAACATCGAGGTCTTGGAAAAGACGCTCGAAGATCATCACGCACAACTAGCGCAATTGCACAAGAAGCCAGCTCATCAAGGTGATTTGATGCAAAACCTGTTGTCTTTGCCTGGAAATGCGAATTGGCAGAAGTTGGCTGCGGTTGGAATTCAACTGTTTGCGGCATACTTAAAGAAGCGAAAGCAGTCTCCAAATTCTTCAAAATCTAAGGCAATCGGGGCAGGAAATGCAACGGAATCGAAGAAAGTGAAGTAAATAATGAATTGCAAGCGCTTGAAAAAATAGCGGAGGACAAAAATATGAGTGATAACAACCAAAATGGAAATTCTTTGATTTATTTGTTGGCCGGTTTCGGACTGGGCGTCTTGGTGGGTGCCGCCGCCGGTTTGATGTACGCTCCTAAAGAAGGCAAGGAACTTCGTGCTGAAGTCGGCGATAAGCTGAAGGAAGTGAAAGGCAAGACTCAGGAATGGGTTAGCGAGCAGAAGTCAAAGCGGAATTCGTTGGCAGCAGCCAACGTCGATGTCGAAGAAGTCGGCGCGTAATTCAATCGTTTTGAATTGAGATCAGGTGGACGAGCTATTGCTCGTCCACCTGGTGTGTTTTTTCGATCTCGGTCTGACAGCGGCCCGCAAACTGAATTGCGGTGAAAGTTAGTGTCCGTCGACCAGACTCGAGTTGGAGGCTGATCTCCATTGGGTCCAAATTCAAATGCTCGGTGGCATCGGACCATTCAAGTATAACTTCCGATTCCGAGATCGCCCGAACTTGCAACAGCTCGCTCCAGGGCCAATGCTCCTTCCTCAGCCAAGCCCCAAAGTGAATCCCATTTTGGTCTGCGACCAACTTTGCTTCCTTGGATTCAGCCCTCGCTCGCCCATTCCAAAACTGATTCTCGACCAGTTCTCCCGCGCAAAATGCCTCGTGGAGTTTGTCGATGAACTGCTGTTCGAAATCGTCCAGCTCAGATTCTCGGGGAAGCCCACGCGAGAGGCGATGCCAATCGCTCAAAAATTCGACTTGGCCCATGTAGGGTTCGAGAGATTCGTTGGAAGTCGAAAAGAGTCGTTCTCCTTCTTGAACTGAATCGAACTCTGTGTGGCACCGATCGCACGCAAAGCCCTCGTTGCCGCTCCATTTTCCAGCGGCAATCCACCGCGCCTGATCTGTGGTCAAAAGCCGGCCCTGCATCTCGGTGAGCACGTCGTACGGATCCTGATCGGCATCCAAAAGTGTCAAGTGATCTTTATCTTGGAAGTACTCCGCAAAGCAGTGCTCGCAAGTCGCGTTACCAACTCCGGGCTCCAGGCCGAGTGCCACTCGCCCCCATTCTTCGGGATACAGCCGCTGCCAAGTGTCGGGTTTGGGGACCGGAAAAACGAGCAGCCGTCTTCCATCGGGTTCGTCATCAAATTGGGCTTTGCATGTGTCGCATTGATGGACCATGGGTTGTCGCCCCGAGCTATCACGCCATTTGTTCCAGCTGTATGACTTTCCTGATGAAAGCTCGGTCACCACTTCATTCTTCTCCGAATACTGTTCCTGACAGGCCTCGCAGGCATATTTTTTGGTCTGCCAGGGCAAACTGACCCCCTGTTTTCTAAGCCGTGAGATTCGGCACTTTGGGCAGAAAGCGAGCGGAGCGATATTCCGAATCGGCCTCAAGAACCCGGCGCGGCAGATAGGGCAGGCTGAGTTTTCGATTGCTCGAGGTTGAATCCTGCCTTCGCGGCATACGATGCAGGTGCCAAATCGTTGCGGGCGGGGCTGCACGAGCGGGCCGGAACAGCTCGGGCATTCGAACCGATCAGGTTTGAGCGCGCTAGATTCTGCGAGAATTTGAT
Organism: Armatimonadota bacterium; assembly: GCA_017303935.1. NCBI lineage: Bacteria > Bacillati > Armatimonadota > Armatimonadota bacterium. Next base: position 537,822 of record JAFLBD010000003.1, on the reverse strand, counting down.
CGAGCTTCTCCCAACTTTCTGATGGGGCTTCTTCGCGTTGAGAAGGGAAGAGAAGTTCGGCCATCGCGAAGGCGTTGCGAGGGCGATCTTCAATCTTGAACGCGAGAGCCTGGTCAATGGCTTGGATCGTTGCCGGTTTCAGGTCGGGTCGCAGCGCACCAATGGACTCCAGAGTGATTCCAGCAGCGCGGTCGTTGGCGGTGATCGGTGGTGTGCCAGTCAGGGCGTGATAGGCCGATGCCGCCAGGGAATAAAGGTCGGTGCCCGGGCCACGTCTGGCAAAGTCGCTCAGCTGTTCGATCGGGGCATACCCAGGAGTGAATTCGACAGTGTGCTTCTGGGTGAGATCGCTATGCCATTGCCGGGCCGATCCCAGATCAATCAGATACGCGTTCCCGGCAGAGTCGATCAGGATGTTCGAAGGCTTGATGTCTCGGTGCAGCACTCCTTCGCGGTGCAGATCGCCGAGAATTTGGAGCAGTGAGTCGAGGATTCCGAGCATTGCCTGCTCATCCATCGGGCCATCGCGCAGACAGATTTTCTCGAGCGTCAACGCATCCGGAACATAGCTCAGCACCAAAAAAGCGGTTCCAAACTGCTGGAAGCTCTCGTAACAGCGGATGATGCCCTGAATCTTCAGCCGTGCTAGGATTGCGCCTTCTTGCTGAAACTGCGCTCGCAGTCGATGGACGGCGGCAGGGCTCAATTCATGAAAGCTGAGCGTTCCAAACTCGTCGCGGCTTGTACCAAACGGGGCGAGTTCCTTGATCACCACGAGCCGATCTAGCGTGGTGTCGTGCGCTTCATAAGTGATGCCAAATCCGCCCTGCCCCAGTAATCGCCGAAGATGGTAGCGATCCGAGAGAACTGTGCCTTCCGGTAGCGGACTCGGGCTAGTGGCCAATCCCGGGCGCGCCCTCCTGAATGAACGCAGGTGGATACTTGTAACCGAGTTGGATTCGCTTGTTTTTCAACTTTCTCACTTCCGTGAGGTGCTTTGGATCAGCATAGGGAGCGGCGGCCTGGCGAGAGAATGCGCGGGTGAGATGAGGCACAAATTTCTCGATCTCATGCGAGTAGTCGAACACCATGACGCCCTGACTGCACGCCACCGAAGCCTGCAGGGCCGCGCGGACTTCCTCCGGGTTTTGTGCGAATGAAGAGAGCGAGATTCCAGCGATCGCCCAAGTTTCATCGTTCACGGCTCGATTGATCATCTGCGCACCAGCTTCGATGGTTTGACCTTTCGGGGCGCCGGCGACCATGGCATCAAAAATCGTCGGGACGCGGTAATAACACCCTCCAATGAACATGTCGAGCAAATTTGCAAAGCCTGCTTGACGAAAACCAGCCGTCATCTGGCTAAATCCGAGGATGTTGTCGGTCGAACCGTAGTTTGCTCCGTAGTTATCGTATTCGCCGTACCAAGAACCTGCATATATCCCCAATTTGGTGCGTGATCTTTCTTGTTTGATGATGTTGCGAATAGAACTCATCCAATTCTTGATCTTCTTGGCCCGGAATTCCCACCAAGCATCCCAGTATTTGCCCGGACGGATTCCAGATTTGAGATTCCAATCGTAAGTCGTCTCGTAAATGTCCTTGGGCCAATTGACCTTTTGACCGATTTCCGACTCGAACTGGAGCTGGGTGAGGCGTGAAAAGTCGCCATCCATTCCGGTGTATCGGAGTCTGTCGTCGAATAGAACGCCGTCTACGTCGTATCGTTTGACGAAATCTCGGATAACCTCGGCCATCCTAGCCGCGACGGCCGGATGATTCGGATTCATCATCAGAGGAATCTGATTTTGGTTTTCGCTTGATACTGTGAAGCTGGCCACTGATCCAATCTTTGCTAGCTGACCAAGCAGGGCGCCAGACGATTTGGAACTAGGTAGTCGCAGGACGACCTCGCCCGTGCTAGGTGCAACTCCGGAATAAGCCCGAACTCGGCGATCCGGTCCGATCAGCACGAATTCCCCTTTCGCTGTTGGAGCTTTCGCGTAGATTGCGCCCTTGTTCGCGTCTACTTGGGTCGGGTTCACGCTCGATTCAAGTGCAAACGAGGTGCCTCCGATCGTGACCGAAGGAGAGAACTTAACTTGGACCGATTGTTGATCGGGATGGGCATAGCCAGGGCCAGGTTTGCCATTTGCAAACGGTGAGTCGGGCTTGCCTTCTTGTTCCTTCGCCATGCGATGCCCCTCAGAAAACGCGTTGAAGCAGCAAAGGAGTTGGAGTCCATTTTTGTGGCACTCCTCCGCAAAAATTGGTACCGGGTCGAATCCGGCAGGGATGGTTTGGCCTCGCCAAGACGTGAGTTGCTCGGTGATCGGACCAGGGTAGATCGTATAGCCGACGATAGGCTTCACATCAAGGGATATCGTGTTGAATCCCATTTGCTTTGCGCCTTTGACGAGAGCCGCGATCTTCTCCGCGCTGTTGTACGCGTTCATGTTTGCGGTGGCGTCCACCCACAAAATCCTCGCTTGGAGGCCGTGCGCTCTCGCGTACTGTTGCGCAACCCCGACTCCGCTGCCAATCTTATCAATTCGGACTGGCGCAATACTCGGTAATGGGGCTGCCAGATCGAACCGGTTTACCGTAGAAGTGAGGACGGCGTGTCCTAGGAGCGCGGTAAGCATCACCTTCTGATTGTGTCTGAATCGGTGCTGTGCTGGCTGACGGATTGAGCAAAAAGTACAATGAACTTCGACGTGAATCTAGAATGCGCGATTTTGACCGGAAATGATGTGCGGGATTGGCTCCAAGGCCAAATCACGCAGGACGTTCGGCTTCTGTCGCCGGATTCTCCGATCGCGTTCTGCCTGACCAGCGCGACAGGGCAGATTGTGGGACTCGGAACTTTGAGTGAGACACCTGAAGGAGTCGTGGTCGTCGCAGATCCACAGTCAATCGCTATCTTGGGACAGCGTTTAGAAACCTACGTGATCATGGAAGATGTCGAAATGAAACCGATCCCACCGGGGCCGTACCCAGTCTGGACCGGTCGAGGTTTCGAGGTTTTGGGGGACTTCAAGGTTGGCAACCGCTTAGAGAGAGGCTGGCCAGAACTCGGCAGTGATATTGATGCCAAGACCTTCCCGCAGGAATTGGGCGAAGGATTCGTAAAGGCGCATGTCAGCTTCACGAAGGGCTGTTATTTGGGGCAAGAAGTTGTTCACCGGATTCACGCTCGGGGCAAAGTCAATCGAATCTGGGCCGCGATCGAGAGTGACACCGAACTCCGAGTTGGCGATGGGCGAGTGACCCGAGTAGAAAAGATCGGTGAATCTTGGTTTGGCGGAGGGCTCTTCCCAATTTCGGAGGCTGAGAATCTAAGGCGGATTCCGATTTGAGCAAGAACGCTCGACTGTTTCTAATTCTCGCTGGCCTTAATGTTGCATGGGCTCCGGTGAATCTCGCGGTGATCACCGCTCAGCAATCGTTTTCTACAGGAATGATCGCCTTGGCGAGGTGGTCGATTTTCTGTTTGGTGATCTGGCTCTCGATGGCGAGCGGCAACATCCGCGAGATGATGCAGATTCGGTTGCCCCAGGGAATAGATCGCTGGCGCGCGATTGGGATCGGGTTCTTTTTGATCGCGCCGGCTCATGGGCTGTACTATTCGGCGCTTCCGATGACCTCGACCGGCGAGTCGACGGTGCTTAACACCACCGGGCCGATCTGGACGGCACTGCTTGCCTTTTTGATCTTGCGGGAAGTCGTTGGCCCACGACGATGGCTCGCCATCGGCATTGGGACATTGGGATCATATTTTGTGGCGGTCGGATTTTCTGCGCCAAACCTGGTGCAGGGTCACACTGCAGGGAACATGATTTACTTGCTGGGGACGCTTCTGGAGACTCTGGCAATGATCCTCGCGATCAAGGTGATCAAGGCCAGTAGCGGCCCTGGAGCGCTTGCATATGAGCTCATCGGAGCCAGTATCAGCTTTGCGTTGATGCCGTTCATCATCCCCGAGAGGATGCAGCTCTCAGTGGCGCAGGTGACCCCTTCAGCAATTGGGGCGATGGCCTATTTGGTGCTCATCGCTGGGCTGTTTTGCTTCGGGGTTTGGTACCGTTTGGCGGAAAAAGCACCGGTTAGCTTGATGGTGGTTTCGCTCGGATTGCAGGCACCGTTTGGCGCATTCCTGGGCTGGTGGGTTAGAGGCGAGCAGATCACCGCTGCGACCGCGGTCGGAACGGTGCTGATTCTCACCGCGCTTTGCCTAGCAGCAACTGAAGCAAAAGAATCGCCTGTGCCCGACTCAGTTTCGGCTTAGTTCTCCGACGCGGACTTTGACTTCGACATCATGTGAGCTGCGCCTAGAGCCAAAAACACTAAAATCGAAATTCCTCCGATCACAGCGCTTGGCCAGATTTTGCCTTTACTGATGGCGTCGGGGATGAAACGTCCGGCGATCAACAGCGCGATTACGGATGCTCCGATGTAGCCGAATCGCGGTTGCTTCGGAATGATGTAACCGCACGCGAGCACCAGCAAGCCAGAAATTCCACCCGCAATAAGCGAAATGGAGCTTTTTGAGGCGGCTTCGATTCCAGTAGCGATCAGAAAAATGCCGTAACCGTAAACGAGAATGTGGGGCCATCGCATGACTCCTTGATGGTACCCGGCAAAAAATTTCTGGCTTGCTGTCACAAAGAATCGCGCCCACCCTGCCAATCAGGATGGGCGCGCTCTTGGTCACGATTGGCTTATGCTGCGCCGAACATCGGTTCGAGTTCCTTTCGAAGCAACTTCCGGGATCGGAACAGCCAGCTCTTGATCGTTCCTTCAGGTCGGTTGACCGCTGCTGCGATCTCGCCGACTTCCATATGGCGGAAGTGCCGCATCATAAAGATCTCGCGATAGTGGCGCGGCAGTCGATTCACGGATGCCATCACCACGCTTCCTTGGATCGATTGCTCAACGTCGTCCGCATAGTCGTTGCCATCGTCCAGCGCGAATTCGTACTTGTCGATCGAATCAGTCTCAGCCTTGCGCGATCGAAGAATATCGATGCAGCAGTTTGAGCAGATTCGCGAGAGCCAAGGCAATAGCGGTCGCCCAGGTGTGAACGCGTGGATGGCTCGGAACGCCTTGTATAGCGCTTCTTGCACCGCGTCGTTGGCATCGTCCGTGTTGTGCAGTTGGCGATACGCCACTGCTAACAGCTGCCCCCGGTAAGTGTCTGCCAACAATTCAAAAGCAACGCGCTCCCCTGCTTGTGCGCGGTTCACTAAATGCGATTCCCAATCTAATGTCTGGAGAGTTTTCATTCAATAGCTCCGATATCAGAATACATGAATCCAAATGTCCAAAATATGAAATAGGACTTTTGAATCATATAAAGATATCTTTCGAACATGTTGAGATTATTGAAGTCTTGTTTCAGAATGTTGATCTGCGATGGGGCGAAAGCACTAGCAACAGTGCGGGTTTAGATTCCCGCGAGGTCAACCGAAGATTCACGTTATGCGAGCGTGGGGATTTTCGCATCAACCACTTTTGGGGACGGTGATGCTGGGGTCGATCTTGTGTCTGGCTGGTGCCAGCCGCATCAATTCGACCCAATATGAGATTGCGGAATATGGGGTGGAGTGGAACGACCGAATCACGGCGTATCGCGAACCTGTCCGCGACGCCCTGATGCTTCGCGCTCATCGAAACTTGTCTCAAGAGAAGGTCTTTGCTGTGGCGGACCACTGGATTCGGCTTCGACGGACAAAGCAATTGGTAGATGTCCCACAGATGGTGCCGGGAGACGGATCGAGAGACGGTGCAAAGGAACAGATCTTGGCCGCGCGTGACTTGGTGATTTATCACTTGCGGCGCATCGCTTCCGAAAAGAACCCATCGACCACGGACCAGGTCCGAGCTGAGGCGCTGGTGAAGTCGATCTTGATTGCAGAGGTGATGAAGTCGGCGGATACAGCGAGCTTCAACTCCGCTTGCCGTGTTCAGCTCAAGAGCATTCAGCAACTCCGTACACTGCCAGTACAGGAGACCCCACAGTTTTATCTTGCACTTGAAATCTGTGGCAACGAGGCGGATCAGCAGCGGCTTCTGCGCAGCACGTATTTGCGGCAGATGAACTTGGTTTTGGACAATAAGCAAACCCCTGAGGCTCAAAGCAAGGCAGTTTTCAAACTGCTGGAATCGGGGACGGACCGTTTTTTCTCTGAAGAGGTCAACAAAATCGGGCTCAAGGATGACCTCAGAATTGACCTTGGGGTAGTTGTTGCCAGCCAAGAACAGTGCGAAGGCGAATTAAAAAAGCTGACGAACGAAGTTCGTCAGCTTTGGGCATCGTCGGGCAAGGCGCCCGAACATCTGGTCAGTTTCGGATTTTGATCAAGTCGCCCTTGGTTTCGATGATGATGCCAGGGGTCGAGAGCTTGGGCTGAGTGACAGCCTGCTCGCTGAGCGTCCAGCGCAACAAACTATCTTGTGCTTTGGAGTAGAGCACGACCGTCTTTTGATAGCTTCCAGCCATTGCCTCGGCGAGCTCGACCAAATTGCCTTCTCCGTCAAGTTGCGACTTGGCTTCGCTTCCAGGCAGAACCACAATGAAGGACTCTTGGACATTCTGTCGTTGCACGTTTAGTGTGAGCGGTCCTTTTCCCGAATTTGAGAGCTTCGACGAGAGCTTGTCGCCCTTTGCCATTCGGAAGGTGTCCAGCTCTGTGCCATCGGCGAGCCTGGTGACAGTGATGACCTCATTCGCGGTCGCATTGAAGAGTAACCGTGTCTCACCGGCGACCGATTCGATGTCCAGATGGCTGACCTTTTGAGTCGCGGTCGGGATCGAAATCACATTTGCTTCGGAAGACGAGGTTGCGGCGTTGTTGTTCATCAACATCAAAGTTGCTGCCGCCGCGCCGGTGACGAGCCCGCCGATCATCCAGAGCTTTTTGAATGCGGCAAAACCCTTCGGCTTAGCTTGATTCTGCTCATAAATGTGCCGATCAAGCCTTGCCGAAATGCGCTCGTGGAGATCGCTAGGCACTTCGATGTCAACTTTTGATAACGCGCCGAGAGAATCGAGAGACGCCGCAAAATCGGCATACTCCTCGCGCAATGTAGGATCGTTCTGCATTAACGACTCGAATTGCGTTCGCAAACTCGAATCCAGCGACCCTTCGTAATAAGAAGAGAAGAATTCTCGGGCTTTATCTGACTTCATAGGCTGATCTCCAGAAATTTGGACTGGACTATAGCGAGAAGAGTTCCGACTCTTTGGCAAGTAATTCTCTGAGACTTAGCCGGGCGCGGTTGAGACGACTCTTGACGGTGCCGATCGGCAAGTCCAGGGAATCAGCGATCTCTTCATAAGTCAGGTTCTCGACGTGATACATGATGAGCATCGACTTTTGATACTCGGGAATCTTGTTGAGCGCGCGTTGCATGGCAGATTCGCGGGCATTCCGCTCGGCTTCTTCGGCTGGGCCGGGGCCATCGTCTTCAATCTGACGCTCGACTTCGCCTTCGCCAGTAGCCACCGTGCTGTCCAGGCTTACGTTGTACTTGGACTTGTCTTTCTTTCTGGCGTCGAGGTAGCAGTTCGTGATAATTCGGTAGAGCCAAGTCGTGAAAGCGCTGTTGCCTTTGAAATTGCCGAGAGCATTGTAAACCCGGACGAACGCATCGGCGACGATGTCTGATGCTTCCTCGGGGTTGCTCGTCAGTCGAAATGCGTATTGGTATGCCCGCTTCTCGTGCCGATAAATGAGGTCGTTGAAAGCCTGTCGATCGCCCGCACGCGAGCGTTCGACTAGAACCATATCGGATTGTGCGCCGCTCATACGCTCAGCACAGCTTTTCCGCCACGAGCTGCGGCATCAATTGCTTTTTGCTCTTCGGCGGTCAGACTGCGGTCTGATCTACCTCCTTCCAAGATTTTGCCGTAGGTTCGACAATCATTTCGACCGTACAGGCATGTGATCACCGCGCCGTCTCCGTTCTCGTCAAAGAACGCGAGGGCGAAGCTTTGGGAAGCACCGACATCATCAAAAGCATCAAATCGCACCAACCCAACATATCGAAGCGCTCCGGCGACCTTTCGTTCGAGATTTGTCGCACGCTTATCGAGCGCGTCAAGAGCAGCTGCGACGGACTTGCGATCCCCTAAGTGTTCGGTGAGCAAGGCTTCGAGTGAGCCGCCTCGCGAATCTTTCATCAATCCACCCCACTGTTTCTTTAGTTTCTTAAACTGAGCAGCTTGCACCGCGACGATACAGGAAAGCGCGAGCACAGCCAACAATAAGAATAGAACCAGTTGGGGAATCTGTGGACCAATGTTCTTTGTCAGGACGTCCATACAACTAATCAGGTTGAACTTCGGTAAGTTCGAAGTGATTCACAGTATAGCAAGCTCAGGGAGTCAAAAGTTTGGAAAAGGAAAACACCAACAAGAAAAGTCTGATCACGCTGGGGACTTCGAGTCTCCTGCTCCTGCTCGGATTTGTATACTTTTTCAACCTAAACTTTAAGACAATTCAAGTGCAAGGGGAGTCAATGGAGCCGACTTTTTTGAACGGCAATCGACTCCTTGCCAGCAACGCCTACTGGCTGGTAGGCAAGATTCACGCGGGTGATGTGGTTGTGATTGGCGGAGAAGAGCCCGGTGAATATTACATTAAGAGGGTATACAAGTTAGGCGGGGAGAAAGTGGATTGGTTGAACATTCCACAGGACTACTCGCTCGCGGAAGGAGACTACACCGTGCCACAGGGCATGGTCTATGTTCTTGGTGACAATCGCGATGTGAGTGAAGACTCCCGGCGATTTGGCCCCGTAGAAAGTGAAAGAATTCTCGGTAAAATTGTACTCAAGCGGTGGTTGTAACCTATGGCAACGCGAAAGTTTCCAGTCGGAAAACACGGACGACAGCAGTTGGTCTTTTATCCGGCGCCTTATCGGGCGCCGCTAAGAGCCTTTGCATCCCTCGTGTTCTGCTGGCTGGACGATCAAGTGCTGCTTTGCAACATCGAAGACCGTGGGTGGTGCATTCCGAGCGGGCGAGTCGAACCTTTTGAAGAACCTATCGAAGCCGCTCGTCGTGAGGCGGTCGAAGAGGCTGGCGCGAAGCTGCGCGACCTACAATATCTCGGTTGTTACCGCGTGAGCGAGCGCAGAGAAGTGCGCTGGGCGGATGTGTTTGTCGCTGAAGTCGAAGCGCTAGGTGAAATCACGTGTCCGCAAGAATCGCTTGGCCGACAGCTGATTTGCCCAACCAAAGTCCACGCAATTTATTACAACTGGTCCCCGCTGGTCGAAGAAGTGTTGGGCTATTCGCGCGAAGTGATCGAGCGAATGCGCGCTCAATCGGCTTAGTTCTCTTCAAAGAGCGGCGTCTGACCCGTTCCCACTGTCGCCAAAGTCCCGACGTCTGGAGGCATTTCGAACGCCATTTTGCTGACATTTTCTGGAACTGGGATCGGATAGTTCCCGGTGAAGCAGGCCAAACAAAAACCCTCTCCGCTCTGGCTGACTGCGGTCGTCGCGCCCTCGATCGAGAGGTAGCCAAGCGAGTCCGCACCGATCGTTTCGCAAATCTGAGCCTCAGTGTTGTGCGACGCGATCAATTCGCCACGCGAGGCCATGTCGATGCCGTAGAAGCAAGGAAATTTGATCGGTGGCGCGGTAATCCGAACGTGAACTTCCGTCGCGCCGGCGTCCCGTAGCAACTTTACGATCTGCTTGGTGGTCGTCCCACGGACGATCGAATCATCAACGAGAACCACCCGCTTGCCCCGAATATTGTCTTCGAGCGGAGTGAGTTTCATCCGAACGCCGAGCTCTCGAATCCGCTGGTCCGGCTGGATAAACGTCCGGTGGATGTAGCGACTCTTGGTCATTCCTTCTCCAAACGGAATCCCGGATTGGCGGCTATAACCCAGCGCGGCAGGAATCCCAGAATCGGGGACCGGAACCACGACATCCACGTCAACCGGATGCTCTCGGGCCAGAGCCTCGCCCATCCTTTCGCGCGCCTTGTAGAGCGAAGTGTCGTACATTCGGCTATCGGGTCGGGCGAAGTAGATGAACTCAAACAGGCACATCGTGGCTGCGGGAGATTCGGCGGCGCGGAAGAACCGTGGGCCGTCCTTGTCGATCACCACACCTTCGCCGGGTTCGAGTTCACGGATAACCGTGCCACCGATAGGACCGAAGGCGCAAGTCTCGCTGGCAAGCACATAGCCGTCGGCGACCTTGCCGATCACCAAGGGCCGCACGCCGTTTGGATCGCGGAATCCGATCAATTTATCCATCAGCAGAACGGTCACGCTGAACGCTCCACGAATCTTCTTCAGGGTTTCGATAACGGCTTGTTCGGGGCCAAGGTGGATGTAGTGCACCAACAAGCGCGCCATGACTTCGCTATCGCCTGTACTGTCGAAATGCTCGCCCCAAGCTTCCATCTCGGTTCGCAGTTCGCGGGTGTTGATCAAATTGCCGTTGTGCGCGACCGCGATTTCGCCGACCATGCTTTGGCAAAAAATCGGCTGCGCGTTTCGAAGAACGCTGGCTCCGGTGGTGCTGTAGCGGTTGTGCCCGATCGCGATATGGCCGGGTAGCGTCTTGAGAATCTCCTCGTTGAACACCAGGCTGACCAAGCCCATGTCCTTGTGCATCCTCACCAGGTGGCCATCGCTCACGGCGATTCCCGCCGACTCTTGCCCGCGGTGTTGGAGGGCAAAGAGTCCAAAGAAGGTCAATCGTGCGGCTTCTTCAGAGGGAGCATAGATCCCGAAAACGCCACACTCTTCCTTAGGCCGATCAAACTCTTCTGGCGACACGCCCCAAGTATGGCACTCGCGGCGGTCTGGAATCTTGGTGAATTGGGCGGTTGATTTTGGATGTAATCCGATCATCGAAATCTAAGCGGTTACTAACGCGATTTCGCTAATAACAACAGGAGTTGCTCGGAAAGGAACCAGCAGATGGCAATGGAAAGTAAGAACGCGGCAACTCGATGTGGCCACTTGCGAAAAGCCGCAGCAGAATAGAGCGCGATCACGAATGGAAGAACGACCGCAGCTGATACTGCCAGCGAATCGTTGATGAAACCTAATGCGAAAGACAGCCACGGATACAGGAAGGCAAAGGCTGCACACCAACCTAATTGCCTTCCGTTTACGTGCCCGAGGTTCTCTCCGGGCGGCGCAGAATCTTGCCCTTCTACGCGCTTGGGTGAGTCATGTCCATCGGGATGACCCATGCATTGAACTCCTCTTCGGTGAGGTAGCCGAGAGCAAGGGCGGCTTCCTTCAAGTTAAGCCCTTCTTTGTGAGCCTTCTTGGCGATCGCGGCGGCCTTGTCGTAGCCGATGTGGCGGTTGAGCGCCGTGACCTGCATGAGGTTCTTGTCCAAGTTTTCTTTGATCTTCGCGAGGTTGGGTTCGATGCCGACCGCGCACTGGTCGTTGAACGAGAGGCATGCGTCGGAGAGCAGCGCGATGGATTCGAGGACGTTGTGGACCATCACCGGCTTGTAGACGTTGAGCTGGAAATTCCCTTGGCTTGCGGCGAAGGCGACGGCAGCGTCGTTGCCGTAGACCTGGACGCAAACCATCGTGAGCGCTTCGCACTGGGTGGGGTTCACCTTGCCCGGCATGATGCTACTTCCGGGTTCGTTTTCTGGGATAGTGATTTCGCCGATGCCGTTGCGCGGACCACTCGCGAGCCACCGAACGTCGTTGGCCATCTTCATCAGCGCTCCGGCGAGAGTGCGAAGTGCAGCAGAGGTTTGAGCCAATGCGTCGTGAGCAGAAAGCGCCGCAAACTTGTTCTTGGCGGAAACAAACGCGTGACCTGATTCCATGCTGATGTACCGCGCGGCGAGGTCGCCAAATTCTGGGTGAGCGTTTAACCCGGTTCCGACTGCAGTGCCGCCGATGGCTAGTTCGAGCAAACCTGCGGTAGCGTGCTTGACCTCGTTCAAGCAGAAATCAATTTGGGCGACCCATCCGCCAATCTCCTGCCCCAGAGTGATTGGGGTGGCATCTTGCAAGTGCGTCCTTCCTACTTTGCAGAGGTCGGCGAACTGTTCGGACTTGGCGTGAAGCGTGTCTCGGAGGATCGTGACGTTTGGAATGAGCTTTTCATAAACATCGAGCACGGCGGCGATGTGCATCGCGGTCGGGAAGGTGTCGTTGGACGATTGCCCCCGATTCACATGGTCGTTCGGGTGGACAGGGGATTTTGATCCTACCACTCCACCGGCAAGCTGGATGGCGCGGTTGCTGATGACTTCGTTCGAGTTCATGTTGCTCTGGGTGCCGGAACCGGTTTGCCAAACGACGAGCGGGAAGTGTTCGTCAAGGGTGCCCGCAATGACTTCGTCGGAGGCACGAACGATCAGATCGGCGATATCGCTTGGCAACTGGCCCAGGTCGCGATTTGCAAGAGCAGCGGACTTTTTGAGAATCCCCAAAGACCGGATCATGGTGCGACCCCAAACAAATCGGTCGCGTCCGATCGGGAAGTTCTGGATCGAGCGTTGGGTCTGTGCTCCCCACAGTCGAGACTCGTGAACTTGAATCTCTCCCATGGAATCTGATTCGATGCGAAAACTCATATTTACTATGGTACTCAGAACGATCGTTCAGACTTTGTGCCTATCGGGAACGGTATTCGATAAAATACTTGTATAGCCTGCTATTAGAGGGATTTATGAAATCATTGAAGCGAACGATCTTTTTGGGACTGCTGGTGGCTGCTGTGGGGTCAGCTCAGGCCATTTCGGTGAACATTCCTGCCGGGCGATTGCCCAGCGTCCTGACGGCACTTAGCGCGGCGACGGGTGAGCAGTACAGCGTCAAGGGTTCGATCCGGAACGAGATTATCAGCCTGAATATCGTCGAGGCATCGGCAGAGGAAATCCGTGCGCAACTCGCGAGCGTGACCAAATCGGAATGGATGCAAGATGGCGATGTTTGGGTTCTGCAGCGCACTCCTGCCACCGATCGCAAAATGGAGCAGGAAGAGACTGCGCAAGTTCTTGATTCAATTCGCCGCGGGCTCCAATCAGGGCTGGATGACCTCAAGGCGAATCCTGAGTTCAATGCTGTCCGCGCGAATCAGGTTGCTGGAGCACTTAAGACCGAGACCGAGAAGTTGCAATCCGGCAATGGGCGCGGCGTTGGGCTCATGAATTTGATGGGGCAAACGCCTGGTGGCCGGGCGCTGACTCAACTGCTCAGCGGGATCAACCTTTCAGCTTACGCATCGGCTTACGGTCAGCCAAGGTTTGTTTACGCCCTCAATCCGACTAGGATGCAGTTCGGGTTACCCAATACAGCAATGACGGTTGCTCAAAAGTTGGTTGCCGAGCAACAAGTTTTCAATGATGCGTTGCAAGCGAGTGGAGGGAACAACGGAATCATCGGGATGATGATGGGCGGTCCATCGAGCAACAAGGGCTCCGGACCGATCGCAGGAATTTATATTGTCGTCACCAAGTTCATGGGTGGTTTCGGCATGGCCTCGATGTCCGTCGTTAACTCCGAAGGTCAGGTTATGGCGACCGCGAACGCGACCCTAGGTCAAGTTCCATTTATGGACGAAGAGGAGCAAAATCGGCCGAAGCTTGGGAATGAATCCGAGCTGAAGTTTCCAAAAGAGCTTCTGGAGTTTGACGCCGGATTGAATCCCGCAGCGATGATGGGGGGTGGCGGTCGCGTCACCGTCCGAATCAACGTCAACGGCGCTGTCCGCGGTACAGATGACCCGACTTCCGCCGGAAAGAATTTGCCCAAAGACTGGCGCGAAAAACTGCTTCAGCCGGACAAGTATGAGCCGCTGGGACTGATCTGTTCAGGACCGATGGAGAGCCTCGCTAAAGGGACTGGGAAGAACCTGATCGTGGTTTACAGCGACATGATGGCGGCGGCAACGCTGAACGCCGTTCAGGAGAAGAAGCCAACTTTGGAATCGTATGTGGAGGCATTGCGGTCACAAGCAGATTCCAATTGGTCGCAAGAAAACGGCTGGATCAAGATCTTGCCGAACGCGCCGGTCAAGCAGCGACTGAATCAATACAATCGCTCCGCCATGGCCGACTTGTTCGCCGTTGTCGAAAAGAATGCCGACCTAACGATCGATCAGAAGGCTACTTACGCCGCTGCAAGTCCTGAAGAAGTGCCCAATTTTGGGGCATTGGACACGATCTTGGCGATGTCCCTCTTTGGTGATACTGGTGCAGATGTGATGGGCAATTTCGGTGCGTTTATGCGCGACGGATATCGCGCTTACGGCTCGCTGAATGGCGCGCAGAGAAAGGTCCTAATGAGCGGCGGTTCGGTCCCGATGGCTTCATTGACGCCTGACCAGAAGGAAGTCGTCCACAAGTTGGTCTACTGGAGTTTCGACGGTCCATTTTTACTTGATCCTCGCCAGAGAACCCAGACCCGAGAGATTCGAATGGGCTTCGGAATGGGGGTTGACGTGAAGAGCGAGCGAACGGTTCTTCTTCCGAACGGATTGATTGCCGACGGGACGTTGACAATGGCGGGGCGAAATGAACCCGCAATTCAAGCACTCACGAAGCAAGGCAAAGTCGTCACGATGTCGGTTGGCGAACTGGCGTTCAACAACGTACTGACCTCCGGGCAAGGACCGCAGATTCCTGGTGCTGGGCTAGAAGGGACACAGTACGACGGATACCGAATGGCCTCCCAATCGCAGTTCACATTCAAAGTGATTCCGTTCCAGTACTACGAATTGGCCCGAACGATGACCCAAAACAACTCGGATAATTCGGTGAAATTCGGCAGTTATGCATCGCTTCCGCAGAACGTGCGCCAGCAAGTCGCGGAGACCGAGAAACAGATTGCTGAAGGGATGAAAAATGGGATGGGCTCGGCGTTCGGTAGCGGCGGAGCAATTGCCAAGCCTTAACGGCTTGGCTTCCAAAATCGGTATTTGGCGAGCGTCCAAATCGCGATGGGCGCGTCGGTCCAGCGGATCTTTTTGCCCGCCTGCTTATTGCGCGGGATGTAGCTGATCGGCACTTCAAGGATGGTCTGGCCAAGGCGGGAGGCTTTGGCCGTGACCTCCGGACAGAATTCAAATCCGGTGCATTCCAATTCCATTTGCTGAACCAGGGTGAGCGAAAGCGCCTTGTAACAGGTCGCTTCGTCGGTTATTTTCTGTCCATACAGGAGCCGTGTCATCCAGGCGAGAAGCTTGTTGATAATCTTGTTTGGAATGGCCATTCCGGACGGGAATCCATTCGAAAACCGGGTTCCATAGACAATTTGCGATTGGCCAGATTGGAGCGGAACGAGCAACTCAGCGATCTGCTCGGGGAGATATTCAAGGTCCGCGTCTTGGATGACGACGTACTCGCCTTCCGCGACCAGCAAGCCGTTGCGAATGGATTTGCCCTTGCCAGATTTGTGAGTGTTGGTAATGACTTTGATCTTGCCGGCAAACTCGGCCAAGATCGCAGGTGTACCGTCTGTACTTCCGTCATCGATGACAATCACCTCGGCAGAAATCGGCAACGCCAATAAGCGTTCGATCACCTCGCGCAAGGTGTCTTGTTCGTTGAGGGCAGGTACCAGCACCGAAACGGTGGGATGCCCATTGGAAGGTTCCATTCGACCGGATTATTGCGGATTCTCCTTGAGAATTGCCAGCGAGGGACCTCAAGTTGGCGTTACAATCTGATAACCGACATGCTCAAGTCTTTGATCACCGAAGAACAGATTAAGTCCCGAATCGCTGAATTGGGATCTCAGCTTAATGAGCGATTTGGCGACGAACCTGTGCTCATGATTGGGGTTTTGAAGGGTTCGTTCTTGTTCATGGCGGATCTTTGCCGCTACCTCGGCACGAACGTGATGACCGACTTCATCCAGGTCAGCAGTTACGACGGCCAGAAATCGAGCAGCGGCGTGGTGCAGATTCGTAAGGACCTCGACATCAATATCGAAGGCAAGCACGTGGTGGTCGTGGAAGACATCATCGACACGGGATTGACCCTTTCGCACCTCTGCCAGGTTTGGCGAACCCGAAATCCGAAGTCCCTGACTGTGGTGACTTTTCTGAGCAAGCCAGAGGCTCGATTGCACGAACTACCCGTAGATTTTGTCGGATTCGAGATTCCGAACGCTTTTGTGGTAGGATACGGATTGGACTACGAGGAAAAGTACAGAAACCTTCCGTACGTCGCTCAACTTGTTGACGATCCCGTAACCACCTGATTTTCCCTCTTTCGCTTCGATTGTTCGATGCATTGTTGGGCGGTCAAAAACCCGCGCTCCCCGCTAACTAGATTTTTGAACCTAGTGTGGACCGCTCCCCTATTTTTCTTTAACGAAAAACCATTCAGACCTTTAGGACGCCAGCATGACGCATTCGTTCCGACCACGAAAATCAGACGGTAAAAACCGACGACCATCCCGCAGCCGAGAAGGGTTGCCTAAGAATGATCCAGCCGAACTCGAGCAGATGCCCGAGATTGACTACAACCATTTCGACAAAATGACGGCTACCGAACTTGCCAAAGAATGCAAGAAGCAAAAGGTAGATATGGAGCACAGTCGCTCGGTTGTGATCGAAGAACTGCTCCAAAAGGCTAACCCCGAGGCGCAGTACGGCCGCGGAATTCTCGAAATCTTGAATGACGGATGGGGATTCCTCCGGCGAGACAATTTCAGCCTGTCCCCACAAGATATCTACGTTTCTCAATCCCAAGTCAAAAAGGCTGGATTGAAGCAAGGCGACATGGTATTCGGCCTCATCCGAACTCCAAAAGAAGGCGAGAAGTATCGTGGGATGCTCCGCGTCGAAAGCTGCAATGGATTCGGGACGCAGGCTCCAGAGATGCAATCTCGACGGGAGTTTGATCAGCTCACGCCGCTGTTTCCTGAAGATCGGATTCGGATGGAGACTTCACCAGAGAACGTTTGCGGAAGAATTATCGATTTGATCTCGCCAATCGGAATGGGGTCGCGCGGTCTGATCGTTGCGCCGCCGAAAGCGGGAAAGACCACCATCATCAAGCAGATCGCTCATGCGGTCGCGGTCAATCATCCCGAAGTCGTTTTGCTCGTCTTGCTGGTTGACGAACGCCCAGAAGAAGTCACCGACATGCGCCGATTTGTGAAGGGGCAAGTCATTTCCAGCACTTTCGACGAACCCGCAGAAAACCACATGCGCGTGACCGAGCTTTGCCTCGATCAAGCCAAACGGCTGGTCGAATCGGGCAAAGATGTGGTCATCCTTCTGGACTCGATCACACGACTATCTCGCGCAAGTAACCTCACGATCAATCCAAGCGGTCGAACGCTTTCGGGCGGTCTTGATCCGGCAGCCCTTTATCGTCCCCGCCGGTTCTTCGGTGCGGCGCGAAACATCGAAGAAGGCGGATCCTTAACCATCATCGCCACCGCACTGGTTGAAACCGGATCGAAGATGGACGAAGCGATTTTTGAAGAGTTCAAGGGTACGGGCAACATGGAAATCGTGCTCGATCGCGAACTCGCCGAACGACGAATCTGGCCAGCGATCGACGTTAAGCGATCCAGCACTCGCCACGAAGAGAAGCTATTTGATAAGGAGCAGCTCGAAGGCGTGGTTCAGCTCCACCGACTGCTCGCGAACCAAGATAAGAGCTACGAGGCCACCGAATCACTGATCAAGTTGATGCGGCGCACCCCGAACAATGCGCTGTTCCTCGAAGGAATCGTGCAGAAGCTCAAGGCCTAAGCCTCAAACTTCTACGACAGCAACCCGCGAAATGGACCGAGCCGCTTTGATGGCTTGGTCCAAATCGTTTATTAGGTCCTCGACATCTTCAATTCCGACGCTCAACCGAAGCAAGTTGGGCTTCACGCCGCGTTCGAGCCTCTGCTCCTCAGTCAGGCAACCGTGGCTCATGAGCTTAGGGTAACCGATCAGAGATTCGACGCCGCCAAGGCTCTCGGCAAGCAAGAAAATCTTGGTATTCAATCCGACCGCTTTAGCGAAAGCTTCATCGCCGATCTCGAAGGAGAGCATCCCTCCGAATCCGGACATCTGCTTGCTGGCGAGTGCATGGTCGGGGGAGTCTTCGAGGCCGGGGTAATAGACTGCATCGACTTCGGGCTGCTGTTGAAGCCATTTGGCCACCGCCAATGCGTTTTGACAGTGTCGCTCCATTCGGAGGCTCAGAGTTTTGAGTCCTCGCAACGCGAGCCAGGTGTCGAATGCGGAAGGCGACGCGCCAGTGTTCTTGATCCACTCGTTGAACGCCACTCCGATTTCTGGGTTGTTGGTCACTAGCGCACCACCGATCACATCGCTGTGGCCGTTGATGAATTTTGTGGTGCTGTGCAGGACAAGATCGCATCCCAAATCAAGCGGATTTTGCAGTGCTGGACTTGCGAACGTGTTGTCAAAAACGGTGATGATGTTGTGCTTCTTTGCGATCGCCACGATCGCCGAAATATCACAGACCCGCAAGAGTGGGTTTGATGGCGTTTCGAACACCAGCATCTTGGTATTGGGCTGGATCACAGACTCGATAGACTCTGGAACCATGGCGTCGAACGTCGAACAGCTGATGCCCTGTCGGGGAAGGATGCTTTCGATGTAGCGATGAGTTCCGCCGTAGATGTCGGTGGCCACGAGAACATGCTCTCCCGATTGGAGAAGGCTCAGCGCGCCGACGACAGCTGCCATCCCGCTGGAAAACGCCGTACAGTAGCTTCCGTTTTCCATGCTCGCCAACACTTCTTCAAACACATTTCGGTTCGGATTGTTTACGCGGCTGTAGGCCACGCGAGGTTCTTCGTCCATCTGATCCCAGGCGTAGGTGCTGCTCGGGTAGATCGGATAGGTCACCGAACGATGCTCGCTTTCTGGGTTTTGGGCGACTCGAATGGCTTTTGTGGCGAACTTCATAGCGTTCATTTTACTAAGTCCATTCTCGGTGGCGCAACGATTGATTGTTAGGAAAACACGGTTCAAATGCGCATTTGACACGCGATGCGTTAGTAAAATAATAGTAATGAGATAACAATATTAGTATATTGTTGCGATGGCACAACATTCTAAGCCAATAACCGCCGAAAGGCTTTGTTTGCATCGAATTTGATGCTCGGCATAAATTCTTCAATTCAGAGCAGTTGGTATCCTATTGAACGGCCCAAATCATGTTCAAGCGCAAGTTAAAGGAACCGCTACCGCCACCAGAATGGCTCGTCGTTGGGCTAGGGAATCCTGGTCCAGAGTACGCGGGTACGCGGCACAACGTCGGATTTGAGGTCGTGGAGTTGCTTGCCACCGACCACAAGATCAAGCTCGATCAGCGCAAACATCGCGCTGTTTATGGACTTGGGATGGTCGGTGCAGTTTCGGTCGTGCTGGTCAAGCCGATGACTTTCATGAATCTGAGCGGTCAAGCGGTGGTGCAAATCTGCAAACACTACGGGATCAAGCCTGCCAAAGTGATGATCATTGCCGACGATTTAGACCTGCCTGTCGGAAAAATCCGGATTCGGGGTGAGGGAAGTCCTGGCGGACACAACGGCCACAAGTCCGTTTCGCAGAGCTTGCAGACGACTGAATATCCCCGCCTCAAGATCGGAATCGGTAAAGGCGGCGAGACGATAGATCATGTGTTGAGCCGGTTCAAGCCCGAAGAGCGCGTGGACGTTAATAAGGCAGTCGAACAATCGGCGCGTGCCGTTGAAACGGTGCTTGATTCAGGCTTGATCGCCGCGATGAACCAATTTAATGGTGGTTAGCCGCAAGGCACAACAGGTCGCTCGGTATAGCTGTGGTGTGCGCTGAGCAAATGAAGCGTTTGCCCCAACTTGATCCAATGTGAGCCGGTCTTGCCCATGTAGCAGTTGAAGATTCTGCCTCCATCCCGCGTTACGGTCCATTTGGATTCGCCAGCCCCAGTGCGAAGGAGGACATAGGCTCCAGGATAGATGTGAACCTCTTCGTTAAAGATGAATGGGGCGGGGCAAGCATCTTGCCCATCGATGAACGCATCTGCGAGGAGAACGTGGCCCCTCAATTGAACTCGCATGGAGCCTTGATTTTGAAGCAAGACAAACTCTCGCCCAGGGTCTTCGCATCGTTCAATTCCCACAATTCGGATCATCGCTTACTCCAAAATCTTCTTTTCCTGACGTTATGTTTGTCAAAAAAGGAGCTAGTTTTCGAGGATTTCCTCCACATTGTCGAGCACGGTTTCAAGCGTCGAAAGTGTCACGTTGAGATTCGCAGGCGGTAGCTTGGCTAGCATTGCTTGCTCAAGCTGCTGGATCATTTTCCGCACTTCTTCTAGCTTCTTTTTGGCGTCGTTGGTCAGTACCAAAGACTTGACTCGGCGGTCAACTTTGGAAGTGACTTGCTCCAGCATGCCGTTGTTGACTTGAATCTGGACTGTTTCCGAAAGCGTTGCGGGCGCTATCCCGAGCCGGCGAGCAATGTCGATCTGGCTAGCGCCTTCTCCTGCTGCATGGACCGCCGCCAAAAGCTGGAAGGAACCGAGACTGAGCCCAATTTTCTTGAGTTTGGGTTCAAGGTACGCCGCCTGGTACTCGTAGATCGCGGCGATCAGAGGGACTAGCTGACTCTCGGCCATATTGCTAAGGTTACCAGATGATCTGGCAGCCTAAGCGAGAGTATCGATGTGGAATTCTTCGGATTCGTCGCCTGGCTCTGGACTATCTTCATGCGATGGTGATTCGTCCTGGTGGCGGGCATGAATCTTGCGCAGCTTTGCGTTTCGCTCTTTGGCGTCGGGATCGGATTTGGTCAGCGCGTTGAGGCGATAGCGCACTTCCGCAGCACGCACAACACTGAGCGCTTGGTAAGCCGATATTGAGGGTGAAGAAAAGTTCACGGAGTGGGGCCTCTAATTAGGCTATTCCACACCACTCTCTTTCACGGGACTCGGCAATTCTGCGGCGATTTCGTTTGCCACTCCGTAGTTGACATGCCCAACTGCGGTGTGAGGCGCGGCGCTGTCGCAATGGCTCAAATGATCATCGAAGAAGAAGTCCGGTTGGAATCCGCTGAGGAATTCGCCTTTGGACAGTCCGCCCAAGAAGAACGCTTCGTCGACTTGCAGGTTCCAACTCAGAAGCGTTCGGACCGCGCGGTCGTGAGATGGAGCGTTCCGCGCCGTCACCATTGCCGTTCGAATGTCGATCTCTTCGTGATCTTTGAAGTCGACTTGAAGCGCATGGAGCGCGGCGAGGAATGGTTTGAACGGGCCAGGAGGCAATGGGAGATCACGCTTTTCTCGCTCATGGGCATGGAACCCTTCGATGCCCTTTTCCTGATACACGCGCTCGGCGGAATCGTCGAATAGCACTGCATCACCGTCGAAAGCGATTCGGAGTTCGTTGGACTCTGCCATCTTGGACATCGCGCTTCCGACAAAGACTCGCGCCGCCGGTATTCCGTGGGCAATCGCCTCCTTGACGTCGTCGGCATCTGCGCTAAGAAAAAGGTTGGCGCGAAATGGTTTTAAATATCGAAATGGTGGCGCGCCTTTCGTGAACGCGCCACGAGAAATATCCAGCTTGAGTTCTTCGGCAGACCGGAAAACGCGCAGGCCGCTGACCGGATCATTGCGAGAAAGAACCAACACTTCGACTCGGTGCTTGCCGAAGTTGTTGAACCGGAGGAGCTTTTGGACGAGAGGGAAGGCTGGGCCGGGCTTCGCGGGCTCGTTGATCTTCTGCAACTGAAAATCTTGGTACGCCTGCTCGCCGAGGTTATTGAAAACTTGATGCGCGTCCTCAAAGTCGAATAGCGCTCTCGAGGAGATCGCCACTACTAGAACGTCGTCAAGTTGCATCGGCATAGAATTGAGTTTAGATTACTCCGCCTTGGACATGATGCACAAAAAAGCCCCAAGCACTTGATGTAAAAGGGCTTGGGGCGGGTCGTTGCCTTTCGAGAAGGCTTAGAGGTTGCGATTGATCAGGTCGGCGATGGCTTCTTTCGGAGCCGCACCCACCATTCGATCGACGATCTGACCGCCCTTGAAGAGGAGGAGGGTAGGGATGCTCATGATGCCGTACTTGGCAGCGATCTCACCTTCGGCATCGACGTCAACTTTGTAGACGTGTGCCTTTCCAGCGAATTCGGTGGCCAGCGCTTCGACGCTAGGGCCGATTTGCTTGCATGGACCGCACCATTCGGCCCAAAAGTCGACGAGCACGGGCTGGTCTGCGCCCAATACCTTGGTTTCAAATTCAGAAGTCTTAACGGCTAATTCTGCTGCCATGATCTTATTCTACTCTTGCCGGACCGCTGAGGCCCTTGCTTTTTTACTTCTACGAGTTTGTTTGGTAGACAATTTCATTTTCGTGAATGAGCTTGTAACCGTCACCCGTATTTTTGCGTCCTAAGCAATGGAGACGGCTCAGCCGCCTCAACTTCGGAGACATCTAAATCGAATGCTGAATCAGATTCGCACGCTTTCAATTGGCGCCATGCTCATGGTTGGCGCACTGGCAACCCAGGCTCAAAGCAATCGCCCAGCGCCTCGCAGCACCACCGCTGAAACCGGTTTGGTCGGAATCAAACTGTATGATTCGGGTGCCCGCGTTATCAACATGTACGGATCTCCTGATGAGATCACTGGCATCACCAAGGGCGGCTCAGGTGCCGTTGGTGGCGGCCCTGGCGGCGGTTCAGGCGGCGGCGGAAACGCTAGCGGTGCTGGTTCCCAACAGATGACCCTCGATTCGATGGTCGGCGATCCATTTGGCCAAGGTAACACCGAATGGCGACAACTTCGCCCACCAAGCGGCGATGAACCGACTGATCCAAGTGGAGCTGGCGGCGGTGGACGTCCTGGTGCCAACGGAGCTGGTGGCGGCGGTGGAGATGCTGGCGCAGGTGCAACTGGCGGCGGCGAGCGCGTGGTCTACACTCGATGGCTGTACAAGCGACCGAAGGCACACTACGCTTTCATTTTTGACAAGTTCAACCGCGTGATTCAAATCGAAGCTCTCGGACTGACCGACTCGAAGCCAAAGACTCGAAAGGGCGCTTGCTTCGGAAAGGAGTTTGGATTCTTGATCAAGGCTTACGGTAGCCCAGACGCTTACGAAATCAGTGGCAGCAACATTGTTGTGCGCTACCTCGTGAAGGATCGTGTGGCGTTCCGATTGTCCAAGATCGATCCGAAGAAAAAGCACGTGATCACTGGTATCGTGGTCGCTGCTGGTAAAGCATAATCGTAATGTGAACGACGACGTCGAACGAGTTAAATCAAGACTCAACATCGTTGACGTCGTCGGACGAAAAGTCTCCTTGAAAAAGGCCGGCAAGAATTTTGTCGGCCTTTGTCCTTTTCACTCGGACTCTAAACCCAGCCTTACCGTCAATCCCTCGCTGGGAATCTACAAGTGCTTTGCCTGCGGTGCGGGTGGAGATTCTATCAAGTTTGTCCAAGAAACGGAGCGGCTCAGCTTTGGAGATGCGCTGCGGCAGCTTGCGGACGAAGTCGGGGTCGAACTCTCCAGTAAGAAAGATGCACCTGATGCCAAACTGCGAGAATCTCGTGAAGCGGCGATGCAATTTGCTCACAAGTTCTTTGTGGCGCAGCTCGCGCAGAACAAAGTCGCTCAAGAATACTGCCGCTCTCGTGGGATAGACGAAGAAACCATCAAGAAGTATGGACTTGGTTACGCTCCCGAACAAGGGGAAGCGCTCGCGATCCAACTCAAGAAAGAAGGTTTTAACCTCGCCGACTGCCGAGAGCTCTTTCTGGTAGACCAGGACCCATCCGGTGGATACTACGACCGTTTTCGCAGCCGATTGATGTTCCCGATCCACAATGAGCGCGGGCAATTGGTCGCGTTCGGCGGGCGGATCATCGGCAATGGAATCCCGAAATACATCAACAGCAGCGATACACCTCTGTATTCCAAGCGCCGAATTCTGTACGGAATGAACTTGGCCAAGGCAAAAATGGCCGAATCGCAGCGAGTGGTTCTTGTCGAGGGATATCTCGATGCGATCGCCTGCCACAGGGCCGGCGTTTTGGATGCGGTGGCAAGTCTTGGCACGGCCATGAGTGAGGAGCACGCCAAACTGCTTTCGCGGTGGGCCAAGGACGCGGTTGTTCTCTATGATGCGGACTCTGCCGGGCAAAAGGCCGCTTTGCGCGCGGACGAGATGCTCCGGGCCGCTGGTTTACGGGTAAAGATTGCGCTGATGCCAGAAGGGCAGGATCCGGACACCTTGTTGAGGTCCGCAGGCCCAGAAATGGTGCTCAAAGCCGTTGACGGTGGGATCACTCCGCTCCGGTTTCATTTGAGCCAACTCCAATCTCGGCTCGGCACCCAAAGTCCAGAATTCTGGAAAGAAGCGGTGCAACTTTTGGCAAAGGCTCCTACTGCGATGGAGGCCGAAGAACATATCCAAGAACTAGCCGGGCTGTATCCAGGGCTTACGGACCGAATCGCGGCTGGGAATGCCATCCGAAAGCAAGTCACCAAGATTCAGGGCGGAAAGCCTGAGAAAACCGAGGAGTCTTCACCTGGCAGATTCTATGTCGAATGGCCCGAAGCGACCATCCTCCGAGGGCTACTTGAGCCTAGCGTTGCCCGTGTTTGCTGGGGACTGCTCGCGCTTCCGCTAATGATTTCGCCTTCGGCGCGAAGTCTGGCGGGGCGATTGTGCGCCCTCTTTCCTGATGGGCCAGAGGACATTCGCCCCCAAAGCTGGCTTCCAAAAATCTCGGCCGTGGATGCGCAAGCATTGACAGGATTGCCGAATCGTGATGGACGAGCGCTCAACGCAGAGGAGATCGAGCGAGCCAAGCAAAATCTTGTCCAGCGAATGGCAACCAAGCAACGCGATCAACTGAAGCGCAAAGGGGATAGCGAGGTCAGCATGCTCGCGCGGTCATCGTCCGAGAAGATGGTTTCGGCGGAAGTCACATTGCTGCGGGCTCTGCTCGATCCGAAGCTGTTCAAGCTCGCACAAAATGCGATCGCCGAAGAGGATGTCATGCAGCATCCTGAGGCGGTTCGGCTCGCCAAATCCGTTGCGGAAGTGACAGCCCTTGAGGAGTTGGACGACGAAATCAAGGCTGAATTGGTCGGGCTAGATCATGGTAGCTCTGTAGAACTCCGCCCAGAAATCTTGAAAGAATGCGTCGCGCAAATGAAGCGACGTGCGACGGAGCAGCGTCTTCAAAGCAAGAAGATCGGATTGGCGGATGATGAAGAAGCGCTTAAGAGATTCAGTTCCGAACTCACCCGCTTGAAAAATCGAAGTTGATTGCCCGAATCTCCATACCAATACGCAAGTTTGCTTGTATAGTAAGGCAAAGATTTCTAAATTCTGTGAACTTTTATGCTCGGCGAGAACTCTCCAGTTAGCCCCAAAAAAGCCAAAGACTCGTCAACTTCCGTTGGATTGCGCGATGATATGGAAGGCGGGCGCATGGATGACGCCATGGGATTTTGGATGCGAAGAGTGGGGCAGACCCCGCTCCTCACTCGCGAGCAAGAACTAAGGCTCACAGAACAATGCGCCCTCGGATGTAGCGAAGCCAAAAAGCACTTGGTCGAAGCCAATTTGCGATTGGTCGTCAGCATAGCCAAGAGGTTTATAGGGCGCGGCGTGCCCCTCACGGACCTCATCCAAGAAGGCAACATCGGCCTGATGCGAGCGGTCCAAAAGTTTGACTGCACCAAGGGATTCAAATTTAGCACCTATGCCACCTGGTGGATTCGCCAATCCATCAGCCGGGCGATTTTTGATCAAGGGAGATCGATCCGAGTGCCGGTGCATCTCGCCGAAACTGTCAGCAGGATCGGAAAGATTGCAGCGGGATTGCAACAAGAACTCGGGCGAGAGCCGAGAGATGAAGAAATCGCCGAGCGATTAGGAGTTTCGCCGGAGAAAATTCGAAGCATCCTTCGCGTGATGACAGAAACCATCTCGCTGGAAACCCCGATCGGAGACACCGGAGAAAGCGTGCTCTGCGATCTCATCGAGGATCGAACGGATAACCCTCAGGCGGTGAACGCCTTGCGAATGCTGATTTGCGCGCGCATCACCGAGGCACTTTCGGAATTCAGTCCAAAAGAGCGCCGCGTCATTATCCTGCGCTATGGACTCGAAGACGGAAACCCGTTAACACTGGAGGATGTTGCCGCGCAGTTCGGACTCACGCGCGAGAGAATCCGGCAGATCGAGCATAAAGCGATGCGGCGGCTGAAATCGCCGCAAGTTGCCGGCGAACTCCGCGAGATTTTGCTCGACTAGCGCGTAGAACTGAGCGTGAAAGCGCCAGAAATCAACGTCGTCACCGATGACGGCCGCACCTTACCGCTCGCAGAATTCTATCAAACGCAGGAGTTGGCGCTAGTATTTCTGCGTCATCTTGGGTGCATTTTCTGTCGCCAGCAGGTCGCGCAACTCCGCGTCCATTCCAGCCTTAACATCGCGTTTGTCTGTATGGCGGACGCCGAAAAAGCGGCCGAATTCAAGCAAAAAATGCGCTCGCCGCACACCTTCATCGCCGATCCTAACCGAGAAGTTTATCAAGCGTTTGGGCTCGGCAAAGGAGAATCTAAGCAGGTTTTCAACCCGAAGGTGTTCGCCAAAGGAATGGGAGCGATCCTCGCGGGGCATTTTGTTGGTCAGCCGGTGGGCGACGTGTGGCAGATGCCAGGCATCTTCGTAATCAATCCGCAAGGCGAGATCATTTGGGAATACAAATCGGTGGATATCGCGGATAATCCAAACGCCGATCAGCTGATCCGGCAGCTAACCTGAGACGACAAAAGAGTGGCCTTTTGGGCCGAAAAAGATCGGCTTCGGAAGTTTCGGGCTGCCCATCAAAGTTTGCAGATCGACCGGAGTGCCGTCCAAATGCTGGATTTCCGCGCCGATTTCCCGCGCCAAACAGAGCCCAGCCGCCACATCATAGAGCGCGCCCTTATCCGTAATCATCCCGCGATAGACCCCGTTTAAGAACTGGACCATGTCCGCGACGAAAGCGCCTTGATAGCGCATCTTCCCGCGCAGCAAACCGTGAAACTGCAACAAAGTTTCGTCGCCAAAACTCACCAGATCGTTGTTCGCGATGTCTCCAGCGGGCACATCCAAAAGCCGAACATCGTTTCGAAACGCGCCGCCGCCCAACGTCGCCGAATATAGTTCGTCTAAATCCGGCATAAATATCCACCCGGCCAGAATTTCGCCGCCATAAACATAGGCCAAAGAAACCCCCCAATGCCGCGAGCCAAACCGGAAATTCGTGGTGCCATCGATCGGGTCCAAAACCCACAACCCCGCCGATCCGGGTTCAAAAAAGCCTTCTTCCTCGCCCCAAACGGTGGAGCCAGGCAACACTTCGGCCAGGTTTTCGCGCAAAAAACGCTCGACAGCGCGGTCGGCGTTGGTCACAAAACTCCCGTCGGACTTCAGATCGACAGAAAGGGAAGCGCGGAGGTCTTGAGCCATTTTTCCCGCTCGCAAAACAAGCTCGCGAACGTCGGCAATCTGCTCAAAACTCAACCCCACGGGCTAAATGGTACTCTGCCCCTTGCATCTGTCGCTGAAGCGGGGTATAAATTCTCTTGCGCTAGCGGGCGTAGCTCAGTGGTAGAGCATCTCGTTGCCAACGAGAGGGTCGAGGGTTCGAATCTCTTCGCCCGCTCCAAATTCTTTAAAAGTCCCAGCCGAAAGGCGCGGGGCTTTTTTATTTTCTCCCCGCTTGGCCAAGAATTCACTCACAAAACCCAAACCTGCACTATAATCATCAATATGAGATGGCGTGCAATCGGTTTAGTTTTGGCAGTGTCTGGCGCAACAGCAGCGCAAGCTTCTTTTGAACTCATGCTGATGGCAGGAAGCGAGGGCATCCATCGCTACGACGCCACCAACAATATCTACCTCGGCAAGATTGGCCAGCTCGACGGGCCGTTCTATGATGTTGTCCACGACACATCGCATCCAGGAGAAGTTTTGGCCCTTAATGCATACGGCGCGGTCAATAGGTACAACGCTTATACCGGCCAATTCCTCGGTGGATTCAGCCTACCCTCGATCGATTACGCCTTCCGCCCAAAAATCAGCGTCATGAACGACGGCCGATTGCTCGTCACACAATACGATGGCAGTATCAGCAGTGGAAGAGTAAAGATCTATTCTAATTCAGGAACTTTGCTCAGCACGTTGTTTTCCGGCGGCCCGGGCTTTGGGCCAACCGACGCCCAGCAAACCCCCGACGGAAACATCCACGTGATGTTTAAATACAATGTTGGCAGCACATTCACCTATTACAAGTACCAATACAACTCTGCGGGCGCGTTCATCAACGGCGGGAGTTACGACGCCAGCAGCGTCGATAACGCTTACTCTGAAATGAGCCTGATGGGCAACAATTTGGTGCTTTCTGCAGGTTATGGAGCGGTTAATCCCTCTTACACGAAGGTTTTTACCTCGCCATACACAGGCTCCGGCACTCCAATGAACATGGTCAGCTACTACACCCTCGGAGGGATGACGAACTGGACCTTTGGCCACAACAACAACGGCTACATGATCCACGGTTTCACCAGCGGATCGTATGTGAATAAGCTGTATGTCTATAACCCGATCAGCAACATCGCCAAGGTGACTGGCGCAAACGTCGGCACTACCGACAACATCAATGCGATCTCGATGATCAACGCACCAGAACCCGGAGCGTGGATCGGGATAGGCGTTGGGTGCCTGGGAATCCTCATGCGGCGAAAGCGCCGCGCGCGATTTTAGGACTTTTCGATCCTAGTTTCAAACTCGGCCGGGCGGGAATCGTCCGGCCACCTTTTTGCAAAACCGCGCGGGGCCGCGTCACCGGATCAAAGAAATAGTGAGAGTTTCGCCAGATTCTTGTTCAAAACTGGCCTTCAGGCTGATGATTTTGCCGTTTTCGCGCTCGGCAACGACCATCCCCTGGATTGGCGCGGAGATCCAATGTCCTCCCGAAAACTCTTCGGCGTAGCGACCGTTCGCCACCGCGCCGGTGACATCCCAGCGCATTCGCACCGTGCGCCCGCCCGGTTCCCCGAGCCGAAAAAACAGCTGCAATTGGTCCTTGCAAAGCTCTACAACCTGACAATCCCAGAGTTCTGGGCTGGCATCGGGGCCAAAATCGGCTCGATTAGCGCGCCAGATCGTCGGCGTGGCGGCCTTGCTTTTCCGGCGCAGATAGCGGCGAAAGAAGCCGACCATCGCGAAATCCATATAGATAGAATCGCCGAAAGCCTCGCGAAATACTCCAAGTTGATTGATCACTGCAAATTTGCCTTTGAACGGCGCACGCCCTTCGCCGCCCTCGCGCACGAACCCGCTCTTAGTTAGATTGTACGAAAGGATTTGGCCAATTGTTCAGCAAACTGGTGCAATTTTTGTACCGGGTTTTGCGCTGGGCGATTCGTTGCTTTCTCTGATTGATCCAGGGAGTTCCCTGAGCGATTCGCTGCCTTCTCTGAATGATCCAGGGAGTTCCCTGAGCGATTCGCTGCCTTCTTTAAATGATCCAGGGAGTTCTCTGAGTGATTCGTTGCCTTCTCCGAACGATTCAGGGACTTCTCTGAGCGAGTCGGAGAACACGCCAGGAAAGCCGATGAATAACGGAAATCGTGGAAAACTTGAACTCATTCAATCGATTTTCAAAAAAAGCCTGTAGGATTTTGCTATGGATGTGGAATTGACCTCATTGAGGCAACTAGCCGAAAGGAAATCCAAGATATGGCATCCGACTACTTACCAAAACCAGACGCTCAGCTGCAGACGTGGCTCACGAATTTCGCCGCCAAGTGCAGTGAATACGATAGCGAACTCGGTCTGACATCCACCGATTTGTTATTGATTGACGGCCAAACCGATACTTTTTCGGATGACTACAACGCACAATTCGCGGCGAAAGAAGTGTTGAAGGGCTTGACCGAGACCAAGGACAAGAGCCGCAAGGCAGTCACCGCGACCGTCCGCAGCTATGCTAAGCAATTCAAGGCGAATCCTGCGGTCACACCCGCAATTTTGGGCGCGCTCGGCATCACGACCAGCTCATCCGCTGGCCCGGTGGTCACGCCGACTGGGCTGACTGTCACCGGAATTTCGACCGGCGTGAACAAGATTAAGTGGAACCGCGCGGGCAACAGCAACGGCACAACATTCATTGTTGAGTCTAGCTTTGACGGCATTACCTTTAACTTTGTTGGCGCTGTAACGCGCACCAGCTTTAGCGACGAGGGCAACACCCCCGGCGAAACTCAGTGGTACCGCGTCTTTGCGACCCGAGCCGGCAGCAGCTCTGCTCCATGCGCTCCGGTGGCCGTTTATGGCCCTGGCAGCAGCGGCGCAATCCATTTGGCAGCTTAATTCGACACTCGTAATCTTGAGAAGGCATATATGGGCGGGGCATCATGCCCCGCCATTTTTTGTTTGTCTTCTTTGGATTTCAGTGTGCCTCCTGTATACTTCTCGCATGCGCGCGATTACGTTGGCTCTTGGAATTTGTTGTGTTGGCTTGGCTTCGGCCAGCTTTGATTTGATGTTGTTAGGCGACAATACGACTGCGGGTGCCCAGCGTGTTGTGCGTTATGATCCAGTGAATCGCGTGGTTTTGGGATCTTTTGGCACGGGCTTTTTCAATAGCAATATCCAAGACATCGCTGTTGACATGAGCGCGAATCGGGCTTATGTTTTAGACTCATTGGGTTACGTGCGTACGTTTGATTATTACACCGGCGAATTTCTTCAGATGAATTATGTGACTGCTAACTACAATCAGATCACATTTGATTCGGTTAGTGGCCGCGTTCTCTTTTCTAGCATTAGCGGGCCATTGGGGCTTGTTGGAAAGGCTTACACGACTACATTTAGCTCCGCGCAAAATTATTCGCCGAATTACGGTGTTTATGGAAATATGGCCCGGCGCACGGACGGAAACTATTACGCTTATTGGGATTTAAACCCTGGCACCACAAGTTTTCTCGTGCCGCGAATGTTTAATGTGACTACAGGCGTTTCTTCTGGCGTCAATTCTTCCTCGGTTGGCCTTGGTACGATTCGTGGTTCTTTGATTGGTAACGATGGTCGTTTTTACGGTCTGCATTTAAACAGCGGCAACCTCAATCTGTATTACTGTAATACGAGTTTTTCGGGATTAGTCGGCGGTGCTGGACTGATGGTTGGATTGGGTGGAACCACCTTTGACAATCAAGATATGGTTTGGGGGCATGGTAATGTCGGCTATATCTTGGACGGAAACGAAATCTCAACGTATTATGGGGGCATGGGGATTGCTGGAACGCAAACCTTATCTTTCGCGACCGGTGCAAATATTCGCGGGATGGCATTGGTGATTGCTCCAGAACCTGGGCAGTTTGTTGCACTCGGCGTTGGGTTGTGTGGCTTGTTCTTGCGCCGCCGAAAACGCGATTCCTAATCGAACGAATCGCCTGAAAAAAGAGAAAGGGAGCGCGGTTGCGCTCCCTTTCTTATTGGTTAGAGGACGTCGCCGCTAATCCCGAAGTTTGCAACGATAATGTCGAAGTCGCTTGCGCCAACTTCGCCGTCTTCGTCCACATCTCCGGTTCCTGCATTGCCAAATTGCAACACAACAGCATCAAAATCGCCGGATGCGATTTCGTTGTCTTCGTCCACGTCACCGTTGATAAGGTTCATCGTTACGCCGGAAACGTCTGCGCTGGTGCTATTAAATGCCACAACCTTTTGCAAAAAGTGTATTGGCTTTATTGCAATTTTTCCAACTCCTGTCGGAACGGGAATGGTGAACGCGCCGGAGGGACTGGTGCCTACTCCGATGGTGTGATCGATCCCCGAAGTGCTGGTGATATCCACTTGCATGTTCACGCCGCGTGGCCGCTTGCTGTTATCCAGGTTTCCGTATTGAATAGTGCCAGAAAGTTGTCGCGAAGCCGTCGTCGAAACGATTCTGCTGAGGCGCTGACTTCCTGTCGCAAATCCTTGCTCGCAAACATAGATTTCACCATCGTTCAACGTCTCAAATGCAACGGGATTGCTCGGCGTTAAACTTGCTGTTGCGGGAACCGTCGCGGTGAGAACTGGCGAGTTGCTGCATAGCGCGGTAATCGGGTTGATCGCAAGATCTAGATTGTAGAAAAAGTTGCCGGTGTAATCGCCAAAGAAACCATCTCCCCAGTATTGAATACCGAGCCGAGTGCCTCGGTAAATCGTGCCTCCGCTAATGCTTAAGCCGATTGCGTGTGTGTATTCGAAAATAGGGAATACGGGCGACGCCAATCCAGCATAACCGGAAAGGCCAGTGCTTCGGGAGCCTTCCCAAACTCTCCAACCGTAGTTTCGGTAGGGAGTTCCGGGCCGCTGACCGATGACGACATCATATGGCGGTTCGTAGTTGACTTCCTCGCGGACATCTTGTCCGACATCGCAGATGAACATGCCGCCAAAGCCGTTTCGATCTGTTCGATCAAAAGACCACTTCCACGGATTGCGGACGCCAATGCTCCAGATTTCGTCTTCGCCGGCAACACCAACGAATGGATTTGTGGGCGGAATGCGGTAGTCCTTTGTCGCGTCTGCTGGAAAATCATCGCCATTGACATCAATCCGGATGATCTTGCCTAACGTGGTGTTGATGTCCAAGGCGCGGTTTCCGGGGTCGTTGCCACTTCCTCCGTCGCCGAGCCCAAGGTAAAGGTAGCCGTCTGGGCCGAATCGTAGAGTGCCTCCGTTGTGATTGTTGAATGGTTGATTGACTTGAAAAATCACATCACCGGTGGTGTTGGCGACGTCAGGGTTTCCGGCGGAAACGGTGTATTTTCGAATCTGGCTGACGGCGACTGAACTGACCGTGGTGGTGCAGTAAACATAGAATGTGCCGTTTGTGGCGTAGTTTGGATCGAACGCCAAACCGAGCAAACCTTCTTCGGAAGTGTTGGTCAGGCCGGTAACGAGCAAAAAGTTCGTCGCCAAAAGCGCGCCGTTCTTGATGATGCGGATTCGGCCAGACGTAGTGGGGAACGCTCCGCCGGTGCCGCGTTGCTCAACGACAAAGATTCGGTTGGTTTCTCCAGGCGGCTGTGCCACCGCGACCGGCCGAACCAAAGTGCTGACGACAGGAGAGAGACCGAGTTGAGCAAAAATAGAGACTGGCGCAAGCAAGGCAAAGCCTAAAGCAAAAGTTCTTGAGAACATCACTCTATTGTCCGTCACAACGGGTTGATTTGGTTCGAAAATTCTGCCAGTTTTTTCCGAGTAACCTTTAGGAAGATGAAGGGAACATTTGCTCACGACACTTGGATGGTGCTGGACGAGGTGGATTCGACACAGACCGTCGTGGCCAAAATGATCGAGCGCGGCGAAGATTCGAAGGTGGTTTACGCTGCGCATCAGACCGCCGGGAAGGGAAGATTCGATCGACATTGGCTGAGCAATGCTGGGGATTCTTTGACGATTTCCATCCCATTCCCGGATTACGCCGACCATCCTAAGCCTTGGCTAATCGGCATGGCGGTGGCCGTTGCCGCCGCTGGAGCGGTGCACGCGAAGGTTCGCTGGCCCAACGACATCGTGCTCGACGGCAAAAAGTGCGGCGGAATTCTGACTGAGATTTTTGCAGACTCTAAGGGCCGCCGAATTCCGGTCGTTGGGTTGGGCCTTAATCTGAATCAAACCGAAATGCCCGAAGAGATTGCAGAGACCGCGACAAGCCTCGCCATCCATCGGAGCGGGCAGCACGACCCGGTGCGGATGGCAAAGGCAATTTTGGACCGACTCGAAGGAATGCCGGAGCCGGAGGAGTGGGAGAGCATCTGTGGAGTGTGGATGCACTTCGACGCGACTCCCGGCAAGAAATATCAGCTTCCCAACGGCGACATTGCCATCGCGATTGGAATCGGGCCAGATGGTGAATTGATCGCCTCTGTGGACGGCGAAACAACGTCGATCATGGTTGCGGATGCGCTGTTTGGGCCGCAATAGCGGCTTGCAAAAACTCGTCCCAAGCTTCTTCGTTTGGCGGCCCAATCATCATGAGCTGAGGCTCGGCGCCGCATAACACGAGTGCGATCGTCCTCCGCTCGCCTGAAGCTAAGTCTAGAAGGGACCCGGTCGTACAGCAAACACAATCTTGGTGCACGGATGGTGGATGAGCTTCTAGGAACTTCGACCATTGCGCTTTAGTGGGATTGGTCGCAAAGAACCCGATCCGGAATGGGACCATAAGTTCTGCGCGGAATAATCGAAGCCACAGTTCGCGCTCTCGAAAATCCTCCGGAGTCGGGGAAAGCACGACCGCACTTGCGCCAGAAAGTGGTACTGGCGCACCGTTCGAATCCACGAGGTTGATCCCAACACCAGCGGGAATCTCGCCCCGCTGGGTGTGATAAGTGGATCGCCAAAGCATTTAGTTGAACAGATTCAGCAGGTTGACACCGTTTCCACCAGATCCGCCAAGGTTCAATGTCCGTGTTTGAATGTAAATTTGGCCTGGTCCGGTCAGATTCACCACATATCCTTCGCCAGAGGTGAACGAACCGAGCAAGCTCTTTTGCGCAGCGCGCACAGCATAGTTCATCCCGAGAGTGAACGCGACCAGATTTCCCGTATCGACAACGTATTGTTGACCAGGCTCGAGGTTGACCGCATGAACCGCTCCAAATGAGCTAAGAAGAGCCAGCCCATCGCCAATCAGTTGCATCATGAACAGACCTTCTCCCGCAAAGAAGCCTTTCATGGAGGCGACTGTCTTCATTTCGAGGTGAGTCTGCCCTGCGAGGTAACAACCGCTGGTGACTACGAGCCCGGCGCCGGGATTAATCGGAAGGATATCTCCTGGAGTGGCGGGTGCTAGCAGAACTTCTCCAATCGAATTGTGAGCGGTGAACGTGGTTTGGAAGATGCTCTCGCCACCCAATACTCGGCCGATCGCCTTGCCAATGCCACCTGGGAGCTTGCTGCTGATTTCGACATTTGGCGACATCCCAATCATCGCGCCACTTTCAGCGCGAATGCTCTCGCCAGGTTGCAAGGTGATTCGGGCCACGGCGAACGCAGGTTGATACAACAGCTCGTAATGCATGTTGTTTGAATCTTACTTCAGGTTTGTTTACCGAAACAAATTGAGTGACAAAACACGTAGACTGTGCTGTCCCATTTTGAAAGTTCCTTCACTATTGCCGTCTCTGAAAGACAATCGCGTATTGCCGATTGGGGATGTGAAGGAAGTTTGGAGACTCGCTTGGCCAGCCGTCGCTCTGAACGGCCTCCAGGTCATCAACAGCTTGTTAGACACGTATTTCGTGGGGCACCTTCCAAAGTCTGCGCTCACGGCTCATGGATCTGCGCTCAACGTGATCTTTCTAATGTTCTCGCTGATCATGACGGTGAGTGTCGCTAGCACAGCACTCGTCAGCCGGGCGTTTGGTGCAAAACAGGAAGCCGAGTACAAGGAAGCCAACCGCCGATGCCTAGTATTGGGGTTCCTCTTTGGCGTCGTCATGATGCTTGTAGGCTTGGCGATCGTCCCGCTGCTGCCCAGGATTTTGGTTCCTGAAACAGATCATGTCGCGGCGGAACAATTCATCAAGTTCCTGAGCATCTTCTCCTGTTCATTGCCGGCTTCGGCAATCATCACGGTGCTCGCGGGATCGTTGCGTGGAGTCGGAGATACCAAGTCGCCCATGTTCTTTAGCGGGCTGCAGATTCTGATCCACATGATCTTGAACTTCTTCCTGATTTTTCCGAGCAGGGAGATGTATGGCGTCAACGTCCCTGGGGCGGGGATGGGGTTACCGGGCGCAGCACTCGCGCTCGCCATTAGCGCTTGGCTCAGCGCGGTGATCTATTTGTTCTTTGTCCGAGGCACAGCGCTCGGGAATTCTTTCAACTTTGAAATTCCCACCAAGAGCTGGACCAACCGTGTGTTTAACATCGCGGGACCGGGCGCGCTGCAAGCGATCCTTCGGGTGCTGAGCTTTAGCGTTTTCACCTTCTTACTGAAAAGTGCTCCTGGCGCAGAAAACGCGATGGGCGCCCTAAGAATCGGCATCGCCATCGAAGCGATCATGTTCATGCCAGCGTTCGGACTCTCGATGGCAGCAGGCGCGCTCGTTGGTCAGAATCTCGGAGCAAAGAAGCCTGAGCGGGCGCACCAATTAGGGTGGGTTGCGGGGCATTCCGCCGCAATCGTTGTGGCTATTCTGTCTATTCCCACGTTCATCTTTGCCCCACAAATCGCAGACATTCTGACGGGCGGTGATAAGCCCGGGATTGCCTACCAAGCGATGATGTACATCCGAATCCTCATCGTAACCGAGATTCTGTTCGCCTATGCCATGGTTATGATCGGCGCGCTTCAAGGGGCGGGGGATACCAGGCGCACGACCTGGATCACGATCGCTTCACTGTGGGGACTGCGCGTACCGCTTGCGCTTGTTTTGATCCATTTCTTCGGGCCGACCGGAGCTTGGATTGCGATGAGTGGTTCGCAGGCGGCGCAAGGATTGATGGCGATGTGGACCTGGAATCAGGGGCACTGGAAAACGATCAAGGTCTAGACAAAAAAAGAACCCGGTGAGCCGGGTTCTTTTTTACATTGAGTCTTGAGTGCGATCAGTCGGCGATTGGGCTGAGCTGCCAGTCTTTGATCATGTCGCTCAGGCCTGGTTGAACGACTTCGATCTTTGCTTTCTTTCGCATTTCTGCCATCAGCTTTTCAATGTTGTTCTTGACACGGCCCCGGTCGAGCATCAAGCTCTTTCGAAGTTGCTTCTTGAGGTTGTCGTCTAGTGGAATCTTCTCTTGAGGCTTGATATCTTCGATATAGAACTTAAACAGGCCTGTGTTGCCTTGCACCCAGTCCGTCGCGGTACCGATCTTGGTCGCATCGAGTACCTTAAGAACTGGTTCGGAAAAAGCGTTGGCTGGGACCTCGCCGATGCTTCCGCCTTGAAGCGAGCTAGGATCGGTGCTGTACTTGGTGGCAACGTCTGCAAACGGTTTGCCCGCAGCGAGATCGGCCTCGACGCTCGCCTTTCGCTCGGCTGGAATGGCAATCAGGCGCAGCTTGTACCGCTTTGGAATCGTGAACCGGCTTGGATTGTCTTTGTAGTGCTTTTCGACTTCCAGATCGGTGATGGTGATGCCTTGGGTGATGATATTGAATTCGGCGAGGTCAACTCGGATTTGATTCTCCAAATCTGCCTTCGAGATGCCTACTTTGGCGAGGTTCTCGATTAGCTTTGGATTAGCAGCGACCTTGGAATCAAGTTCTGCCTTGACATCGGCCTCTTTCGGGAATACTCCTCGCTCTTTGGCGAGTTGTAGGATCAACCGCTCATTGATGAGCTGCTGCATGGCAATGTATCCCGGCCAAGTTTCGGTGAATTCTCCCCGCACCATCCGGCCGACGCCTGGCAAAAATTCCATGCGCCGGAAGTATTCGAGTCCAGAAATGGTTTCGCCATTAACGGTGGCAACTGGTTTGGTCGGATCGCTCTGAGCATTGGCCAAGCTCGCAAAAATCAGGGTGGCCAGCAAAAGGCCTTTTTTCAAATACGACATAGATTTCACGCAAGACGCAGGGCAATTTGAGAACGCCCTGACGAGTTTCCTAGGTAAAGGACGAACGACAATCGGTTGCGCGTCACCGATTTCAGGTCAAAAGTCCTGCGTAACTTTGAGCCTGTCAAGACGTTTTTCTTCTGTAAAGCGGCCAATATGCCGTTGCCCCCGAGACAAAATGGCTTCGATTGCACTTACAATAAAGCGAAAGATGACAACCCCTGTGGGTGCCTGGGATCACCAACTAGATCCCGACAGCGACGAGGCATTAGTTCTCGCGGCAAAGGCAGGCAACTTCGATGCATTCGAAAAGTTGTTTGATCGTCATCGGCAAATGGTGTACCGATTTGCTTTTCAGATGTGTGGGCGGCGCGATGATGCCGAAGATATTGTACAGGAGGTGTTTGTTCGTGCCTACAAAAACCTGGAGCGGTATCGAGACGAAGCCAAGTTCACGACATGGTTGTTGCGGATCGCGACGAACCTAGGCACAGACCGAGCGCGGATGTCCAATCGACGGCAGCATTTGGAGCAGCAAGAAGCTCAAGGTGCGCTCAGTTGGATGACCGCCAATGTCAACGACGATCCGGTCGACAATTTAGAAGGTGATCGGCGCGTGATGATTCTGCGAAAAGCGATCGCCGCGCTCCCGGAGCACCACCGAAATATGATTGTTTTGCGCGACATTGAAGAGCGCGATTATGAGGAGATTGGGCAAATCTGTGGCTGTACGGTCGGAGGCGCAAAGCTCAGAGTGCTGAGAGCACGGCGAGCGCTGAGAGACCGAATGTTGCCCCTACTGGAGGAAAAGAATTGAAACGCGAAGAACTGGAATTGCTGTTTGCTGCTGGTGAACTGACCGAGGCTGAAACCAAGGAGTACTTGGGAATGCTGTCCGCCAACGAATTGGCGACCGCAGAGCTGCTCAAAGGTGCGTTTGCCGACCTAAAGCAACTCAATGAAGGCATTCCTGAGCCCCAAGTCTCATTTGCTCGGGTAAAGGATGCGATTCAGGCCGCGCCGGCTGCAAAGCCATCGTGGATGCGGTGGATGCCGTTTGCTGTCGCCGTACCGGCTGCCGCGGCTTTGATGGTGATCGCGATGAACCAGTCGACTTCTCGAATTCAGAGTCCTATTGGTGAGACTTCGAATCCAACCGTGGCGATGCAGTCGCCGAATACGGAGTTGGCCCCAACGAACTCTGCGCCAAAGCTCGATGAAGAGATCTCAGTCTCTCCTGAAATCGAAACCGGCCCAAAGACTAGCGTTGACGTCAATTCGACTCGGGAACCAGCGCGTCCAACCAGACCTTCCACACGCCGGCATCGACCACTGATGGCCTCAAGGGACTCGGCTCCGATGCCAGGGATCGCTTCGGCAGGATCACGTATTTCTGGACATCTTTCGGTGGACGATATGGCCGCCCTCGCATCGGTTGCCTACAAGAGCTATTCGAAGAACACACAAAGTACTGGCGCCCCAATTGGTAACGCTGGCTTTGGCACTGCTGGCGCGCCAGAAAGCGAGAACGCCGTGCTCTTGACCAACGCGCCTGATTCCGAGACCGGCGCAAATGAAGCCTTTGAAGTGAACGTATCAGACGATGTTGTTATTGGCAGTTAGTACCGCTTTGCTTGCGCTCTCTGGGCAAGCCGTTCCAAGCAACAACTTGGAGATGGCTGCCTCGGGACTGGTGGCTCTGGGTTCGAAGGAATCGCCTTCGGGCTTCGCGGTACTGATCTCGGATCAAGGCTTGTTCCTTGCCTCGAGTGTTGTAGCAAAGTCCAACAGCACCATCGGGTTTTCGCGTTCTGGCCAGACATTGCGCATGCGCAAAATCGGCGCAGACTCAATGACCCAACTCGTGCTCCTGGAAGCTCAAGATTGGCGGACTGGACAATTTAATCCAGTGCGGTTGGCGAGCGAAAGCGATGTTTTGACACAGCGATTGGTGGCGATGAGTAGCGACGGACCGATCTTTGGGCAACTGATTTCCCAAAATCGAAACGGTCTTTTGCAATCGAGCCGCCGCTACGTCCGGCTATGGGAGCTTGAGTTCGAATCGACGGGCAGAAAGCTTGGGGGCGCACCAGTTCTTACCGTTGATGGCCGATTGGCTGGAATTCTGAACGCCACACTCGAACCGGTTTTTGGAATGGGCCAGGCACAGCCGAAAGGACTTGCGAACCAAGCCGCTCCAGAAAAGTTCGGACCACACGGGGTGACTGTAGGCTATGCGCTTGGTCCAAAAGTTCTCTCTCGAGTCGTCGAGGGATTTCTTTCAGAAGACCATGAAGTCGATCACCCATTCGTAGGAATTCTGTATAAGAACGCGAGCGGCGGAGTGGTGGTCACCAGCGTTTCCAAGGGATCGCCTGCAGGCAAGATAGGGCTGCGCCCTGGAGACATCATCACCCGATTCGGCGAACTTCAATCGCCCGATTCAATCTCTCTTGCCGTGATGCTGTTTGAAGCCGAAGTCGAAGAAACAATGGCAGTTCGGTTTAAGCGCGGGGAAGAGGTTTACGTTCGCGATCTCAAGATCGAATCAACATCGCGAAAATCCACTCAGTCCGGCTCGATCACCCTCGAGCCTTAAGATTCCTTCATCACGTCTTTAATCATCCACTTGGCGGATTCTTTCCCGCCGTAAGTGTCGATTTCGGTGGTGAACACCACCGAGACGGTATCTCCCGGACTGATTCCCTCGAATAGCGGCGCGATCCCGAATCCGACACCCGTCACGATGTTCTTGCGCCCGTCGCTAAACACCGCGCGGACGTGGCTAGGGTCTTTCATTGGCATCGTGTGCGAGAGCTTGACGCCTCTTGCGAGGAAGAGCGGCTCGGGATTTGCTTGTCCATACGGCTCCAATCTTGCGAGTTGGGCAAGGGAATCCAGATTCGTTTCGCGGATGGTCGTTTCTGCGTCGATGGTCAGCGTCCGGACAAGAAGTTCTGGTGAAAGCACTTTGGCTGCATCCTCCAGTAGCAATCGCTTGAATTCATCAAAGTTCTCGATATCCATCGAGAAGCCGGCTGCGAGTTCATGACCGCCGTGCGAGTTGAGCAGGTGCCCAACGCGGTTTAGCGCATCGGCAAGATGGAAGCCAGGGATCGACCGAGCGGACCCTTTCGCCTCTCCGTCCATGATCCGGGCGACGAAAGCCGGGCGGTAGTACTCTTTGACCAAATTTCCTGCCATCAAACCGACCAGCCCTTCGTGCCATCCTTCTTTGGCCAAAATGACGAGCGGAAGGTCAAAATCTTCACTGGCCCCGACCATCTCCATTGCTTCGGCGACGACTCGTTCTTGTTCGGAGCGACGTTCGTTGTTCAAGGCTTCGAGCTGGTCAGCAATCTCCATCGCGACGTCATCCTCCGTCGCCAGCATTAACTTGAGCGAGAGTGCGGCATCATCGATTCTTCCTGCTGCGTTCAATCTTGGGCCGAGGTTGAATCCGATATTACGAGTCGTGAGCTTGCCCTTGAGGTTGATCTTTGAAATGAGCGCTCGCAGTCCCGGCTTTTGGCTGAGTTGGACCCGTTCGAGCCCGTTGGCGACAATGATCCGGTTTTCGCCTGTCAAAGGCATGATGTCCGCGACTGTGCCTAGCGTAGCCAGGTCCAGGTAGGCGCGGTAGTAATGATCCAGCGAGTGGCCAAGTTCGGCGGTGATTCCCGCGCAGAGCTTGAATACAACTCCGACGCCGCTCAGATTTGGATACGGATAAATCGAGTCCGATCGGTGCGGATTGACGATCGCATCGGCTGGCGGAAGATTCTCTTTGAGCAAGTGGTGGTCGGTGACGACTACATTCATGCCAAGCTCTTTAGCGCGGATGATCTGCTCGATCGCACTCGCGCCGCAGTCGCAAGTCAAGAAGAGCTTTGCGCCTTGCTCGTGGGCGCGGTCAACCACAGAAATGTGAATGCCATACCCTTCCTTCATCCGGTGAGGAACGTGCGAGATGATGTCGCAGCCGATCTTGGAAAGGAATCTGCTGAATAGCGCGGTGCTGGTAACGCCGTCCACGTCGTAGTCGCCGTGGATAAAAATCTTGTGTCCGAGCTCTCGAGCGGAGAGAATCTGCTTGACCGCTTCGTCGTAATCTGGCAGCAGCTTTGGATCGTGAAGATTGTCGAGGCTCGGATTGAGAAAAGCTTCGATCGCGCCGGAGTCGACGATCCCTCGATTCACCAGCAGCCGAGAGACCAATGGTGGCAACCCATGTTCATTGCCGATTCTGGTCGCCAGTTCAGGATCGTGCTGTTTGACGATCCAGCGGCAGTCGGGGCGGGGCGAAATGACCATGGGACAGTGAGACTAAGAAAATAATTGGCGCACGGAACCTAACATCCCGTGCGCCGCTGGTTTGAATTCTAACGGCTTACGCCTTTTCTACCTGAGCGAAATCGAGTTCAACCGGAGTTTCTCGGCCAAAGATGTTGATAAGCACCTTGAGCTTCTCGCGCTCGAGGTTGACTTCTTCAATCTTGCCGGTGTAATCGCTAAACGGCCCTTCGATGACTCGAATGATGTCTGCCTTGACATAGGCCACCTTTGGAGTTTCCTTGCTGGCCTCGAGGTTGCTCATGATTCGGCGAACTTCGTAATCTTCGAGCGGCACTGGCTTGTTGCCAGATTGAACAAATCCTGTGACACCGCTGGTGGATTTGACCAGTTTGTAGGTGTCGTCGGTCATGTTCATCTGAACGAGAATATAGCCAGGGAAGACCTTCTTATCGACCACGACGCGCTTGCCGGACCGGGTGGCCTGTTCACGCTCTGTCGGAATCAGAATCTCAAAGAGGTCGTAATCCCAGAAACCTTCGACTTGGGCGCGGCGGGTGAGCACCTCGCGTACTTTGTTTTCGTGTCCAGAAATCGTGTGGACCGCGTACCATGCTTTTGCCATTTCTGTGGTTAACCTCGCGACTTGAAGAGGAGTTCGAGAACGTATCCGAACCCGTAG
This sequence comes from Armatimonadota bacterium, assembly GCA_017303935.1. Lineage (NCBI taxonomy): Bacteria > Bacillati > Armatimonadota > Armatimonadota bacterium. Next base: position 495,288 of record JAFLBD010000003.1, on the reverse strand, counting down.
GAAAGTACGCCGAGAATGGTGACTGCCATCATACAAACGGCGATGACAACGCCGGTGAGACGCATGGCTTCTTGTCGCGTGGGCCAATGCACCTTCTTCGCTTCGGCGCGGACGTCCTGAATAAATCCGCGAACACCGCGCTTCTTGAAATTCGGCACAGGAACAGCGCCACGGTTACCCTTGGGTGCGCCGCCTGCGGGAGTCATGCCGGATGTTGGAGCTTCGTCCTTTCCCATAGTCTTCATCAAATTCTTCGTCCCTGAGGCGTGTTCAATTAAGCTGGTTACCTCGGGGGAAGTACCGAGTGTACCCGCTTAACAAACCAAAATCGCTAGGAATTTAACTGCGAATCTTCAAGATTTCGTAGGTGATCTTGCCGACCGGAGCGTCAAACGAAACCTTTTCGCCGACTGATGCGCCAAAGAGTGCCATTCCCATCGGAGACTCGTTGCTGATGTAGTCCGCATCGGGATCGGCTTCGATGCTCGAAACCAACCGGACTTCGAACTCGCTCCCCCGATCGCCATCGCGAACGGTGACGTAGTTTCCGATGTTGATCACATCATTCGTCAGGGTGGATTGATCTAGTACCTGTGCGCCGGCAAAGATCATCTTTAGGTCAGAAATTCTGTTTTCGACGATTGCTTGCTCAAACTTGACTTCATCGAGTTCGTTGTTATCCTCGCTGAATTCGCCATGTTCCTTGCTCTCGCGAATTCGAGCCGCAATCTCGCTGCGCTTAACTACCGTTAGGTGCTCCAGCTCCTCCTGCAAGCGCTGATAACCTTCCGGCGTCAGCACAAAACCTGCTGGTGATACAAATACTCCTTCCATTTCACTCATATTCGGTAGTCCTTAGCGTCTCTGGACAGACGCGTATTATAGCCCGCACTGTTCATCGCCCGTCATGGAATTACGTGCAAATGGTGCGAAAGTTCCATGCCGGGTATTTTCTTTTAGTGCGAAAGCTCTGTTCACTGTTCTTTTTCCTCATTATCGGCAGTTCTACAACCATTTCCGCACAGGAATTGCCTGTGAGTGCCAAACCGCAAGCGACGGTGGTCGTCAAAGAGGAGCCGACCGGCACCGAACTCGTGGATATCACAATGCTCGACCCGAACTTTCCGAAGCCAGTGCTCCAAAAAGTCATTGAAGGCATCGGGCTTCAACTTGGCGTCGCTCCCAAAGGCGTTTATGTGTTTGACGACGCTTTTGGGAAAGAGGCGAATCAAAAATTCGTTAAAGCCAGATTTGGCGTTAGTGGCCTGATTGACCGATCGACCGGAGCGCTGAATCTGCAAGTTCTGGCGAAAGCGTTCTCGGGCGAATTGGCGCCCAACACGATCAAGACTTTTTCTGTTGTGTTCGACGGCGAAATTCCCACTGCCCGAACCCTGCGCAGCTATTCGAGCGATGCAGTGGTTGTGGACGGCAAATTTAGCTCGAATCCCCCCAGCATTGAATATCTTATTGCGCTTCGGACCCAAGAGACTGAAAAGATCGAAATTCCACTGAGGCACGTTCCACCGCCAGTCGTGCCAGAACAATCCTCGAGCAGTAATGCAGTGCCAATGAACGTTTTGATCGCTATCATCGTCATTGGTTCGATTTCCGCCGGGCTCTTGGTATACTTCATCCTGCTCGGGCGGAGCGGAAAATCCAGCCATTGAAGTTGACCTATGCCAGACGCAGCAACAGTTAATATCCACGAACTCGTCCTTCTCGGGTTCGAAATGAACGCTTCAGACTTGATGATCAAGGCTGGATCTAAGCCACGATTTAAGCGCAATAGCGAGATTCAAGACGTACCTGGCGACTGGCCAGTGCTCACCCAGGCCGATAGCCAGCGATTGCTCTATGGCTTGATGACTCAAAAGCAGATTCAGCGATTTGAAGATCACATGGAAATGGACCTTGCCTTCCAGGTTGGGGACTCCTGCCGTGTGCGATGCAACATTTATCGCGAGCGCGGTGGCGCAGCTGCAGTCATGCGAATTATTCCGATGAAAATTCGGACTCTTGAAGAGCTTGGCCTGCCGCCGGTTCTGCGAGAAGTCACTAAGCATCGACAGGGATTGGTCCTCGTGACGGGTCCTACGGGTTCGGGAAAGACCACGACCCTCGCTGCTTTGATCGATATCATCAACGAGCAGCGGCCTTGCCACATCGTCACGATCGAAGACCCGCTCGAAATTGTCCACTCCGACAAGACCGCGTATCTTTCTCAACGAGAAGTCGGAATCGACACTGAAGACTTTATGCCGGCGCTCCGAGCTGTTGTTCGTGAAGCTCCAGACGTAATTCTGATCGGTGAAATGCGCGATACGACCACCATGCACGTGGCGTTGACCGCAGGCGAAACCGGTCACTTGGTTTTCTCAACCGTTCACACCGCTTCCGCTTACGAAACTCTGGACCGTGTGATCAACATGTTCCCACCACACGAAAAGGCTCACCTTTGCCAGCGACTTGCGAACTCGCTTCGCGCGATTGTCGCCCAGAAGCTCGTTCCTCGCGCTGACGGCGCCGGACGTGTGGTTGCAAACGAGATTCTGATCGTGACCCCAACTGTCCAAAAGGCGATTGAGGATGGCCACTTTAACGACCTCTACGCCATGATGAATGAGGGCGGTTTCTGGGGCATGCAGACCATGAACCAATCGCTGGTGCGCTACGCCAAAGCGGGAATCATCAATGAGCAAACGGCGGTTCAATATGCCGGTGTGGTTTCTGAGCTCAAACAGCTCCTCCGCCGCTAAGTTGAACTCATTGGAACTCGTCGCGCCAGAGAACCGGGAATCCGGTTTTTCTGGCGCGATTTGCGTTTGATTGACTATTTTTGCAACCTAAAATGATTGATCCCGGTTTGTTTTCAGAAGAAGATCGTCCAAGCACGGGAAGCTCTGTCCGCCAGATATTCGAACACGGTCTGCTCACGCTAAAGCGCGGTGGTCAGATTCCGAACGCCGTGACCACCTTCCAGACATGGGGGAATCTCAACGAGACCAAGGATAACGTCATTTGGGTTTGTCATGCCATTAGTGGAGACTCGAATGCCGCGGGTTGGTGGCCCAGGTTTATCGGAGCAGGGAAGCCGCTAGACACCGATCAGTATTTCGTGGTGTGCTGCAATGTGATCGGGGGATGTCAGGGATCAACCGGCCCTGACGGATTCGGCGCTACTTTTCCGTTCATTACCGTCGAGGATATGGTCCATGCCCAGCGGCAAGTCATGGATTCTCTTGGAATTCGGGATATTCAATTGGTTTGTGGCGGGAGTATGGGCGGGATGCAAGCCCTCGAATGGAGCCGACAAGAACCTCTTCGCGTTAAGAGGGTCTGGGCAACGGCAAGTGCAGGAACCCATTCGGCGATGCAGATTGGGTTCAACGAGGTTGCGAGACAGTGCATCATGCGCGATCCTAAATGGCTGGGTGGAAACTACGCGCCGGATGATCCACCTGCTGAAGGTTTAGCGCTCGCCAGGATGTTGGGGCACTTGACTTATCTGAGTCCCGAGGCGTTCGAGGCAAAGTTTGGTCGGGAGCTGCAAACTGAGGGGGTGGTGGTGCCACGGCAAGATGCGGAGTTTGCTCAGCGCGAAGTATTCCAGGTTGAAAACTACTTGGCGCATCAGGGCCAAAAGTTTGTCGCGCGGTTCGATGCCAATACTTTCATTGTCGTATCGAATGCGATCGACGGCTACAAGTTTGAACCAGTCTCCGACGGTTCGACGAGATTCTTACTCACCTCATTCTCCACAGATTGGCTCTATCCCCCTGTGCAATCGGAATTACTGGCGGCGGAATTGACTGCAGCTGGATGCGAATGTCGACACGTCAACATCGACTCGAAAATGGGGCACGACGCATTTTTGCTCGATGATCAAGAGCAAGCGCGTGTTGTCCGCGAGTTTTTAGCCGATTGAGTCTCGGTGATATCCTGTCGTGGCACCGATCCAGGTGTCTTGCGTGTTCTTGCTCACGCTACTGAGCAATCCCCGAGTGAGTCGAACGAGCGTACTCGCGAGCACCGGCTTTTCATCCCAAAGGTACATCAACCGCACTTCGCCCTTCGTTCGCCCGGACGGAGTTTCTAAGAATTCAGCGTACTTCACCTTTCTTTGCAAGAGCGTGGCGGCTGGGTCTGGCGCGGCGAGAATATCTTCCTTTGTCGGGTTCACGTTTACACCCGCACCAGCGAATGAGTACAAGGGTTTCAATACAAAGTTATCCAAATCATCGGGAATCTCGGATAAATCTGAGACAAACCAGGACTCTGGTACCGCTTCATGTTTGAGGAACGGCAGCGTGTGCTTGCTAAGTTTGTGGAACCAGTTCGGATGCGCGATCCACTCGACTTCAATTTCATCAGTTGGGTGGAACTTTAGCGGCAAGTTCTTGGACTTTAGGTCATCAAAAATGACTCTGTTATAGATCCTGTGGATCGGAGTGGGTTTGCCTTCACGAAGGTACATCAGCGTGGTGCCTTCTTGCCATACCTCGCTGATGCAAACTGGCGCGATTCCGAGCAGACGTTCTGTGCATTGAAAGTCAATCTTGGTGCGTTGCTTGCTTGGCTCAATCTCTAAAAGCACCACATTTTCGATCGGGCAGTTGCCAACGATCAGCTTCTTGAGCGCGGCTAAGAAGCTCTCGCGATTGTGCCCCGAAAAATACTGCGTCCATCCATCCGGCACAAGTCCAGCGGTGCGGTAAGCCGTGTCGAGCTCGCTTTGGTAGCAAAACATCGACGCGAAACCCTGTAGCTCGATTAGCTTTGGGACGAGACGCCCATTCTCCTCCGCGATGGCAAAGTCGATCTGAAGAAACGATGGATGCGGCGCAGGGTTTGGGACCTCTTCACCGGCAGGAATCGCGGTCTTTGCGTGCGCCTCGAACTCGGGCGTTTGAATCTGTGTGATGATGGAATCGCAGGCATCAATCGCCATTTGAGTCCATTCGTCAGTCAGGAAAACTGGGGTTTCGCAGATTCGAAACTCGGTCTTCCACTCGTACGGATCGTTGACTGCCGATACGACTTTGTCGTACTTTTGCGCGGAGAATAGCTCGTTGAATGCGGCGCGGCCAGCGGAATCCATCCGCTAATGCTACACCGTAGAAAGCGCTTGCCGCAGGAACCCTGGCAGAACGTGTTCGTGGGTTCGATGGACCTTGTCAGGATCGCCGACGCTCTCACGAATCTTGTCAATCCGATCCACGCCATGGCGACCAGCGAGTCTCTCGAGGGCGTCGACGTCGTTCAGGTAAGCCGACATGCTATCGTCATCGGCTTCAGGATGGAACTGGGTTCCGACGATTTCCGGTGTGAATCGGATCGCCATTGCCGCACGCTCAAGGGGAACGTGAGGGCGTTCGCGCTCGATAGCGATCACTTGGGCGCCGAATGCATCCATTGCAAGCCGATTGGGGTGAACGACCTGCCAATCGCGGGAATCGATGACCCAAAACGGATTTTCCAGCCCAGAAAACAGCGGATCGTGCTCACCTAGGGCGGTCTTGTTCATGGGGTAGATGCCAAAAGCTGGCTTCTGCCTTTCGGTGACGTCTGCGAGATTCCACGCCAGACAAGCCATTTGGTAGCTGTGGCAAATCAAGAATGCGTGTCGAAGTGGCTCCGATTCGGCTCGGTTCAGAACGAGGAGTTCATCGAGAAAGCGGAACCAGCCCTTTCCCCAATCGTGAGTAAGGCACTCGTGTGGATCGCCTGGCCCACCCGAACAGATGAACAATCGGTAATCGCGAACAGTGGGGAATTCAGATCGTTGTCGGACGTCAAAAACATCCATCTCGAGGCCTTCCTTTTTGATCAGATCCTCGATACAGCGCATGCCTTGATTGGCAACGCCGTTGTACATATCCAAAACCGCAATTCGATTGGAGCTCAAGCTATTCCTTAGACCCTTAACCCATCACCGGTGGTTCTGTTCCCAGTCCGAAATGGGTCTCTTGAATGATATATTCCATAACCTTTTCGAGGGAGCCGGTCTCCTTGAACACTTTGCGCTGCCGAGTGGCACCGTTGCCCTCCTTCACCATTTTCTGCAAATAGTCCATTTCGGCTTGGGTACCGAACTCTTCGACTGCATCAGCTACAAACTCGGCGAGTTCCTCAAACAACACTTCGTACGGCACCTCGGTTTGCTTTGCGAAATCGATGAGCTTTCCACGAGTTCCAAATCGTGCCGCCCGGAATCTGTTCTCGTCGAGCATCATCCTTCGATAAATTCTAAAAGTTAGGTTTGATTGGTGTAACTTGTACAAAGTGCCAACAAGAGCTTGGATGAGTGCGGCCAAAGCGATGGTCTCATCAACTCGCATTTGCACGTCGCACATTCGGAATTCGATGGTATCAAACGTCGGATGTAGACGAAGATCCCACCAAATCTTTTTTGGATTGTCGAGACAGTTGAGCTTGACCAGGAGCTTGACGTACTCTTCGTATTCTCCCAAGCTGTAAAAATGTTGGGGCAGTCCTGTGCGGGGGAAGCTCTCAAAGACCTTGACTCGGTAGGAGCTCCAATCGGTGTCTTGGCCCAGCCAGAACGGGCTGTTACAACTCAGTGCGAGGATGTGGGGGACGAAGTAGCTCGCTGCGTTGATCACCTGAATCGCGGCATTTCGGTCAGGAAAACCAACGTGTACATGCAGCCCGAAGATCAGGTTCTTCCGCGCGACGTTACCGAGTTCCTCGACCAAGCCTTCATACCGTTCGTGATCCGTGATTTCTTGGTCCAACCAGTGGCTGAATGGGTGCGTGCCTGCGCTGGCGATGGTAAATCCACGCGCCTTGGCGACCTTAGCAAGCTCGGTTCGAAGTGTGGTGACTTCTTTTCGAGCGGCGGGGATATCTGCGCAGATGCCTGTTCCCGTTTCAACGACAGATTGGTGCATTTCGCGGCGCGCGCTCTCTTTGAGCACGATGTTGCCATCGCTAAGCACTTCCTCGATATGGGATCGCAGCTCCTTGGTTTTGGGATCAACGATCTGGAATTCTTCTTCAATCCCGAGACTGAAAAAGCCCTTTTTGTGCAATTTTGCCATGTTAAACTATCCTTTTTTGGTTGCCTTAGTGGAAGTTTTCGCGACGGCTTTGTCGGGTATTTGTAGCGAGACGGCGTTGCCGGCTACGGAGTCTTTCATGAACTGGCCCCAGTTCAAATTCATTCGCCCGAACTCGTGGTTCTTGGCCTTTTCGATCAGCATATCGGCGGCGTTTTCAAGAATCCATTCGAAGTTCGCTTCTCCAACGCTATGAATGTCGGCGTCTGGCGCCGGGTTGCAGAAGTCGATCGCGTAGGGGATTCCATCGCGGATCGCAAACTCAACGGTGTTGAAGTCGTATCCGAGCGCACGATTCAGCGCAATGACGCCGTTTCGAACCTTTTCATAGGTCTTGGGCTCAATCGGAATATCCTCTTGAACGTACCGGCGATGATGCGGCTCTTGTGGGGCATAGCGCATGATGTGCACACGGTCTCCAGCAAGGTAGTAGCAGCGGAAATACTCGGTGAATTCGATATTCTCCTGCAGCATCATCGTGAGCTGACCAGTCTGGTTGTAGACATGGAAGAACTCGTGCATGTTGTGAATCTTGTAGACGTTCTTCCAACCTCCGCCAGCGAACGGCTTGAAGAAAGCAGGCCAGCCAACATATTCAAACATCGCTTCCCACTCCAGAGGGAAGGTCAAGTTTCTGAAGCTGTCCGATTCGGTGTCGGGCGGGCGCTGGTTGCTCGGCAGAAGCACCGTTTTTGGCACGGCCACACCGATTTTCTCGGCGAGACAGTTATTGAAGAATTTCTCATCGGCGCTCCACCAGAACGGGTTGTTGCATACTGCCGTGCTGTTGAGAGCAGCGTTCTTGAGCCAGGCTCGGTAGAAAGGCACGTCTTGGCTGATGCGATCCAAAACGACCGCGTAGTCCGTTTGTGCAGCCTGAACGCATTGACCAATCGACACTGGTTCAGCGACCACGCCTCGCACTTTTCGACTGTTGATACGCTCAACTAGTGTGTACGGAAAGGTGTTTTCACGGCCAAAAAGAATCCCAATTTTTTTCATATGCCCCTCAAGGCGTAATGATACAGGATTGGGATTCTCTTTGGTGATTTCAGTGGAATTCTATTCAGGCTTTTTGAACTGTTTGAGCATTCCGTCCGCGATGGCTTTCTCATTCGGCGAAGCTTGGGGGTTCCGCTCGATGGCGTAGCTCGTTCGTTGAGATTGAACTGGTTTCACGGTGACGTCGAGCCGAGTTCCGTCTCTCTCGACGGTGACCTTAATAGGTTTGCCCAATTCCAGCTTTTGAGTCACCTCGCTAAAGCGAGTTTGTCGGGCCCTAGCTGAGTCTCCCGTGATCTCCTGATCGTTCAGGGCGATGAGTTTGTCGCCAATGGCGACGGTACCTTGATTGGAGGCATCAACCCGAGTGACGGTCATGCGATCTGCACCCATCGAATTGCCCACGTCGAACCCGACATCTTGAGTGTTTTGGATCGTCGCCGAGACCATGTATCCCGCCTGGGACAGGATTTTCTCTGCACCCATGTCGCCGGGGGTCATGACGACTTGGTCGTAAAGCTTGCCGCCATTGATTCCGGCAACCTTTACGATTTGCTTTCGAATCTCGTCTTCTTTGAACCCAGGCTTATCGTTTTTGGTCATGTTCCAGAGCGCCTTCAAAACATCGTCCAGCGACTTTTTGCCCCTGGTTTCGGTCCGAATTCCGGCGTCCAAAATGAACCCTGCAATCCAACCTTGGTTGTAATAGCTGATGAGATAGCCGTTGCTGTTTCCGCGTCCATTTGAGGCTTCGCCAACGCGCATGCTGGACATGAATGGACTGATCTTGGTGTATGCCGGATTGCGGCGCACGGCGTTCAGGTTGTTGCTCGCCGAAGTCATGTAGCTAGGCAGATCGGTCCAGCCGTAGCGATAGAGCAAATTGCTAGCGTAATAGTCGGTCACGCCTTCGAGCCACCACAACGCGCCGGTCTCTGGCAACACGGTGTAATCAAACGGGCCGAGAACCTTCGATCGAATTCGTTTCACGTTCCAGAGGTGGAAGAACTCGTGGCTCAAGACCGAAACTGCGCGAGGGCCAAGACCCGCGGCCAAACTGATTTGAGTGCTGCTGAGGTGCTCCAAACCACCAGCACCATCTTGGGCGGTGTTGACGTCAAAGTGCCACACATATTTGTTGTACGGCGCCCCACCAAAGAAGTCGGTTTGCATATCACTGACGAATTTGCATGCTTTGATCAGGTTGGCGCGGTTGATGGTGTTTCGTCCGACGCCCCGCATGACGATTTCGTGAGGCTTTCCAAGCGTGGTGTAGGTATCTACCAGCAGTTTGCCTGCGCTGACTGGATTATCGGCCAGGACATCATAAGTGGCTGCGGTGAAGACATTTTTGGTCGGGCCAGTCACGGCGTCAAGCCCCACGTATACTCCCCAATTCTCGGGCGCGTTCACGATCAGCTTGCACTTTTCATTCTTGCGATTGACTTCGTAAATGTATGTCGGAGGGCCGCTCCAGTGCATTACATCTTCAACCGATCGCAAAGGTACGTCGTAGCTCAGAGTCGTCTCTGCAGCCGGAGCGATTGTCCATGTGCAGATTTGGTTGTTGGCGATCTTTTGGTCCGGAACATCGCCGTAGATTTTCTGCGCAACGACAATTTCCTGCTTGATATCGAGCGGCTTACCCTGAGGGTCAAAAGCCTTGAGGTCGGTGACCTGCTTGAAGTTGTCGCGCAAAACGTATGCGCCTGGCGCCCAATTCGGGATTTGAATCTTGGCACCTATCTGGGTCTTCGGAATATGGACGGTCACATGAAGCGCGTTGGAATCCGGTTTAAGGTCCACGGTGTAGGTGATTTCTGCAAAGGCAGCGGACATCAAGACGGCCGAAAGCGAAAGGACTAAAACGCACTTCATGGCGTTAATTTACAGGAAAACTGGTTGACTTCGTGCCCTGATTTCATTGCGAGCCTTGTTCGATGCCAAAATGTGGCGTGATTTCGAACTCGCCTGAACGTTGGAATTGGCTTCGCCCCAGTTTGTTGGCTGTTCGAAAGTGCCTGCTCCCGGTCTTGCTCATCCATGCTGTCTCGATCGCGCTGGTTGTGGCTTATTTCCGAATCCCTGCTCTGGCAACTTGGGCGAGTTCTGTTGGTGCGCTAAAGGACCGAACTGGCTTTGTAGGCGCATTCATTGCGGGTGCCATCGCGGGTGGGATCCTCAGTGAGATTGCGAAGGCGGTCACCGGAATGAGCGGTCCGTGGAATCCGAAGTATGCGCGGAGAGTCGCCTGGACCGCGTTTGTTTATGGCGTCGTTGGAATCTGCATTGATGCGCTGTACCAATTGATCGCACTGTTGTTTGGTCACCGGAGCGATGTCGGGATGGTGCTGATCAAAGTCGGGTTTGATTTGCTCGTCTACACGCCGCTCGTGACCATCCCTTTGGCCGCCGCACTGCTCAGTTGGATGAAGCTGGATTTCGCCCGAGGATTTTGGAAGCGGGCGATATCTTGGCGGTTCTACAAAGCAAAGGTTCTGATGACATTGCCGCTGTGTTACGCCTATTGGGTGCCGATTTGCTGCTGCCTCTATGCGCTACCACTGCCGATTCAGTTTCCTTTCGCCGTGTTGATGGAATCGGCTTGGAGCATCATGTTTGTGTTCCTGTTCGCGGATGCTGGGGATTCGGCTGAGGACTGGTAAACTCGTTCGCATGAGCCTCGGCACGTTTTCGTACCCACTTCCAGCAAATGAACCCGTTCTCAGCTATGCACCGGGTTCGCCAGAACGAGCAGCGTTAAAAGCCGCCATCGCCAATCTCAAGGGTGCGCCGGATGATGTTCCGATGTTCATCGGCGATCAAGAAGTACGTACCGACAACAAGGTGACGATGCATCCGCCACACGAGCGACATCACGTTCTGGGCACATTTTCGATGGGGGATCGATCGCACGTGGGGCAGGCGATTTCTGCTGCATTAAAGGCGAAGCCAGCATGGGAAGCGATGAGCTGGGAAGATCGCGCCGGCATCTTTTTGAAAGCGGCTGATCTGCTCGCCACCAAGTATCGCTACGTTCTAAACGCGGCAACCATGTTGGGGCAAAGCAAGAACGCGTTCCAAGCCGAAATTGACAGCGCTTGCGAATTGATCGACTTTCTCCGATTCAACGTCCACTTCTTGAGCGAGATTTATAAGCAGCAACCGGTTAGCGCGCCAGGAATGCACAATCGAATGGAGTGGCGTCCGCTTGAAGGATTTGTTCTCGCGGTCACACCGTTTAACTTCACCGCGATTGCCGGCAACTTGCCGACCAGTGCAGCGATGTGCGGCAACGTGGTCGTGTGGAAACCAGCCAACACCCAGGTTTATTCCGCTCAGTGGATCATGCGGATTCTGAAGGAAGCAGGACTTCCCGATGGCGTGATTAATCTGGTGTATGTCAGCGGCCCGGTGATTGGCGATGTTTGCTTCGCGCACCGTGATTTTGCGGGAGTCCACTTCACTGGTTCGACCGGGGTTTTCAATTCCATGTGGAAGACCATCGGCGAGAACATTCCGAACTATCGAACCTATCCGCGGATCGTTGGCGAAACAGGCGGGAAGGATTTTGTGCTTGCTCACCCGAGCGCTGATCCAAAGATCGTCGCTACTGCATTGCTTCGCGGGGCATTCGAATATCAAGGTCAAAAATGCTCCGCTGCTTCACGCGCTTACGTACCTAGCAACATCGCCGAGGAAGTGAAGAGGCTCCTGGTCGAAGGCATCAACAGCTTCAAGATGGGCTCAATCGAGGATTTTGGTAACTTCGTTAACGCAGTCATCGATGAGCGGTCGTTCGATTCGATTGCGGCCTACATCGAGAAGGCCAAAGCCGAAGGGGGCGAGATTCTTGTTGGCGGAGGAGTAGACAAGACCGAAGGCTTCTTCGTTCAACCGACCGTGATTGTCACGAGCAATCCGAAGAGCATCACCATGTGCGAGGAGATTTTTGGTCCCGTTTTGACCTTGCACGTCTACGATGCGAATGACTTTGAAGGCGCGCTGGATCTCGTCGATTCGACCTCTCCTTACGCGCTCACTGGTGCAGTGATCTCTACCAATCGCGCAGCTATTGCACGAGCGACCGAGAGACTGCGATATGCCGCTGGCAACTTCTACATCAACGATAAGCCAACAGGCGCAGTGGTTGGGCAACAGCCCTTTGGTGGCGCGAGAGCGAGCGGCACCAACGACAAGGCTGGGTCGATGTTGAATCTATATCGGTGGCTGAGCGCGCGAACGATCAAAGAGACATTCAATCCGCCCACTGATTACCGGTACCCGTTCCTGAAAGCGGACTAGTACGCGGTGTAGCTGACGCCGTTTGAATCGGTACCGGTCGCACTCGACCGGATGTAACCGCTTCGTCCGGGTAGATAGGTGAAACTGGTTCCACTGATCGGATCGTTGACGAGTTGCCTGAGGTAGGGTCCTCGCCAAACGCGCGAATCGATCGTCACGGTGGTGGTTCCATCGGCTGCGAATCCGTTATCTGGTGCGCGTGTGACTGTGAGGTCCGAAAGGCTGGCGGGCCAGCATTGGTTGTCTGAGACGTAATTCCCGAGTGCGGTCCGAACCGTGGCCAATTCTGCGCGGAGCGCGTTTTCACGCGTGCCGAGCGCTGAGCGAGACATTCGCGCCGATGCGAGTCCTGCAATCACAACCATGATCGTGAGCGCCGCTGTGTATTCAACTAGCGTAAAGCCACGACGTCTCATGGACCGAGCCTCCTCACACAGATGTTGTCTAGCGCCCAAGATTCGTCGTTGAGCCATTGCAGACCACCCGATTGATATTGGGCATCTTCGCCATAACCTTCAAACCTCAAAACCAAGTCTCCGCCGGGGTGCTGCCACTCAAGTCGCGAGTTTTCGACGAGTCCGCATCCGCTGTAACTTGCGCCTAGCCGCTGTCCGTAGTACGCGCAACCGGTGGTGTAATACCGACTGGTGATCGCGCCGTTTGTAATCAATGGATTCGGTACGTCTTGCGGCGAGATATCTAGAAGTGTTGTGCCGTTGGCCTTCACTCGGAGCCGGTCAGGTCCCCAGCCCCAGTCGCCGTCCCACGAGTAGAGGAAGATGAGATCACCATAGAGCACGAGTTTTCCAGCCGCAACATTCGTAAGAGTGAGTTGCGCATAGCTGGTATTTCCTCCGTTTCCGATGTTGGAAAAGTCGCCCAGAATCTTTCCGTAGCCAGGGAAGTTTGCCACGCCGTTCACCGGAACCTGGTTACCTTGAGGTCCGTTGCCATGACCGCTGTTTCGGATGTCGTTCCAAGTCCAGCTGGATGCAGAGCCGCCTTCAAAATCGTTGAAATACACCAGATTTGTTGGTGCGCCGGGAGTGACCATGTTGTTGGGAATCTCTTGCCAACTCTGCCCTGGGTACGACCACTGAAGGCTCAGGACTTCGAGCCCACCGCCTTCTTCGTATTCGACATAAATGGGTACGTTTTGACCAGAGGTCAGGTTGACGGAGCCTGAGTTTGAGGTACCGGTAGACCACTTCCAGTTACCCGTAACAAAGGTGTTGTCCACCCACATTCGCGCGGAATTGTCATGTTGCGTTCGGAATGAGTAGGTCCCAGAAACTGGTGCGATGAAATTTCCATGGTAAGTCGCCCACTTCGGATATGCAGTCCCAGCAACGCTCCAGTTAGTGGCACTTTGATTCGGCCTTCCGGGAGTCGGTTCGATTCTCCGGTGGTTTACAAATGGGATTGTTGTGGCTGATTCGTGCACTTCTGCGATACCCACCTGTATTCCAAACTCCGCGAGGAAGCCGTTGTTTTGAGCGGCCTCAGAGCTGCCCATCCAAGCGACAGCATCGATTGGAGGTTCGCGGTTGCTACTGTCATTGCCGTAAAACGTGATGTTGAGCGGGTCTGTCGAAGTCTTGATGTTCGTCCCGCCGGTGAAAGCGTCGACATCAATGAGTACCGCTGTGACCACCGTATTTGCCCCAAACGGTTCGGTCCCACTGGCGAACGCTGTTTTGTAAGTTGTGTACGGGACGTTTATTTTGTTGATGCCAGTCGTCCCGCTGAGAGCCGCGACAATACGGTTCAGACCTCTCGAAACTTCGAGCGTGGAGTAGTCCCATGTCGCTGCCGAAGAACTGTCTTTGACCATGAACGCCAGGATCTCGTAGCTATCGAATTGAGCCGCGGTTAACCCAAGCGCAGTTCTCATGCTGGCCACTTGAGCAGCGGTGTAGGTCGTCGCGGTGCGGAATCCGGTTGCAGTCACTGTGATCGCAGTCGAGAATGACTTCGACATGACGGCGGTAGTGAAATTCGGCGTTGAAGTCAGATTCGCCTGGTTGCCACCAAAGTTGTCTGACGCATAGGCGACTCCAGCCCAGTTCATCGTTTTGCCAGCTGAAGGCATCGAAGCATAGTCTTGGAAGTAGAAACTTCGGCCATTGATGACCACGGTTTGATTGATCTTGACGAGCGAGCTACCCGCCGTCACAAGCGCGGCAGTGCCGGAGATCGTCGCGTTACCAACGGTTCTAGAAATCGTGTAGGGAAGTGTGATGGCTGATCGTGCGGCAAGGTCACGCACGATGGCCACGGAGATATCCGCGGCGGCTCGAGCGCGAAGCGTGCCTGAGTTGCGCATCGTTGTGGTACCAGCGATTCCGACGACTCGTACAACTCCCCCGATGAGCGCAGCGGCAACGACGCTGAGGATTGTCGCATAGATCATCGCACTTCCACGGCGCTTCAAAATGCGTTCCTCCACATCACGGAAACGGTCCGACTGATTCCAACTGTATCTTGATTGGTCGTGGTGGTCGAGTTTCGGTTGCGATCTCGGATCAGAGAACCTGACGAGAAATTGAGCACCGTCGCTCTCTTCGCGACGTCAATCGTGAAAGTGAACGAAGAGATCGTGCTCCAGCGCGATCGACCCGAACCCGGGTAGGCGGGATTGACGATAAAATTCTGATCGACGGTATCGGGGCGGTAGTCCGAATTGAACTTGTCCCGCGTGCTCGTTCCTCTGCAAAGCGTCGTTCCAGTAGCACTGGCAGCTCCGGTGTTATTACCCCAGTAGTACCAAACGAAGCGGTCTGGAACGGTTTCTAGCTCACCGTTTGTATTGACCGAATTTGGAGCGTTCGACTCCTGGATCGAGGGGGCGACTGCTGAGTCGATATCGACGTCCTGGGCGCAAAGGAGCACTGTCGCGCCGTTGGCCAGCACTCGCGACTCGCAATAGGTGGATGCCTCGATATCCTTGCGGACGATTTCAAACAGTTGTTCGGTCTGGGTGAGCATTTCAGCCCGTGTGCCACTGACTCCTGTGCGATAGGCAACGTGGTTCCAAGTCAGCGTCCCAGCGACCACAACCGAACCGATCAGTGATGCGGTTAAGACCGTTTCTAACAGAGTCAGCGCGAGGCGGGTTCGTCTCATGGCTTTTCGATGATCTGAATTCCATGCAGAGGGACTGTTGCCGATCCCTGCCAAATGTACACAAGCACGTATGAGTCCGTAAGGTCGCGCTCGATGAACGTGTTTTGGTCGACGACAAATTGACGTCGTGACGTGTCGCTTATCCCTGGGACGCTAAGGGTCCTGGTTGGACGATTGTTGATCGTCAGCGAATAACTTCCAGTAACTCCTGATGCGCCAAGCCCGGAGTAAATGATCAAATCATATTTGGCGAATGGGACCGGAGAGATGTAGAACAGTGAAAACGAACCGCTTGAATTTGAGAGTCCGGAGCCGAAGAGGTTAACAAAGTTTTGGCCTGGGCTATTGGCTGAACTCGCTGGGATAAGGTTGTCCGTGAATTGAGTTGTTTGCGCGCCCCACGCGATGATAGTTCCCGTGAAGGAGCCGCCTGCGGAGTCCAGCATTGATGAGTACGAGAAGTAGAATGCTGTGTTGATAACGTTCCAAGTCGGCGCAGGAACCATCCCCAAGAACGCGTTTTGACTAATCGCGGGGGAGCTTGAAGATGCGAGCTTGAAACTGGCGATTCGTGGGCGGGCGTTTTTGTTAAAAGCGCTGTTGACCACCACGGATCTGGAAGTCGGGTCGTTCCAAGTCGCTGTGGTCGAGGTCATCACGACGTTGCTTGTTTCGGATGCAACGGAGTAGGTGGTGTCGATCGAGACGTTGCCCTTAACACCGGGGAGGGTTGTGACCGTCGAACTCGTGCCGGTTGTTGGAATGGTGTTTGCCCGGGCGGTCGCACGGATGTTGACCAACTGCGTGCGAACCCGATCTAGAACCTGCTGTTCGACCACATCGGTTCGGCCACGATCCGAGATAAATCGAGTAGCGGAAGTCGCGGCCAAGCCCACCGTAGCCAGCAATGTGGCTGCGATCACGGTTTCCAGCAGGGTGGTCCCCCCAATTTTGCGAGGATGCATTACTAGGGATTATCGGCATTCGGCCTCAGGTTTTTAGTCTGTGGGGGTTGTGGCCATAATACAGGTGCGTATGAGCCTGACCCCAATTCGGCAAGCCACTCCACCGACAACAAAAAGAATGTCGAAGGGTGCGCTTCGTGCCTGGGTTTTGTTGCTAGTGCATCTCGCGTTCGCGATTCACATTTGGCATTACCATTCCACCGGTTCTTCTCTGTCTCCGGTCGAGCCAAGCGAAGCGATGATGACGCTGGAACAGGGCATGGTGAACGCTGGGTTCATCTTCTTTGTCCTCGCGATCCTCTCGACACTTTTCTTCGGAAGGTTCTTTTGTGGATGGGGATGCCACATCGTTGCGCTCCAGGACGGCTGCACCTATCTTTTGAAGCGCGCGAGAATTCATGTCAAACCGTTTCGATCTCGAACGCTTGCATGGATCCCATTCCTAACCTTCTTTTACATGTTCGTATTTCCGCAGTTCTTGCGGATTTATCAGGGGCGGCCCGCACCAGCCTGGGTTTATCACTTGGAGGCCAAAAGCTTTTGGGCTACATTCCCGAACCTGCCGATAGCAATTCTCACCTTTGTCGTTTGTGGTGGTTTGGCAGTGGTGCTTCTGGGCAACAAAGGGTTTTGTACTTACGGATGCCCTTACGGTGCAGCATTCTCATTTGCAGATCGATTTTCAAAGAAGCGAATTCGCGTGACCGAGGATTGCGCTCAGTGCGGCGAATGCACAAAGGTTTGCTCATCCAATGTGCGGGTTCATGAGGAAGTCAAGCAATTCAAGATGGTCGTGGATTCCGGCTGTATGAAGTGCCTCGACTGCGTGAGCGTCTGCCCGAATGGCGCCTTGTACTATGGTTCTGGTGCGACTTCTGCGCTTCGGCTAAAGCCCGATCGAAAATACGATTTTGCACTCGGCGCCGATCTCGCGATCCTGGCTGCATTTGTTATCGGGTTCTATGCGTTTCGAAACCTGTTCGACCTAATTCCTCTTTTGCTCGCCATCGGATTGTCGTCGATTACGGCGATGCTGCTGGTGGTCTGGGCGCAGGTTCTGACAGGAAAGCACGCACGGCTTTTCCGTTGGCAACTGAAGTCTGCCGGGAAGGTCACTGGTGCTGGCGCCCTATACACCGTTTTTGGGATCGGGACAATTCTGTTCTTGGGCTATGCGAGCTTGGTGCAATTCTATGTCCATTCGGCACATAGCGATCTCGCCGTGGCGCAAGAGATTTTTGATTCGAATGACAAAACTCAAGAATCTACCGCGCTCGCTGCTGCACATCGAAGCTACGTCAACCTGAAGGAAGCTAAGCGGATTTCGCCGCTTGTCGTCCCAGAGTGGGAATGGCAAATGGGCAATTTGCAAGTGTTTATCGGCAACGAGGAGCTTGCGCAGCGCCATTACAAGGATTCTCTCACGGCAGATTCTGGGCAAATCAATGTTCTTCGCGACCTGTACAACTCGTATTTCCGGACGTCCAAGTTGCCGGAGGCGGGCCAAATCGCTGATCAGTGGGTGAAGCTGGCTCCCAAGAGTGAGCCGGCAATTCGAGCACGAATCCAATCGTTGGTGGCTCTCGGGCAGACCGATCTCGCTGAGAATTCGTTGCGAGATTTGCTTGAGATTGTCCCGAACGATCCTATGGCGAACGGCGTTTTGGGGTCCTTGCTCGCTCAAGGTGGGGACTTTGAAACCGGTATCAAGATGTTAGAGGTTGCAACGTCGGCGGAACCCAAGAATCCGATTCATTGGTACAACCGCGGAGTTGCGGAAGCAGGGAAGGGCCGAACCAAAGATGCGATTCGATCGCTTATGACCGCAACAGAACTCGCTCAGAGCCCATCTGGTCCAGTGCAAAAGCTCGCAGAAATTGCAATTGATGCGGAAGAATCGGAGCTAAGATTACGCGCACTAGAGCAATGCGTTGACATCCTCTATGAAGATGAAGAGTTAGTCAAAATTTGGGCGGCCGCTGTTGTGAAATCCGGGCAGAAACGTGACGCGCTTCTCCGCTTAAAAAGTTCACCCGCTGACCAGAAAAAAAGATCAATGCTGAACTCAATTTCAGGTGATTCCCAGTAAAAATACTAGATTGTCTAGGTACCGGTTGTCCTGGCATGAAACCCGACATAAAATAGCCCAGATAAGTCCGTATTAACGGGCATTCCTGTTCTTTGGGAAAGCAATTATGAATACTAAAAAGTGTGTATTGGCGGCTATATTGGTCGCCTCTGTTGGAGCCGCGCACGCACAACAGACTTGGAAGGTCACGGGCGGTACCGCCTCGATGAACTTCAACTCGCACCGAATGGATGCCTTTGGCCTCCGATTGAATTCGGTCAAGTCTACTGCTGTAGGCAGCTTCATGGAGGATCCGGTTGGGTTCGCCGTTGATAGCGCAAAAACAGACATCTCATTCGGAACCGTTCAAAGTCTGTTCCACCATGTTAATTCGGGCTCCATCAAGCTGAAGGGCGGTTTCACAATGTCGACCGCTTCAGGCGCGACGCTCAACTTCACCGACATGCAGGTGATCCCGTTGGCCAGCGCTCCAGATGGCGGTTGGAAATTGGTCGGTACTGTAACCGGTTCGAACGGAAAGTCCTGCAGTTTCGTTACTTCTGCTTTCCAAGTGAACTTTGATTCGGTCAACAAGAAGATCGAATTGATGGGCGCGGATTACAAGATTTCGAAGGAAATGGCGACCATGCTCCGCATGCCTGAAGCCAATTCCGAATGGATCGGCTCGTTCTCGTTTGTTTTGGACGTCGCTTGGGTCGGTGGTCTCACCAACGATCCGCTTCCAGTCCCATCGGGCCACGGTGGCGGCGGAAGTCGAGCTGGCATCTACGACGTCAGCATTTCGGCCCTGGGCTCGCTTTCATCAGCTGGCCGCGGAACCACAGCCTATCCAAACGGCGTTAGCGGTTTGACCATGTCCACTACGTCCTGTAACTCTGGAACGGTGACGATTCCTTGGCAGACAAGCGGCTTTAGTTTTGACTCCGTACTACAACCCAATCACCCAGTGATTTGTATGAACGTCTACCGAATGGTTGGCACCAAGTTTGAGCAGATCGGTGAAGGCTATTTGAAGCACGGTTGGTACGCAACAAACGCATCCTCTTGTGCTACTGGAACTTGCGGAACTCCTGGTGGATACGCTCTCGGCGCAAATTGCACCGATACGTATGGCACTGGAAACAACTCCGACCGAACTCAGCTTGGACCACGAAACGAAGTCAACCCATTTACCGGCGTATGGACTCCAGAAGGATCCTGGTTCGCGAATGGCGGTATGGACCGCGTTCGCCGAATGAACGGTACGCAGAAGCGCGATCCAGTCACGGGTGTCGTTTCGAATCTTAACCTGACCGGTGAGCAGAATCGACTCCAAGTTCGAGACCAAGACCTGTTGGCTGGCGGTTCGTTGCGATACGAAGCGTATTACATCACCGCAGACGACTACAACAAGTACAACAACCTCTGCTACCGAGTGGCGACTGCTGCTTGGAGCGGTACGACTTGGAACTTCACCACGACCGGTTCGTTGGTGCAAGGCCCAGCGATCTATTCTTGGACGGGTTCGACCAACACGATCGCTACTCCTCGAACAGAAGGTGATGTGATTGTTGCGGTCTATGTGACCAACCTTGGCAATGGTCGATACAACTACGACTACGCTGTGTTCAACCTGGACATGGATCGCCAAATCGATGGCTTCACCATTCCTGTCGACAACGCGTTGAACGTGACGAACGTTCAATTCCGAGACATCGACACCAATGCGGCTAACGATTGGACCTACACTCACACTGGCGACAAGTTGACATTCTCGATGCCAACGAGTCCAACCAATGCCATTTATTACGGCCGAACCTACAACTTCCGATTGGAAGTCAATGCGGCTGCAACTCCTGGCACTTTGAAGTTGGATCCATTTAAGGCTGGTAGCAACCCTAACTTCTCTGCAACTTTGTCGGTTCCGACTCCTGTTGCAGAAACGATTAGCGGTACTGCCAATCTCGGAACCTATTCCGGTGGTGCGATCAACATGACTGCACGCCTGACTCCAGTCGGCGGCGGAACTGCATCGAACATCCCTGTGACGGTCAACCCGAACGGCACGTTCTCGTTCCAAACCACTCTGCGCGGTAACTACGACCTCGCTCTCAGTGGCGGCACGTTCTTGCGACGCGGCCCTGCTGGTTCGTTGAATCTGACTTCGCTCGGCGTGAGCGGCGTCTCGATCGCGATGGTCAACGGCGACGTGAACAGCGATGGAGAAATCGGCTCGACTGACTTCGATGCTCTGGTAGCTAACTTTGGCAACTCTGGCGTCGGCGATGTTGATGGCGATGGTGAGGTCGGCTCGACTGACTTCGATATCGTGGTCGCCAACTTCGGCGAGAGCGACATTCCTTAAGGAATATCGAGACAAAACGATTCGAGCGGCTGGAAATATCCAGCCGCTCGTTTTTTCGTAAGTATTTCAGATCAATGGAAGACGAACGTTGACCCTGGAGCACCGCCGTTACTCGTATTGGTGGCGGTCACAGGAGAGCCATTGTAGGTGTTTCCAGTGAAGTGGTAAGTACCGTTTGCTCCAGTCTCCGTTCGAAGTGCATGTGGTGCCTGCCCTGTGAAGGTGCAAGAAGTAAAGCTGGCATTCCACGCTCCACCGCTACCAACACCCCAGAACTTGACTGGAGGGATCGAAGGGTTGTAGTTGTTGAACCCGCAGCTCTGGAAGGTGAGGGAGCAAGGATTGGTGATTCCGCCGACCTCAATGACACCGTTACCGGAGAGCAGTTTGTTTTGGAAGACCGTGTTCACGAATGTTCCGCTACCTAGCTTAGAAGGAGTCGTCGCGACATCGTTGATGAATTCCAGCGTCTTGCCGGGGAGCTCGTAGTTGCTTATGATCGCTTGTTCCGTCCGCAGTGAAATCGGTCCGATTGGTCCTGTTGGAATCCCGAAGCCATCTTGGTTTGTAAAAATCAGAATCCGCTGAGCCGTGATCGGTTCGGATGGGTGATAACCTCTAATCAGGACATCTTCGGCGTTGGAGTTGATGACAAGATCCTTAAACGCGCTGCAGTTGATGATTCTGAGATCCTTGCCTCCGCGCCGGTAGCTGGAGTTTCCGAACTTGAACTTGTCGGCGGTGCAATTTTCGTAGGTGATCCGTTTTTCGCCGCAACCGTGGCTGACGTCGAAAGACCCTCGCCCTGGAGGAATCGCACAGTTCGAAACATAGCCATCCATGGCGCCTGATTGGAAAATTATGCCAACCTGCATGTCCTGCATCGTCGAGTTGTAGGTCGAAGTAAACCGAGTAGCAGCGAATTCGATGCCATAACCAAGGTCCTTGGTGTTTCCCTCCGAGATCGTTGCGTTCTGGATTGTGACCCGCTTGCTCATCATCACGTTGATGCCGGAATTGCTGAATCCCTTAACTCTAACATTATCGATATTGATGTCTTGCGCGAGTCCTACTACGAACGCTTTTGAGACGCGATTCAATTTGCTGATAGCCGCGCGGCCATCGGTGATATCTCCCAATCGCCCGTCCATTGCAACGTTGATCACACGGATTCGAGTTGCGATCTGCCACTGAGAACTCGGCGCAGAATCTGCCTCGATCAAATAGAGTTCGGGAGTGTCGAATGCCCGCCCTATTGGCTCGGCCAGAGTCAAAGTTGTTCCGGATTGCCCAGTTACTTTGATGAGTTCGCGCTTAAATTGGAAGGTCGTGATGCCGTTCGAGTGGCGAACGATATCATTTGTCGGATGCGCCCCAACGATGGCGTAGGTACCAGGAGGGCATGTCGTGGCCGAACTGAGTTGCAGTGTGCTCGCCCCTTCTGAAGCTGGCTGGATGTTGAATTTTTGGAACGCTGCAAACGGAGTATTTGAAAAAGCGAATGTGTTTTGATTTCCAATTAACAAGAGCGGGAAGTCCGCAGCAGAAGAGCGAATCAGCTTTGTATTATCCCCGCCGATCAACGTAAAGTCGCGCGCGGTGCTCGGGATTGTCAGCGAACTCTTCAGCGTGATCGTGGTGTTCGGGAGTACAAAAAATGGCATGCCGCTCGACAATGCCGCATTGAGTTGGGCTTGTATGACATTGCCATCGGCGTATGCTTGTGCTCCGGCCACTTTGATCAGAGCCATGCCAAGCAAAATGCCTGTAGAAAACTTCATATTCATTGAGAGGGCTGCGCTCATAGCAAAAATGCAAAAAAACGAGGAACCTGACAATCTGCCAGTCCCTCGTATTTTGTCTTAAATTTCCTGAAAGTGTTAGTAGGATTGCGACTAAATAGTGATAATTTTCTCAGGGGCGCATTCCGACCTGAAATGCACCATAGACCTGAGTGTTCTGAAGCTGTGCACCATTATAGGTGTTGCCATTTTCGTCAGCAACTGCAACGTTAGCCGCATTCATGATCATCAGAGCATGTCTCCCGGTGGTGACGAAGCGATTATTCTTGAGAACCAGGTTGAATCGCCCTGCTCCAGTCGTACTGTTGATTAGGATCGGTGCACTATAAAGGTAGGTGTTCTCAAGCCGGCTGTTCTCGACGATCACATTTGAAGGGATGCTGGTGCTGTTCAAAAATAGTGCTGCACCAGTATTGGAAACCGTATTCTTGAACGACCAATTTCGAATGGTCAGCGTGCCGAGCGCGGGTGGTGTGTTGGTGATCGACAGCAGCTGGGTGTTTACGCCATCCAGAACTCCTCGTACGGTGGCACCGTTCTCCAGTGTGAGTGACTCGACATAGCTAAGGCCCTGTGGAACGCCGGAGCCGCCAGAGTCGGTGAACATGCGGATCACAGTTCCAGTCATGGTCTGGCCCGGATACATGCCGCGGATCACGACATTCTTGGCGCCGCCATAAATGCTGAAGCCGTCCAGAGCGGTGCAGTCTTCGATGGTGACGTCTGAAGTGCCTCGTCGATAAGAAGGATTCGCGACATTGAAGTTGGTTGCGAGGCATCGCCGGAAAGTGATGCGCTTGTCACCCGTTCCGTGACCGCCGTCGAGGCCAGTAACGACGTTGCTTGTTGCGACAACATCTTCGATCAAAGCGTCCATATTGCCGCTTTGGAAAATCGTGCCGCATCGAATCGTGCTGAAAGTGCAGTTGCGCACCGTGACCATTCGGGTGCCCATGAATTCAAGCCCGTAGCCGAGAGAGCTGAGATTGCCGTCCGAGATTCGAAGCTTCGTAGCCGTGATGCCCTTGCCGAACTGAACGCTGACCGCAGTATTGACGAAACCGGTGATGGTGAGATCATCAAGAGTCAAGTTCTGGACCATGCAAGCGACCACAGCCTTTTGCACCATCCCATTGTTGACCGTTGATCGACCAGCGATTGAGAAGTCCCGAAGGGTGATGTTTTCGGCCACGAACCGATTCGACGGAATGGCCCCATCTGGGCTCACGAGTCTCAATTCTGGATTGCCAAAATCCCGACCTAAAGGCTGATCGATGGTCAGGACATTGCCATTGATTCCAGTGACCCGAATAAGCTCGCGCTTGAACCAATAGGTCTGAACGCCATTGGAGTGGGTCACGATATCGTTCAAAGAGTGGGTTCCGATGATCGCGTACCAACCCGTTTGAGTCGGAGGAATGCCAGTCGTGGTGATCGTCGTGTCACCCTCAGCGGCTGGGTTTGCCGCGAAGCTCGAGTACCTGGAGAATGAACTGTTATCGTAGCCATATGGCGATCCGTCTCCGATTCGGATCAGTGGATAATCGGCCGTATTGGTTCGGACGAGCCGAGTGCCAGAGGCGCCCAAGATGGTCAGATTCTTGGTACCAGCCGGAATCACGATACTCTCAGTGAGGCTGATTTGACCTGCGGGCAGTCGGTAAGTGGTTTGACCCGCCGCAATGGCCGCATCGATCCCTGCCTGTACGGTCGCACCAGGAGTTTGCGCAAAACTCATGCAACCCAATACGGCTAGCACACTAACAAAGCTGATTCGAAATTTCTGTACCGTTCCAAACATGCGCGTTGACCCGTGCTTACCGTTCCATAGACGTGCAAGATGCCAAGATGTTAGGATTACCGGGACTTTTCTATCACCGCATCCATCGCAGGGTAATCATCGGTGCTGATCAGCTCTCGCCGATCTGCCCAGTTGCGATAAACCCACACTTCAAAGCCTGTCTTGCCGGAGTTTCGAATTCGGTCTTTCGTCCCGCGATAAACGTGTGTGGACTTCTCTCGAATGTCTCGGACTTCGTTGGACACGCTGAGTGGAGTGACCGCCTTGCCCGAGCCAGAGAGTTTGATGATGAGGCGTTCACCTTGAACTGATCCGAGAATCCGAATCGGAAAAGGATACGTGTTTCGGAATCGTAGATCGATGTTCTCAAAGGCGACGGCGGCGTCTCGCCCTGGCGGCACGTAGCTTGGCATGAACCGGTGACGATTGCGCTCGGTCACTTCCAATCCAGCGAGAAGCGCAGCATTGTAAAGCGTCGTGCTCGTCTGGCAGACCCCACCGCCCCAGCTATCCACTAACTGACCGTTGTAGCTTACGGGAGCGAGCTTGTAGCCGACGTCGCGAGTCCAGCCCTTAACGGTTTGGTTGAAGCTAAACTCCGCGCCCGGAGCGATGACCTTACCATTCAGCTCTTCGAGAGCCCGAATTGCGTTCTGGCGCTGATTGCTGTTTCGACCCTTGAGTGTAGTGGAGTACGCGCCGAGGTCCGTTTCCCCTGGGGTCTGGAGCACCGCTATCGCGCCGCCCAGACCCACTGTCGTCAACAACCCAGTCAGAGCCAGCTTCACTTCCGAACCTCGATAGTGGCTCCGGATGAACTGGCTGACATTTCTGGCGAGTACATTTCGAACACTTGCGCAGGGAGACACTTGGTCGAGCCTTGTGTTTCAGCACGCAAGTTGAAGTCGAAGGTTGTTTCGCCCTTTGGAATATCGCGAACATAGATCGCGATTCGGTCATCGAACACATCTACCATATCGAACCAATAAGTCCAGTCTTCGATGTCGAGGCGCTCTGCTGACTTCAATCCTGCCGGAAGCGGGATCAGCACCATTGCGTAGGACAACGCCTTCTTGCTGTTCACCTTGGCGATGCAGCGGACGGGCTGGCCAGGAGTGAACTGGGTGCTTGGCGACTTGGTAGGCACCAGGCTGAGGCTTCCATCATTTGACCGCTCAGTCGTGAGCGCGTGGAACGTTCGATTGACTGTGATGCCTTGAGCCGGAATTGCCTCAAGTTTGTTTTCGAACTTGGTATCCGACCAAGTGATTGCATATCGAACGACACCGGACGCTACTTTAAGTTCGACCGTGTTCTTGCCAGGCTTCAACTCATCCATTTCATTGGTGTAAGCGAAGACTGAATCGCCCGGTTTTAGAGTGCCACGCGATTTTCCGTTGACCAACACTTCGACGGGTTCAGTGATTGGCTGCTCGGGGAACTTGGCGAGCGATGCGCACATCGCTCGAACGGCAAGACCTGAATCGAGAGTGCTCGACCACATTCCGCCGTATTGAGTTTCCGATAGACCTTGCATCATTTTCTCGAACTGCTCGGCGCTGACGCCATATTGCAACAGAGCGAGAATCGTGCTGGCGGAATCGTAAGAACCCAAAGTGGACGGCCACCGAATGACGGTTTCGCGAACCTGGGCGCGTCGCCAAAGCTCTTCGGAAGCGGCGGTTGCCTTAGCCGTGTTGCCGATCGCCACATAGCCTCGGAGAGCAGCTGCAACCAAGTAAGTTGGGTGCTCGGGCTTCCAGCGAGCTGGCAAGCTAGCCTCAGCAGTGGCATCCGGGCCGAGAGTCAATACTGCCGCCGCCAACATGTAGCGGTCGATCATGTATTCGTTCTTGGCAGGCTTCGCGCTCAAAGTTCGAACCGCCCAAGCACGACCGTTGTCCAGGATCACTCCATCGACAGCGAATCCGAGTTGACGCATCCGGCCCAAACCTTCGAGCACGATTGCCGTGATGTGCTTATCGGGTTCGCCATTTTGGTACCACGCCCATCCGCCGTAAGAGGACTGCATCGTGTACAGCCGCTGGAGTCCTTTCTCCGTGGATTGAGCGATATTCTCGCGCATCTCGCTGGAGAGCGGTGTGCCGAGGGTCTGCATCGTCTGCATGTACTCGGCGGGGCCGAGGAACTTGTTGAGAGTCTGCTCTGCGCATCCGAACGGATAGTCCATCAACCGCGTGATCGAAGCATCGAGCAAGCTGCGGTAGCTGGGGCTGATTCGAATGGAGAAGTTTCCTTCCGCAAGATCTCCTCGACTGATTTCAAGCGATGTATCGGAAGTTGCCTTACCGACTAGAGCCATTGGTTTGACTCGGCCGTGAACCTTGATCGGGACGCTGACACGAAGTCCATCTTGATGTTGGGCACTCTTGGCCTGAACCAAAAATGATGCCGATCCAAACTGCTTGCACTCGATTTCGAATTGAACTTGCTGGCTACCGTTTGGTGAAACGGTGACCTTCTTTGTTGATTCGCCAATAACGTTGCAGCCTTCCGCTTGTAGCTTGACTTCAACGTCTTGGGCCGCATCGGTGCTGCTGTTCACGTTCGCCGTGACGATGGCCTTGTCGCCTTGAGTGAAATACTGCGGCGCGCTGAACCGAACCATCAGGTCCTTCGCGACCGTGACGTTGAAGGCTGATTTGCCCACCTTGGTGTCCGAGGTCAGTCCTACAGCAGTAGCCCTCCAAGAAGTGAGGTTGTCCGGCAGTTTGAGATCAACGGTGGCCCTGCCACTGCTGTCGGTTTGAATCGAAGCAAACCATCCAGCGGTATCGCGGAAATCTGTCCGAATTCTTGCCTCTCCAGACATTTTTGACTCTGCCTTGTCTCCACCGTCGAGATACACCTCGGGGAAGGAGTTGTAGGTGCCGACCTGGCTGTATCGCTCTGGATAGAACTCGTCCATCAGGTTCAACGTGTCGCTTGCGATGGCGTAGATCGCTTCGTCCACAATGCTCAGGGACAGGTCTGCAGAAACGGGATTGCCGTTGATGTCTGTGGTGGTGAGGTCGTATTTGACCGTCTCGCCAGGTTGGAGTTTCGCCTTACTCGGCTTGATGGCGATGTTGATCGATTCGTCGGAACGGTCGATCTTCAACTTTCGGCGCGCGTCGGTGAACTTCTTCTCGTAGATCGACGAGACTGTTACGAACGCGTTCGGCTTCAGATCGTCGGTGACGGGGAAGGTGAACTCGCCGATGCCTTCGCTGAGTTTGACCACCTTGGTGAGCGTGACCCGGTCCGTTTCGACGGTGACCCAAACCGAGCCAGACTTTTGACCACTCCTGACGAGGACTTTGGCGTCGTCGCCTGGCTTGTAAGTCTTCTTGTCTAGCAACAAGGTGAGGTTGGAACTCGGGGATTCCCACGATTGGCCCTGAGCCCAGCACCAAACCCACGCACTGCTTTGGATCAGGTTGCCTCGGGAATCCGAGATTCGTGCTTTGACTCGGTAGTCGCCAGTTCCACCAGGTTTGAAGGTGAACTTCGCCTTGCCGTCTTTGTCGACAGTGACGACTTGCTTCGATTCCGGGTGGAAGCTAGAATCCTTGCCGTTCCAAATTTCGAATCCGGACTCGACTTCGATCTGCTTTCCAGCCCAAGACTCGGTGCTCTTGGGGTCATTTGAACTCAGCGTGACCTCAAAATTGGCATCCTCGCCTGGCCGGACGACATAGCTTTCTTGATCGATGACGAGGTTGTAATCGCCGCGAACTAGCTTGACGCTTCCTTGACCATCGAAATAGCGATCATCGCCTTCTGAGCCAGAAATCTGGACGGAGAGTTCTTGGTCGATGTCATCCCACTGACTGAATTTGATATCAGCAGTATTGAAGGTCACGGTAGCTTCACCGTTCTGGTCGGTGACTGTGGATTGATCGCCTAGATAGTCCTCGCCGTAGCCTCCGCTAGATTCTTCTTCGCCAGTGTCAGGATCGACCCAACTCCAAAGCGGCGATTTGAAGAACGTCGCATCGATCTTCGCGCCGACCACCGGGCCGCCGAAGAAATACTCGCATTTGACGGTGAATTGGGCCACATCGCCACGAATGAAGTAGCCCTTCTTGGGTTCAACGGTGATCTTGAATTCTGGCTTTCGGTAGCTCTGAATGTTGACCCATTGCCGCTCGGCCGCATCGCCGATGGTCACTTCGATGGTGACGCTTTGTGTGCTGTACTTGGGCAGGTTGAACTTGCCATTGAGAGTTCCGAAGTTGTTGATCGGCGCGGTGAATTCTTCCAGTACTCGGTCGGTGTAATCCAGCACCCTAACCTGAGCGTTGGTCGCGGCAGGAAGTTTGTAGCGATAGCCATTTGGTTCTCGGACGATGGCTTTGAATTGCACTTCATCGCCTGGGCGATAAACCGGTCGATCGGTGTAAATGAGAATCTTCGCGCCATCCGGCCGGTAGCCGTAATCGCTGAAGGTGATGATCGCGTGGCTGCCTTTGTACTCGGCGATCACCGCGCTATCAATGCTTTGCTCAACTCCCGGAATCTTGACGTCGGCTTTTGCTTGGCCGGTTGAATCCGATGTTGCGATCTCGGTTGCTGATTCTCCGAAGGAGTAAGTCAGCTTGGCACCTGGAATCGGTTCGCCAGTGACGATGTTCGAAACAAACGCATCGAGCTTGCCCTTGGCCACCTTTGCGACCATGCCGATCTCGCTGACCATCAAGAAGGTGCTTCGCTGCGCCTTGCCCGATTCGAGCCGCATCCAGTAGATGCCAGGAGCGAGCTTCGGAGTGGCGAGAGTCTTCTTGAAAGTGCCTTCAGCATCGTTTGGTTCAATTTTCCAATCGAATTCTTGTACAGCCTTTGCGTTCGGCAGGTTCTTTTCGAGTTCGGCAAAGGAGTTAACGTTGTTGTAAGGGCGGAACAGTTCGTACCAGTTGCGAGTCTTGAGAATTGTCTCGATTGGCACGGAGTAAAGCTTAACTTTAAGACTCTTTTCCTTAACAAATCCGTGAATCTGGATGTTGGGGTCCTCTTTTGGAGTGAAGACCTTTTGACTCGTGTAAATCGTGAGATACGGTTCGATCGGATCTAGGGCGAGGTTAAGTGTTTGGGTCTTGCCTTCATTGACGACGATCTTCTTTTCATCCAACGTGTGGGCAGTGGCTGAGACTTCGACGCTGTAGACCCCAGCTGGAACGTTGCGAAATGCGAATTTGCCAGTGGCGTCGGTCCGCATGAAGTGAACCTTCGATTGCGCTTCCTGCTCTGGATCCTTCACCACCGGACGCAAGATCACCCCGACATTGGGCAGCACTTTGCCATTTTCCTTCATGGTGACGGTGCCAATGACCCCACCAGTGGGGATTTCAGTGGTCACGCCATAAGCCAAAAAGGTGCAGATGAGGCCAACAAACACCAGCAAGGCCATCAGGCCGCCGGATCGAAAAATGGAAAAGAGTTTCATTCAGGATTCACCGCAGATTGAGCAGCAGGTTTTTGACGCACGAGGAGGAAGCAGACTACGACCATAATCGCAAGGAAAATCAGGGAACCTGTGAGCATCCCAAGCTTTTCGGCACGAGTGATATCGAGTTTGTCGCTGAGAACGGATACTGTGAACAAGATTGCACTTCCAATCGTGAGTGACACGTTGACGCTGGAATGTTCATCCATTTCAACGAAAAGTGGAGCGATGCAGAGTCCAAGAAGCAATCCCGGAATTCCCTTGGCGCCCAGGAGGATGGGCGACATTGCCGTTGCAACCGATGCGCCGAGTGTGGCGACGATGCCGGCTTCGGTTCGAATCTGCTTGAGCTGGGAGGCCGCAACCACGGCAAGGACACCAAGGAGTAGCCCGACAACAGCGTAGTGTTGACTCAAATCGAGCGCTCGGGTGACTTCTGGGAAGGAATTGGCCACCCCGCGGAGAATCAGCATCGCGGTGACCGGAAGAATGGCGATTGCGGAGTTGCTCTTGCCAAAAATCGATGCGACGGCGAGGCCCGCGACAATCACTGCGCCAAGCCCGATGGATTTTCCGTCGGACATTGCGATCACTCCGGCGGTCAACCACAGAAGTGCTGAGCCAAAACTCCATGCCTTCGAGGGAAGAACCGGCGTCGCCCAGATCGTCGCCAGCATGGCGATAACACCGATTGCGCCCGCGATGCCGATAGCAGGGAACTTCAAAATCTGGTTTGAACCAACGTAAAGCAGTGCGGCAACAAGTCCTGCCGCAACGAGTTGTAGGACTGGTTTTGCTTTGCCTGATTCCGCGGTGAGGAGCAGCGGAATTCCGGCGCATAGAACAAGAAGGGCGCCCGGTGCAGGATGGATTCCCCCTAGCTGGGTGACGCTTGCAGCCTGGCAACATCCGGCGGCGATGACGAGAAGAGCGCTAAATGAAGTTTCGGAGTTACAGAGGATTTCGCCAAACGCGAGTCCTGCGGCCATCGCCATCCACACTGCAAATGGAGTGGCCGGAACCTGAGCCTGGGTGATTAACAACAACGATCCGGTTCCAAGTGATGCCGCGCCAAATGCCCGCAAGCGTGGACTGAAGATTTGCGTTGCGATTGAAATGATCAGACCTACCGCCAGGGCGAGAGGTGTGGCCGCATCGAAACCGGCAGATTTGACCGCTGGGATGAAGCCAAGGATGAACGCAACAACGACCGCCCCAATCGGCCATAGCACCCATTTTGGACGTTCGGTTTTGGATGTAAACTCGACCGCCAAAATGGCTGCCCCAACCACCAGAAGCGTGAGTGCCAACGACTGCAGATTTGCAAGAAAATTCATAGCGCGTTTGAACCTATTTGTTCAACCTTAAGACGCGCATTTCCTGCTAATCACTTCAACGATATTTTAAGTGAGATTAGGACGGGTTTCTTTAAGCTTTTCGACGATCTTTTTGACGTCTTGAACTTTGTGTTTTGGGCACACCATTATCGCGTCATCGGTGACCACTATCGTGATATCTTCGAGGCCAACAGCGCAGGTCACGGCCTTGCCGGAGTAGTTCAAAACGATGCTCCCAGACGTGTCGATCAGTAGATTTTCACCGATGCTAACGTTCTTGGATTCATCGAGTGGCATCGCGCGTTCGACCGCATCCCAGGCTCCAACGTCATCCCATTCAAACGTTGCTCGAGCGACGTAGACGCTTTCTGCCTTTTCCATCAGCGCGTAGTCGATGCTGAGGTTGGGCAAGCTGGCGAAGAGTTGGTCTGCAGCTGCGATATCGCCACCGTGCAGGGCGTCTGCGATGCTGTGTATTCCGGCGTAAAGCTCCGGTGAGTGCTTCTCTAGGTTGGTGAGGAAGGCCCTCAGAGTCCAATAGAAGGTTCCGCTGTTCCAGAAGAACTTGCCGGAAGCGACAAACTGCTTTGCGGATTCGATATCCGGCTTTTCTCGAAATCTGGAAACCGAGAACACGGGAACCTCGCGCGGCATGGCTGGAGGAGAATCGGATTGTTCGATGTAGCCGTAGCCCGTTTCAGGGCGGGTTGGGGGAATACCCACGGTAACCAGTCCGCCAGAAGTTTCCGCTGTGATCAAAGCGGCGTCTACCGTTCGGCAGAACTCGGTATCCGGAGTCACTCGGTGATCAGCGGCCAGAATCGCCATGCTGGTCGAATCTGGATCGGCACCCTTGGCGAGTAAGTTCGCGGCAACCCAGACTAGGCACCCGCCAGTGTTGCGCTTATGGGGTTCAGCAAGGATCTGATCCTCTCCCAAATTCGGCATGGCGTCCTTGATTGGCTTGGCGAGATGCGGGGCAGTGGCGATGTAAATGTCTTCGCTACGAACTAAGCCGGAAATTCGGTCGATGGTTTGTTGGAGCAATGACTTGTCTGGGTCTGCCAGTTTAAGAAGTTGCTTCGGGTGTTCTCGCCGAGAAACCGGCCAGAATCGTTCGCCCGATCCACCGGCCATGATGATGGCAATGCGCCTAAAGCTCATTGGTTGGTGCCAGATTCCGCGCCAGTCAAGGTTTGCCCTGGTTTCATCCGAGTGATGGTCGTGAGTCGGTCGCCATCAGCCTTCAGTTCAATTTCGTTGTCTGATTTCCAAACCATCGTGTACACCTGAGGCTTTTTCATCTCATCATTGATGCGCGGCTCGACGGAAGGCTTCAGAACGGCAGGAATTCCGTTGATCCCGACCTTATCCATCGTGACGGTCAGCTTGTCGCCTTCGAGGGTGTACTTTCCGTCGGCTTCAATCGAAATGTTTGCGCCGAGGCCAGTTTTTGCGGCGAAAATAGTCATTTTGGCGGTGCCGTCTTGGTTAAAGGTCATCATTGCGCTGGCGCCGGGAAGCACTTCAAGACTGCCCAATTCCCAGTTTCCAACCAGGCTTCGTTGGCTACAGCCTGCCGCAAAAATCAGGCAAGCGAGCCCGAGACCGCCCAAAATTGACCGTTTCATAGGTTCGATTTTAACACAATCGGCAGGGCTACAATCGCGTGGGTAAACTGGAATTCTTGGACTCTAACTGATGACGACTGTTGATATTCAATTGACCGCTCGAGGCGAGCAAGTGACCCAACCCTGGCTTTGCCGGTTGTGCCGGGAGTTCGACGTTGAAGTGAATTTGGTGAAGGCCAGCATTGAGCCCGATTTTGGCTGGGTTCACCTGCAATTGACGGGTCCGGTCGAGATGATCCAGCGCGCAACCGCCTGGCTGATGACCACCGGCTTGCACGTCGACGCTCTTCAACGATCCGTTGGCGTTCCAAAGTAAGTGACTGAGTTTCAGCCTTACGTCCCAGACGATTTCGATGAGTTTTGGGCGGAGATTTTGGCGGAAGCCCACGGTGTTCCGCTCTATTTTCGGCGTGAACGTGCCCCAGAACACGACACGAGCACCCACCTTGTAGACCGGATCTCGTTTCGTGGCGGGCAAGAATTGATGCTCGAAGGTTGGATCGCCTATCCCGAAGGAGCTCGTCGGTCGCCCGCGTTTGTCTGGGTGCCTCCTTACGGCCGCGAGAGTCTTTTGCCGAACGAATACGGCACAAGGGAAGGCCTGGTTAGCCTGTCTTTGAACCTACACGGCCTGGGCGCATTTCACCAAGAAAAGTACGTCGTTCATCGCGGGTACTTCGGTCAAGGCGCGCTGGAACCAGGAACCTGGATTTTTAGAACCCTGATTCAACATGTTCTGGTCGCGCTCAGGATTTTGCAAGCCCAAAGCGAGGCTGACGAAGACCGAATTGCCGTGAGTGGGATGAGCCAGGGAGCCGGACTTTCGCTGTGGGCTGGGGCTTTCTCGCCGATCGTGCGCTGTGTTTGTGCGGACATGCCGTTCCTGGGTGCGATGCGATTTGCCCTGAGCCGAAATGCATACCGCTACCCACTGAAAGAGCTGGTGGATGTGATGGACGACGCGCCGCTTGGGCGGGAGCGGGTGATGCACACACTTTCTTATTACGACACGATGAATGTCGCAACCCGGGTGAAAGTCCCAGCGCTGGTGAGCTACGGGTTAAAGGATCCTGCTTGCCGTCCGGAAGCTGTGAAGGCGATCTTCGATGCTATTCCGGGCGATGCGAAAAGGCTTGTTGAATACCCCGGAGGGCACGATTGGGACCGAGAAATGGTGGGTCACAACCGTGCCTTTATGCTCGAGAATATGGGCTAGACGCCTTCCGAGAGCACTTGCTTCTGGAGGTCGATTAGGTTGAGAATGCCCTTCTTGCCCAGTGCGAGCATTTTGCCAAGAGTTTCTGCGCTGAAAGGTTCGCTTTCGGCGGTGCCCTGGACCTCTACAAACTTGCCCGATTCGGTCATGACGATGTTCATATCGACCTGGGCTCGGGAGTCTTCTTCGTAGCAAAGGTCCAGAAGTTCGGTGCCGTTGACCACACCGACGCTGATCGCGGCGACAGGTTCGTTGAGCAAAACCTTCTTCAGCATTCGTTGATCGATCATCCAGCGCATGGCGTCGTAAGTTGCCACGTAGGCTGCAGTGATGGCAGCGGTGCGGGTCCCGCCGTCGGCTCGGAGCGCATCGCAGTCCAGGGTGATCGTCCGTTCGCCCATTGATTCGAGGTCAACGACGCTTCGCATGCACCTTCCGATGAGCCGTTGAATTTCCATGCTTCGACCGTTTGGACCGCGATTGCTATCGCGCTGGTTTCGTTGTCGGCCCGATCGCGGGAGCATCGAGTATTCGGCGGTCAGCCAGCCTTTGCCTTGCCCTTTCATGAACGGTGGGACTCGGTCTTCGACGGTAGCAGTCACCAGCATATGGGTGTCACCCATCTGGATGAGGCACGATCCCTCGGCGTATTTTGCGAAGTTTCGAGTCATCTCGACTGGGCGAAGCTGGTCAGCGGTTCGGCCATCAATTCTCATTTCGGAGGGGAGGGTACCAGAATCTTGGGTATGGATCAGAGGAGGCACGGGTACCCTATGGGGTAATGATTTCCGAACGCATCCGGCTTGAAGGTGAGGTTCTTTCCAATCAACGATTGAACCGGATTGCCGAGATTTTGCACGAGCACGGAGTTCGAGTCCAAGTTACTTTTCTGAGGCTGGGCGAGCCTTCGGTGGCTGAACTTCACCTCGAAGCGAGCACTCCTGACCAGCTTGATAAGGCCCTGTTGGAATGCGAGCCACTGAGTCCGGTTTATTCCCGCGCCCAGGCTCAACTCGCCGTCGCTGATATGGATGGCGTGCTTCCAGAGGACTTTCACTCCACCACAAATTTCCCGACTTATGTTCAAATCGATTCGAACTGGATTCCAGTTGAGCGATTAGAGATGGACTGCGGCATCAAGGTTTGGCAAGAAGGAGGGAAGTGGCGGGCGATCACTTGCCCGATGCACCGAGTGAAGGCTGGGGATTCTCTTGTCGTGGGGATGGATGGGGTGCGAGTCACCACCGAGACCGAACTGGGCGATGAAGCGGACGCATTCCGATTCATGAGCAGCGATGTCAGCAGTGAGCGACCCAAGGCCCGCATGATCGAAGAGTGCGCCGAAGCGATGCGCCACGCGAAATCGCAAGGCAAAGACGTACTTTTGGTTGGTGGCCCCGCGATCATTCATTCCGGTTGTGCCGAAGTGCTCGCGGCCTTGATTCGGTCGAAGTGGATCACGGTGTTGTTTGCTGGCAATGCACTTGCCGCGCACGACATCGAGGCGAGCATGATGGGCACGTCGCTTGGGGTTCAGCTCGCAACTGGAATGAGCTTGCATCACGGTCACACGCATCATCTCCGAGCGATCAATCGAGTGCGAAGAGTGGGTTCAATTCGTGCAGCGGTTGAAGCAGGAATCATCCCTGGTGGCGCGATGCATGCTTGCATCACTTCAGGCACTCCGTACGTATTGGCTGGCTCTATTCGCGACGACGGTCCTTTGCCGGATGTGATCACCGATGTGGTCAAAGCGACCGACGCGATGCGCGAAAACGTTCAAAACGTGGGTGTTGCGTTGATGGTGGCGACGACCTTACACAGCGTGGCTACTGGGAACATCATTCCAGCGGCGGTGGTGACGTATTGCGTGGATAGTGACGCCGATACCGTGATCAAACTCACCGATCGCGGGACACATCAGGCGATTGGAATTGTCACAGACTGCGAGTTCTTCATGAAAGAGCTTGCGCGAACACTCGGCGTGATCTGACGCCATTTTTTGAGTAACGAACGAATGCAACTTTGTAGATTTGAATTGCGCGATAACCCGGGCCAAGTGCGCTCGGGGATTTTCCACGAGGGGCGTGTCTACGAAACCGATGGACAGAATGCAATCGGCGTCCACGATCTTGGGCGCGTGGATTTCTTGCCGCCTGTTTCGCTGCCGCCCACTCTGCGAGTTTTTGATCGCAATGGCGAGTTTGCTTATAGAAACTCTGCGGTGTTTTTGGGGCCTCTTGCTGAGCTCGATGTTCCCGCCGGTGATGTCGATTTTGAAGTTCGGGTGGCGGCGGTTCTCAAGGATTCGGGCGGACGATTGACCTCTGAAGAAGCTACCGATTTTATCTTGGGCTATGTGATGTTCATCGGGTTCTTTGCTGATGATCAGCTTCGGTCCGGCGCGCAGACTGCCGCATTTGACGTGCCGTTTGCCATCGGACCTTTCTTGACCACTCCAGACAGCGTCGTGGTTGGAGAGCAGTTTGTCACCAAGCTAGCGGTGAAAATAAACGGCGAGGTCATGCACGAGTCAGAGCATTCTCACTCCAAATTCGAAGAGATGATCGTGCGGGCGTCGCGGTCGAACGAGGTCAGGGCTGCTGACTTGATCGCGGGGCCAACATTGATGAAGCCACCTGTTTTGGAATCTAAACTAGGGCGGTATCTCCGCCCAGGCGACACTGTTCAAGCTGGTACCGAATCGCTTGGGATGCTAACGATCAAGCTCGTTTAGACGCTCGGTTCAGCGAACACTAGTCGTAGGTTATTTGCCCGGCGACCATCGAGGGAGTCGGGCAGCACTTCCAGGACGCATCCCATTTTCTCGTCATCGAGAGTCTCAAGGCGAATCCAATCGCCAACAGAAACTTCGGCTCGGCTGATGACCCGCGCGCCACCCATCGAGATATTGATGAGAGCGGAGGGCTCGCCATTGAGCCTAGAGAACGCGGTTTCAGGGAAGCACTCCCTCGGATGTTGGCGGCGATTCTGATTCAGGACTTGGCTTGGGATTGCCAGATGGAGCTGTTTGGATTCTGCGCCGCGCGACACGACTTCAGTTCGAAAGGCAACACAACCGCCGAATGCTGGTGCCTCGACTTGGAGCGATTCACCCACCCGTAGTGGTACATAGACATTCTTATCAAGCGGTGCATCAACAATCAGTTCTTGTCCTTGTCTCTGGATGAAGCGAACTCTGTAAAGGCCGGAAGAAGTCCGCAATCGCCAGAAAGTGCCTTCGGGAAGGGTGGGTAGTTGGTTAGCTTTCGGCTTCTTGCCCGTGAGAATGTAGGCGATGCCGAAGCTGGCCAAAAAGATGCCCAACAGCCAAAGTGCGATTTCAAGTACTGGATTCATGGCCAATTCCTTGCGGTTGGCACAACGCTACTTACTCAGAACCGTACATTTCGTTGGCTTCTTTCAACGTCGTCAGGGCTTCGGTGAGGCTGATGGTTGCCTCGTCCCCAACTTCTGGATCGCCGGTTCGAGCAAATTGTAGAATCTGCGCCGTTGCTTGAGCGAGCAATTTGTGTGCCAATACTCGTTTGGCGTGGGATTCTTTGTAGGCGGCGGGCACTCGCAGGACGTCCAAAACTCCCGAAAGAGCCGATGCCGATTTGTAAGCACGTTGTGCCGTTTGGACGGTCGCGGATACACCGGGCTGAAGGCGAGACAGCCGCAAGACCTCTCGTAGATCATCGGCAATTCGCTTCATAGGACTCGTCTGGGCCGCGATAAACCTTCGATAAACTGTGCTGAACTCAGCGTCGTCCTTCACTTGGAGCGTGTCGATGAGTCTTCGAGCTTCGCTGGTGTCTCCTTCGAATGCAACGGTGAGGGCCAAGAGTGCTTGGATCGTACTCGTCGGCTGCTTCGCCATCTGCCCGAGGAATGCCTCTCGCGCTCCAGCGTAGTCGCCTCTGGCGAGCGCGGATCGCCCTTTGATTTCGGAGACCGCTGATGGATCGCCGCCCCGTGCCAAGTATTCATTGATTTCGTTTGCGGCATCTTCGGCACGGCCGAGATCTAGGAGCACGGAGGCATAAAGATAGCGGAAGCTGAGGGAAGCAGGGAACAGGCTGATGGCTTGCGCGCACTCCGCTTCGGCCTCAGAAGTGAGACCGAGGTTGATCAGCATATCCACCAAGATCGCTCGAACCTCAGGGTCGGTGGGATAGATATCGACCTGCTGGTAGAGGTATTTGATCGCCTGCTGGCTGTCGCCCGACTTTAGATAGGATTCGGCTTGAGCACGGATCACGGTGCGGTCAGTTACTGGAGGGACCGGAGTCGGATCAGGTGTGATCGTGCTGCCCTGACCAATCGGTTCGATAGGGGTGGTGATACCGCGCATATCGTTCTTGAACGGTCCAGTTTTGAGTTCGATCGCCCAAGATCGAGCAAGGGATCGTTCGACTTGTTCACGATCTGTATTGCCCGCGACAACCACTGAAGCGTTGACATTTCGTTGCCAGATCGGCTTGCCGCCGGACGGTTTGAAGAGCTGAATCGTCGAACCCGTGAGGTCAGCTTTTGGCATGATCGAGATCACGACTACATAATGCGCCTTGATTTTTTGCGCGGTGCCGAAAAGTTGAGCGTCGGTGGGGTTAGGCTCGGCGGGAATCACGCCGTCGTAAACGTAGTCTCGAAAGACCGGATCGGACATCGCCCACACAATCGGTTGGAACTTGAAATTAGTCGACAGTTCTTCGCTAAAGTACGCGGCGATGTCGCTCTCAAGGCGGCTTTCGTTGTTTTCGCGAATCGTTTTCTGGAAGATCAGTACAGACGGCTCTGCGCAATAGGCGACCGCTGAATGGACCAATAGCGCGAAGAGTGCGACGTTTTTCATGGATTAAAGGCTGGCGAGCGCCGACTTGCAGGCTTCAAGTCCAGTTTTGGCGGCGGCATCATCCGGTGAATTTTGGACGCGTCGCTCGTAGGCATTAATGGCGTTTTGATACGCTCTCGCTGCGTCGGACTTGCGGCCCAACTTTTGATAGCACTGCCCGAGTCTTTGGTTCGAAACGCTTGGATCAGCGCCCATTCGAATTGCAGATTCGTAAGCGTCGGCGGCCTTGGCGAAATCACCTGCGGTGTAAAGGCTGCGTGCTTTGGCGAGCATTTCCCTCGCTGTCGTGGGGGAATCGTTGATTGGTTGGCTACCGCCAGCGACGCTAGAACCTCCGCCATTGCTTGGCCGGATGTCGATCGTTCCAGGATTGGGTCTTGACGTTGTCGATCCGTTGTTGGAATTTGTCGCCTGACTATTCGATGGAGTTGGGTCCGGGTCTTGGCGCGAACCTTGATTGGTATTCGTCGCGGGACGAGAATTGTTATTGCCGGCGGTGTTTAGAGGCTGGATCGTCACGTCCGGTCGAAGCGGGGCGACGTCACCTTCCATCGGCTCCATGCCACCGTTGGTGCGTCCATCTGGGAGCCTAGGATTGTTGTTGGAACTGGTCGAAGTCGCTGGAGTTTGGTTGGTGTTCCCGGAGGCTTGCCCTGCTTGCTGTTGGGCTAAAAGGCGTTCGTATTCGGCTCTTGAAACTTCTGGTGCAAGGGGTCGGCCAGTGACCGGATCGGTTTGAACCTCGTTTGTTCCGGTGACGGGGTCAAAGTTTGAGGCTACAGGCTTGCCGACTGCGAACTTCGTGTTCTTAGCATTCTGACCACTGATGTAAATCGCTCCCAGAGTTCCCACGCTTCCGATGAGCATCATCGCGGCGATTGCGGCACCCAAAGCGCGCTTCTTGTTTGGAATCGCGGGAACTGGTTGGCTCAAAACCTTTCTAACGTGATCGAGTTTGATTCGGTCTAGTGCGGAATCTGGTTGGAGTTCGACGACCTTTTCATACAGCGATAGCGCGCCGACGATGTCGCCGGAACGTTCAAGGCAATCCGCCTTGAGCGAAAGCGCTTGAGCGTTACTTGGGTCATTTTCGGCGGCCGTGCCAGCGATCATTTGGGCTTCGTCTAGGCGGCCTTCGCTGAGCAGTTTGAACCCTTCGGTCACGAGTTTGTCGTTTTCGGCTTTGGCTTCGGCGAGCAAGTCTGCGCCAAGCGGATGGCCGCAAGAACGGCAGAAGTTGCCATCCAAACCGTTATCTTTGCCGCATTCGCCGCACCGAACCATACCCGCACGAATCATAAATCTAGGAAAACCCCACTCGGTAGACTGATCAGACTACCGAATTAGTTTACCTTTGACGTTCATTCGCCTCCCTCGATTCGTTTCGGATCGATAAACTTCCATCAGTCCAGTGTAGGGATAGAGTGCTTCGCAGCGATGAATCTTCTTCGTCGCCTGTTGCAGGATGTTGAGAATAGCTTGCTTCGAGCAACCGGAAATCGCGCCAATTTCCTCGAAGGTCTTTCCCGCGAGCCGTAAGTTGATCACTTCCTTTTGGCGGCAAGTGAGCTTGGCATCGGCGACAATCCCCGCCCACTCTTTGCGGAAGAGGTAGAGCATGCTTTCTGGTGGGCGGGGAACAGGGGTTGATTTCGCCCGGCGTTGCGCGGTTCGAATCTTGCACCGGAACGAGTCGTCGGTGTAGTGGGGCGCATCCGGGTTTCGTGGTATTCGGCTAAGGATCTGGTCAGCAAGTTTTCGGGTCTCAAATTCGGTCATAGGATTCGCCCTCTAAAGATAGTAGATACGTGTCTACTATTATAGGGTGATCCGGTGTTTGTCAACCACTCGATTTTTCGCCCGGCCGTTCAGGGTGGCAGGCAAATTTGCCTGTTTTTGAGTACGCGAACAGCGAAAAATACGTGATGCAAAAAAAATCTCTGATGATTGGCGCAGGATTTGCAAAGAACTGGTGTAAACTTTGACGTAAGAATACGTATTCCGAGCCCCAATTCGGCGATTGGAATCCGTTTTCTGCTTCAGCGGTTTTCTGCCGATTTGGTGCAGATTTGAAGCGAACAGGTTAAGGAGTTCAATGATGAATTTGAAGCGAACGATGCTCATGCTTGCTGGCGCAACTACCGCGCTTGCAGCCAATGCTGCTGTGATCGATGGCACGATCTCAGAATCTCAATATTTTGGCGGCGGCCCCGTCTTCCTGCAAGGCAACCCAACCCAGTTTGGTAACGCTCCTGGCGGCACAGTAGATGCTTGCCCAGGCGGTTCTGAGCTCGATGGTTTGTATGCCTACACCGACGGCGTTTATCTTTACCTCGGCCTTACAGGCAACGTCGAGACCAACTGGAACAAGCTGGCGATTTTCATTGACAGCATTCCTGGCGGTCAGAACCAACTCGTCGGTCCATACACTGACTTTGATCCATTCGGTCTTCAACGATACGGCGCCGATGGAACTCAACCGGGTCTGAAATTCCCAACCGGATTTGAAGCTGACTACATGTATTCGTTGAC
This sequence comes from Armatimonadota bacterium, assembly GCA_017303935.1. NCBI lineage: Bacteria > Bacillati > Armatimonadota > Armatimonadota bacterium. Next base: position 453,752 of record JAFLBD010000003.1, on the reverse strand, counting down.
CAACAATACTTACGATCCAGACGGCGACGGACTTTTGGGCACTCAATACTGGATTCCAACCGACTACTTTAGCGTTGCTAACGAAGCCGACAATGCATTCCTCGGCCTGGGCGTCCACGGCGCAGAAGCTTCTTTGCAATTGCAGAACAACGCAGCTCCTTGGATGTCCAACGTTCGTGTTTCGATCAACAACAGCAATGGCGGCGGTGTTTCGGATTCGGCAGTCAATGACCCAAGCCTGGTCAACACTGGCGCAGAAGTCAAGATTCCTTTGGCTTCGATCGGCGGCAACGCAAGCAATGTCAAGATCATGGCCTTGATCAATGGATCGAGCCACGACTACATGTCCAACCAATTCTTGCCATCGTTGCCAGCCGGCTATGGCAACTTGGGTGAACCACGACTCACGGACATGAGCGGCTTCAGCGGCTTCTCGATCCCAGCAATCTGCCCATCGACTTCGGGCAACTTGAACCTCGGCGGATACGTTGGTGGCGGTCGAACCCTTCCAGCGACCTTCCAAGTCGACTACATGCTTGACTTCATCGTCAAGTACACCTCGGCAGCCAAGGTAATCGATGGTTCGCCATTGCAATACATCGTTAGCGCACCGGGCAACGGTGGCAACTACGACCTGCGAGTTTACTTCCCAGGCGCATTGACGAAGGTTTTTGCAAGCGACACATTCAATGGCCCAACGATCCAGAACCTCAACCTGATCATGGGTGATGTGGATGGCGACAACGAAATCGGCGCAGGCGACTTCGATGCTGTGGTACTAGCTTACGGAAACAGCGGTACCAACTTGATCGAAGACGTGGACTACGACGGAGAAGTTGGCGCAGGCGACTTTGACATCGTGGTCGGTAACTACGGCGAGTCGGGCGAGTAATCTCGTAACAAACGACTAGTTCGAATAGCGGCAAGGAGAATTCCTTGCCGCTATTGATTTTTGATATACTCGGTTCATGACCACCGACGTTCAGCGAACCGCACTCTTTGACGCTCATGTTGCTCTTGGAGGGCGAATGGTGCCTTTCGCTGGGTTCGAACTTCCCGTTCAGTACACCAGCATTATTGCGGAGTCACACGCCGTGCGGGCAGGAGCCGGGATGTTTGACGTCTCGCACATGGCTCGCTTGGTGTTCACTGGTGATCAGGTTTTGGAATTCACCGAGCATGTCACCAGTAACGATGTCGCCAAGTTGGAGTTTGGCACAGGGCAATATTCGCTTCTGCCAAACGAGACTGGTGGAGTCGTGGATGACATCATCGTCTACCGAATTGCTCCGAATGAAATTCGAATGGTGGTGAATGCTGCCAACCATCAAAAGGACGTTGCTTGGCTGAACCAACAAAACAGGTTTGGCGTGACCATGCAAGACACGACTTCGCAGACTTCGATGATCGCGGTACAAGGCCCGAAGGCAACCGAAATCCTTGCCGGACTGAGCGATCAAACTGAGAAAATCAAAACCGCCCCGATGTTTGGAGCGTTTGAAGCGACGATTTGTGGCGTTACCTGCTTCGCTGCACGGTCTGGCTATACCGGTGAAGACGGCTACGAGTTAGTGTGCGATAACGCCGATGCTGTGAAACTCTGGAATGGACTCCTGAATGCTGGCGTCGTTGCCTGCGGTTTAGGATCCCGAGATGTGCTGCGGGTTGAAGCCGGGTTACCGTTGTACGGGCATGAGCTCAACGACGAGCAGAGCCCGATCGAAGCCGGCCTAGGATGGGTGATCGGTAAGGAAAAGCAGTTTATCGGAAGCGAGTTGATCCGCCAGGCGAAGGCGAATGGCACAGCGAAGCGGCTGGTCGGCGTGAAGCTCGACTCAAAGCGTTTACCGGCGATCGGTCAACAAGTTTTGGTGGAAGGCCGGTCCGTGGGAGAGATTTCAAGCGGCGTGTACTCGCCAATGCTGGAGTGCGGCATTGGCTTTGCGTTTGTGGATTCCGGAGTGCCGCTGAGCACTGCCTGCGCGCTCGATTTTCGCGGCAAGCTAGAACCTGCGACGCTTGTCAATAAGCGATTCTTCAAGCGGTCCAGTTAAGGATTCTTGGTCGCCGAATTGATGATCTGATTCCAAACCGAGTTGCGAATCTCCTCTCTTGAAGGAGGTCGTTGCTTTCGCACGGCATCATCGAAGTTTTGCTCGCACTCCCGGCGAGCGTTGTCGATGATGTTCAAGATCACGTCTGGATTGCGTAAATTGGGTCGGTTATCATAGTCACGCCAAGTGCGACTGTCTGATCCAGTCGCCCGAACGTCGCCCAGTGCATTTCGGCCCGATGCTGATACAGTGGCTTCGATATTCAGCTCTCGGCGACGGCTGTCCCATCGAACGTCCACGTTGCAACTCATCGTGCCACTTCCAGAGTAGTCGTACCGCAGAAATTCGCCGTAAGTCCGCCGCATGAGGTCCGATTGTGCATCGGATTCGACCGATGAGCGTCGATCAACACTAGCGTTCGAAGTGCGGATGTTCACCGAGGGGCGGTCGAATCGAACGGTCAGATCCTCGCGAGAGAACTTCGGATCATATTCGGAGATTTGGGTTTTGTCCGCAGTGAGCGAGGTGAGAAATTGCGGGACATGGATCGGATGCGTCATGACAATGACCTTTGCGACTTCCATTTCACTTGGACCAATCGCGAAGACGGTGATCCCGCGCTTCTCGAAAGAAAACACGCTCCAATCTTCAAATCGCTCGATTGGGAACGACTGCTTCGGCGTTTCTCCGAGTTCCTGGACGAGGTTCTTGACGGTTGACCCGGCGCCGAGTGCTTCGATGCGGATGGCCGCAAGCCGAGCTTTAGATCCCCGGTCGTCGAGCAATGCGTCGACACGGTACTCAACGGGTGCTGCGACCATCAGCCGTAGAGCCTCTGGGCGAATGGCACCTTTGGCGATTGCGAATTGCTTCTTGATGCTACTGTCGGTGGAAGTCCCGATGGTAAGCCCGCTCCATGATTTCCCGTCGAAGCTAGAAAAAGGTGCGATTGTGATCGGCGGCGCGGCGTGGGCTTGGGCGCAACACACCGCTAAAACTACTGCAGGAAAAATTTTCATCATTCGCACCTCAAATTTGCGGGCTGGTATGGAATAGACACACCAGAACCTGAAAAGGATACGCAAATGTCAGAAGCTCCAGCAACAGAAGGTGGGAAGAAGAAGGGCGGAAAGCTTCCGTTGATCATCGCCGTGGTGGCGGTGTTGGCTGGGGGCGGCTACTTCATGATGGGATCGAAGAAGAAAGAGCCCGTCAAAGAGCCTGAACCCGAACTGGGTGAGGTTGTCGCGATGGTTCCGGAATTTGTGGTGAACCTTCGAGAACGCCAGTACTTCTTGCGCGCCGAGATCAATCTGCAACTCGACAAGAACTCAAAGCTCCACTTGGGCGGCGATGGTGGTGGTCACGGTGGCGGTGGTCCGAGCGCAGAGATGACCGCGCTTCGAGATGCTGTCCAACAACGACTCAGTTCGATTAGCGTTGAGGACATTCGCCGACCAGACTTTCAAGAGCGGTTGCGCCGATTGATCGCAGCGGATGCGAATGCGGTCCTGCACTTGGTGGCTCATCACGAGGAAGAGGCACCGGCTAAGGACGAGAAGAAAGACAAGAAATCTAAGAAAAAGAAAGAGGAAGAGGAATCTGCCGAAGAGCACCACGAGAGCTACACCTTCGACAACGTTCCGATGAATCACGAGGAAATGGATTACCCAGAATGGGATTCGGACGAAGGTCCAGTCCTCAAGGTGTACATCACCTCTTTTGCAACCCAAAGAGAATAGAAACGACTTTTAACCGGGGTTGGGGATGAGACTCGCTGTGGGCATTTATTGCCCCGGCGAGTTCTCTATTTAGGGCCACTGACGGGAACAAGTCAGTGGCCCTCATTCACTCAGTTTTGCGTGTAAGTGTGGACGCTCTCTTGAGCTGTCGGAAGGTAGTTGACCCCGAACCAGCAGCCTATTAGTACTGCGAACCCCACGACCAATAACGATAGATTCAGCGTTGGCTTTACGGAGTGACGATGCTTGACGTGGAGGTATGTGAGATAAGTTGCCCAGGTCAAAAACGCCCAGGTTTCCTTTGGGTCCCATGTCCAGTAGTGCCCCCAAGCTTCCTTTGCCCAAAATGCACCAAAAAGTAAGCCGCAGGTGAGAAGAGGCAGTCCCACCATCACTAGCTTGTGAGGGGTTTCCACGTCTTCAGGAGTGATCGTTTGACGTCGAATGGCTTTGGTCGCGAGTGTCCAAGCACCGACGAGACTGCTCAGGCCCAGCGCGGAATAGGCAACCATATAGACGACGACATGCGGTACAAACCATGGGCTTTGTAGAGCAGGCATCAAGGTCTTGTCCATGTATTCGGGGTGGGCCAGGTTGATCGCCGCGAACACAACGCCCATCAGGCAACCCGGGATCGCAAGAATCTTCGTATTGAATCGCCATCCGATGAGAAGGCTCAGAAGAGGCACCGCGGTGGAGTACCACATACGGGTCTCGCCCAACGTTCGGAGCGGCGGCCTGCCAAGTGAGATCCAGAGCATTCCCAGTCCCAACGCACTGGCGAAAATGCCTAGCATGGTCAGGAGATCGCCGATCCAAGGGCGCCGGCGTTGTAGCGCATAAGCTCCGCCAGCAGCAACCCAACTTCCTAAGGCGAATTGAGCGAGCATTGTCATGATTTTGAAACTCCATTGAACAGGTGAAGCATTGAACCGAAAACCATCAGACCCATGCCGATGTAGACCACTTGGATGCCGGGGTCACGCACGATTTCTAGAGTGGAATAGGCTGAAGCGGCACCGGCCTTATCGTCATAGCTGAGCTGATAGATCGTGTATGGACCGCGTTGAATCGGGGAATTAACCTTCACCGATTGCTTGACCGACTTGCCATTTTCGTGAATGGTGAGGTCAGAGCGGAATTCCTTTGGATGAGGTTCCGGCAGGACGATAGCGACATTTTCGGAGATTCTCAGATGTTCTTGGGGGGCATCGATTGCACCGGAGCTCACCCAACCTTCGTGCTTTTTGCCGTTTTCGTCTGTGACCACCAGAAGTGCGGCAGGGCTAGCGGTTTTCCATGGGGCGGCGGTCCAGCCATTGCCCCCCATTACAGCCTTTGGAAAGTACTTCTTGACCTCAATTTTGTATCCCCTGAGGGTTGCGTGTAGGCCAGGTTTCACAAAGTCCGAACCTGGATCGAGTCGAAAACCGTCTGGCGCTTTCGGATCGAGCGAGGCGACAGCCAAGACAGGAGGGAAGGTGTCCAGATGGAATTCGCGCAGTTCGACTGAGAACGGTAATGGCTGCATGGTTCCTGACGGGGTCATTGCCGCGCGGACTGGCTCCCCAGGGAACACGACCATCACATTTCTTTCGAGCAGGAGAGAAGAGCCGGCCCCGCCGATGATCGCGGTGGCAAGGCCAGCATGCGTTGTCAGATAGACAACATTGGTGTAGTTGAGTGGCCAGCACCGCTTTCCGACCGACCCAACCAAATTGATCAACATGAGCTCGACCATCAGCAAGAATGGCCAGCTCGACCAAATGCTCTCGGCATGAAGTTTGGACTGGATTACACTGGCGGGGACAATCCCGCCGATGAGCGCTAGGACCCCTACCGCAACCGTGACAGAAACAGCCATTGGGATGCCTGTCAACCAGTGGATTACGTGGGATTTTCGGCCAACTCGCCCAGCAATCAGCATCGCTGGGACAAGGAGCGCGAGCAGCCACATGACTGGATTGAGGGTGTGTGGAATTCGATAGCCGATTGTCGAATGGAGGGCCATGCCCAGCGCAAACACAAAACTGATGAGAACGACAGACTGAGGGTAACCCAATTGTCCTTGCCAAAACGATTCGTGAGATTTCGGGCGGATTTTGTCAACCGGTTTGGAGTGGATTTTTGCGATCATCACTATGAATATGGATCGCTTGATTCAGGAAAACTATGACCTGCATCATATATGGAATTATTTGAAAAAATAGCCTCCTGGCGGGGCCAGGAGGCTAGGAAAGGAGATTGATGAGCGATCAGGTTTTTGCCGCTTCGGCGGCAGCCTTTTCTTCTGCGGCTTTCTTATCGGCTTGAGCCTTTACATAAGGCTTGATATACTCCTGAGCCTTCTCTTTGGTGGAGATATCGACCGCTGGCGCGGTTGGTGGCAACCCATACTTTGCACGAACTCCAGCCAAAACGAGCCTTCCTTCGTTAGCGATTGAGATGGATTTCGCCAGCACCCGTGCTGTTTCTTGTGGCGCGTGGAATCCCATACCGTTGTTAGCGCTCACATAGTCCCAATACATTTGAGCGAGGGAAACTAGTTCACGTGGCTTGGCCAACTCTTCATCGGTGGCACCCTTGGCTTTGGCTTCGCCGATCGAGAGATGCAAGCTCACCAGAGCGTTTTCGGATTCAATCAGCATCTCTTGATGCTTGCGTTGCATTCCAAGAACGCGTTCCTTGATCTTATCTTCGCCCCATCGGTGGCACACCTGGCAGCTATTCGCGACGTTGGTGAGCGGGCTTTGAACTTGGTGATCGGTGAACTTGACGCCACCTTCCTGCTTGTAAGGCATGTGGCAGTCTGCGCAGCTCACGCCACGGGCGGCGTGGATTCCTTGTTGGAACACCTCATAGTCTGGGTGCTGCATCTTGATCATCTTTGCGCCGGAGATCGAGTGGACCCAGTCGGTGTGCGTGCTGTTCTTGTAGTAATCAGCCATCGCTTCGGCGGTCAAACCCTTATCCCAAGGGAAGGTGAGGTAGTTTTCCTTCTTGCCCTTGAAATAATATTCAACGTGGCACTGGGCACAGACCAAAGATCGCATTTCTTGGTGAGTGATCTTGGCGATATCGCGACCTTGTCGCTCCAAAGCTTCTTTTAGCGCAGGGCGACTGATCTGCAACGCCATCGTTTTTTCGTTGTGGCAGTCGGCACATCCGATCGGATTCTTGATGTCCTCCTTGTAGTGCGAGAACTTGTTTGCGTAGTACTGCGAAACGCCATCGCGTGCCATCACCCTCGGTACATCGGGGCTCTTACAAGTCCAACAAGTCGCAGGCGTCTTCTCGTTGATTCGCGGAGTTGCGTTGACATCTTCGACGGCGTGCATGTGCCCGCGTGGGGAATTGTATCCCTTTGCGAATCCGTAGCCAGCCCAAAGTACGACCAATCTTGGATCATGAGCCAGATAGTCCTTTTGAATACTTCCGCCAAACTCCGTTTCAGTATTAGAAGCGAGTGTGGCTTTCCACGTGTCGTATTCGCGTGGGAAACTCACTCCCCACTTGGAACTGTCGGATTCCCATTGATTGATGGGTTGTTTGAGCGTGAGCCTGCCGATGGAGGCTTCTTCGCGCCGTTCGAGAATGGTGCTTCCAAGCAAACCAAGTGCAAACACGCCAAGCGCTGATCCAGCTAGGATCAACCACCCGGTCAGGCTTCCCTTGGGTTTGGAAGGGACTTCGTTACTACTCATTTATTTGTTCTCCTTGTTTTCTGGGTTCTTAAATCCGCCAATTCCGACCTTTTTAAGGGGTGGAGTGAGGGTGTTTGGTGTCGAGCTAAGACTCGTGGTTCGTCCATGCGGGGTTTCGCGGTGGCATTCGATACATTGGCGATCCGGCTGATGGCCCCTGAATCCGTTGACTTCTGAAAGCAAATTGCCATGGCATCGCATGCAGTTGTTTTGGATCACGTGTTGCGCTTCAGTTGTGGCGCGAAGAACCTGCGGCTCCATTCTTAAGGTGAAAATTGTGGAATGGCGCATTCCATCTTTGGCCTTGTATGCGTACTTCGCAAAGGTCGATTCGTGCGGCACGTGACAGTCGTTGCAGGTGGCGACCCGGGCGTGGGAAGAGTGTTGCCAGGAAGCGTAATAGGGCTTCATGATGTGGCAGTTGATGCACGCTTCAGGTTCATCCGAGAGATAGCTCGTCGCATTACTGATTCGTGCGACGTAGAGTCCGGACCCCGCAAACACACCTATAGCTGCAAAGCAAGCCATCCGCAACTGATGCGGAACTCCAGAGAGGGTTATGATTTCGCGTATTCCCACCGAGTTTCTCCGGACGGACTGGTGAAGCCCATCACTGTTTCAATGTTGTGGGAAACGAAAGCAGCAATCTATGACCTGCGTCATATTTCCGGTTTTTTAGGTTCAAATCCCGATTTGTTCGGCTCGAGAAATTGTTGAAATCCACAAAAATCGGAGGGCCACTTGCACACGGTGAAATCGCCTGTCATAATGAATCTTCACCCGAGCGCGGGTGTAGCTCAGTTGGTTAGAGCGCCGCCCTGTCACGGCGGAGGTCGCGGGTTCGAGTCCCGTCATCCGCGCCATTTATGCCGCGGTAGCTCAGTTGGTAGAGCAAAGCACTGAAAATGCTTGGGTCGCCGGTTCGAGTCCGGCCTGCGGCACCACTTTCTTCCACTAGTTGGCCTGTTGGTCCTAATTTTCACGCATTGCCGCCGGGATGTATTCGCCCGCCCACCCCGCTCGCCTTTGGCTCGCTCCCACATCCCGGCGGACCGATTTGATGCCTAAAGTGCGAAAAAATGCGCCACAAGGAAGACCCTGTGGCGCCAAATCAACCTTATCTCTTTTTGATTGAAGTTAACGAACCTTCACGGTTTCGATCCAGTCCGTCACGAGTTTCCCAAACGCCGGGTTACATTGACCAAATTGGAATTTGGCCATGCTCTCTTTCTCGGTTGCAAAGTTGTGGAATAGGTGATCCGAGTTTGGCAAGACCTCGAACTTGCCATATCCCGGGTTCACGCTGTTGATAATGTCTGCGATGAGCTTGTGGTCGGCATCATAAGTCACGAAGTCGGATGCGCCGCGAACTGCCAGCACGTGCGAGCCGCATTTCGCCCAGTACGTCGCAAAGTTGATCTCGTTCAGCTGCCGCCAAAATTCGAGGGTTTTGCCGTTGAACAATCCGCCAGGGAAGTAGGCGTCCACGAACTGCGCCAGTTCTGGGCTCGACTTCTTGACCTCTTCTGGTGACTTCTTGAGCAACATGACTTGCGACATCACCTTTGCGCCGATTCGAGCTTCTTCGTCGGCACCTTCGAACGATTGCCCTGCGACCAATCCTTGATACCGGATCGTGTCCATGAGGTATTCGAACCACGTTCGTCCGGCAGTGCCGTAGACAGCGAGCCCACGCACTGGAAATTCGTTTGCGATCATCGGACCGAACGAGCCGCCCATGCTGTGACCAAAAATGAAGACATTGCGCTTGTCTACCAATGTCATATCGATCATCTGCTTCATCGCTTGGCGATAGATGTCGATCTCACTCTTAAAATCAAGGTTCGCGAAGGGGCCGCCCTCGCTGTCTCCAACTCCAGGCTTTTCGACGCGCATAAGTACAAAGTTCGAACTTGCGAAGTGGTACAAAATGGGTCCATCCAGCGAGGTCACGTCTCCCTTGGAGCCTTCTAAAGTGAAGTCATAAGACACTGGAGAAAACCCCTGAATAAACAGAATCGCCGGATACTTACCAGGCTTCTTCGGGGTCGTGATGATCGTGCGCATTCGACCGCAAGTCGTGTCCACGGAACTGTAAGTCACGGTGTAGTTGGCGTTGCCTGGATCACGAGGACGCTCGACAAGGCGATGCTTAAGCGTCATCGGTTTGCGGTCTCGAATGACGGTAAATGTCATTTCGCTGCCGGCAGGAATCGTACGAACCCACTCGCCAAGACCTTGAGCCTTGGCGGGTCGATCGTTGATTTTCGTGATCACGTCGCTGGGCTTCAGCCCCGCTTTTTCAGCGGTCAGCCCTGGGACAACTCCTGTTACGACGATGCCTGAAGTTCCGGGTTCAAGATTTGCTGCGGTGATAGCTTCATCAGAAAGTTGTGCGAATTGCGCGCCGAGGGCACCTCGTCGCGGAAGATCGGCTTGTAAGGCCAACAAAGAAAGCGTTGTGGCAAGTACCATGGCTACTATTACAAAACGTAATAGTCCGAAAGTTTCTAAAATATCGTATGAGCAAGAAAATTGGGACTTCTGTCGAAATGACGATGCTTGGAATGACCTTCCTGCGCGGACCGTGTACGGTGTACTCCGTGATGAAGGAGCTTTCCGCGTCGGAGTCCACCTTCTACCGGTCGCGAGCCGGAACCGCTTACCAATCGATCAAGAGGCTGATCGAGCGCGGGTGGGTAGAGCGTGTTCAGGGCGACTTGGTGCAGACCACTCGCGAAGGGGAAGCGGTGTTATCCCAGTGGGTTGGCCCGGATGTACCCATGATGGACGTTGCCCACTCGGCCGATCTCTTGCGTTTGCGCTGCTTCTTTCTGGAGTCATTACCTCCACTACAACGACTCGAATTTATTGATCTATCATTGCAGAAACTTGAACAATTCTTGACGCGATGCGAGGGATTGATCGCTGAGAACCAGGCAATAGGGGAATACTACGGTGCGCTCGCCACGCTTTGCTCGGTGAAGGAAACTCGGGCAAGAATCGATTGGCTACAGCAGATTCGGCCCTTGGTTGAAAGCCCGCTACCCAAAAATGAGAATTGGGCAGAAATCCTACTTGGACTTTGAGCGCTTCTTCACTGGCTGACTCCTGGTAAGAAACGCTTCATCTAGTAAGTCGTGAAGTTCATTTAGCGGTATCAGCGGGAGCCTGACGATCACGGCCGGGTAGCCGTTGTAGTGTGGATCTTCGACCCAATATTCCTTTGGTTCTGACAAAAGTGCATCTTTGATTGCTAGTCCTGATACATAAATTGCCAGCACCTCGCGGTTTGGGACACGTGCCTTTTTGGGGTCGTGCCGCTCAAGCCAAGTCCAGCAGTATCCCTTTATCTTGCCCTTGAACGGTACGCTCGCTGAAAATCGACCACCGTCGTCCTCAACAACGACACCTTCGTGTTCCTGGGTCCTTGCCAGCACATCTTCAAGTGTCGCCAAGCGATTGCCTCCGCTCGAACGGTAGCTCAATTTCTAGAGTGACCTGGATCGAACTGCCTTCTTCGATGTCCTCTGCCTTCCGGATAGCGTCCTTGAGCGGAAGTACGTACGAGCCGTCTTTGGGAAACATGGCGGTACGCCACCGCGAATTACCAACCTGCGCGTTTACGGGCATCATGCCCCATCCGTAGCTGGCCGACTTTTGAAGCGCGCGGATTTCTGCGGCAATTTCCGGTGGGACCGTCGCAAAATAGAACGGCGCGGGGCCACGCCAGTACCAAACGTCAGCTTCAAAATGATGCGTCATTCGCTGGGTTTGATCTCCATTCCAATAAACATCATGGCCTTGGTAAATGGGAGTTCGACATGAACTTCGCGCATTAAGTACGGCTGGTCAAATGGAGGTTTGTGCTTCAATTCATTAACAAATGGCTCCATTTGTTGCCACATGGAATCCAGGTCGTCGACCTCGAGATAAAACTCCAATTGGCCGAGATCTTTGCCCGCTGGTAGAAGGTGCAATGAAAGTCCGTCGCGCGTACAAATTGCGTACTCGCTATCTAGAATTCGAACTGAGAAACCCAACGCATCCTGCAAAAATTCGGCGGTCTTGACCACATTCGTCGAAGGAACCATCGGGCTTAGAAACAGTGCTTTTGCCATCAGTGGATTCACATTACCCGCCGGCAATCAAATTGGGATAATAAGTTGAATGAGCTCCGCAGAGTTATCCATCGCTGACCAAGAGGCGATCATTACCGAATTACGTAGTAGATTTCTCAATAATCTTGCACGGCACCGCAGTGTGGATTGGGAAATTGTTGAGCAACGGTTGCGCGCGAATCCATCAGCTTTGGCTGTTCTGAGGAATCTTGAACTGTCTGGTGGTGAGCCTGATGTGGTGGGCGACCTCAGCGCAGATGGCGGGAAAGTTACCTTCGTAGACTGCGCGCCGGGGAGCCCAAAGGGGCGCAGAAGCCTTTGTTATGACGAAGCCGCGCTGAACTCCCGCAAAGAACACAAACCTGCTGGCAGCGCGACCGAAATTGCGACTCAATACGGTGCGGAATTGCTCAATGAAGAGCAATACAAATGGCTTCAGTCCTTCGGCGAATTTGACCTCAAGACATCGAGTTGGTTGAAAACTCCTGATGAAGTTCGAAAACTTGGCGGAGCGATCTTTGGCGACAGGCGGTTTGACCGGGTGTTCGTCTATCACAACGGCGCGGAATCGTATTACGCCGCTCGCGGTTTCCGCTGCATTCTGTTTGTTTAGACTAGTCAGCAGTGCGGTCTAAAATCTGGCTCGCGGGCGTACCAAATAGGCGCATTGGTGTGTAGAATACGCACCATGTCCGTCCGCACACGAAGCTTTTTGTGGTTTCAAAATAATGCAGAAGAAGCTGCAAACTTGTACACTTCTCTGATTGAGAACTCCGAAATCCGTTCAATCGAGCGCGTCCCGGTTGGCGAGAGCGACGCGCCAGAAGTGATCGTCATCAACTTCACGATCGGTGGGCAAGAGTTTGTGATCATGCAAGCTCCTGGCGGACCAGAACCAAAAAATTCCTTTTCCATTAGCATTTTGTGTAACGACCAGGCCGAAGTTGATCGCATTTGGGATGCATTGGTGGAAGGCGGTGAAGGAGTTGCCTGCGGCTGGCTTCGCGACCGATATGGCATCAGTTGGCAAGTAACTCCGAAGAGGATGAATGAACTTATGGAAGCTGGAAATTCAGCGCATCGCGCCGCAGTGATGCAAGCTATGATGGGCATGGTGAAGTTTGATATTGCAGGGCTTGAAAGAGCATTTGAGGAATCCAAATGAGCAACTACACAGCGGAACAAATACTGGAAGAAATTAAACCTTTAGGCAGTGAAGGGTATTGCAAGGTTTTGCGAAACCACGGCGTTACCGATCCCATGTATGGCGTCAAAATTGAATATTTAAAGAAGTATGAAAAAGCTATCAAGAAGGATTATCAGCTTGCCAAGGATCTTTACAACACAGGAGTGTACGACGCGATGTATCTTGCCGGGCTTATTGCCGATGAAAGCAAAATGTCCAAAGACGATTTGCGAGATTGGCTTTCGAAGGCAAACAATGATGCCATTGCAGAATATGCAGTTGCATGGGTAGCGGCGGACGGTCCACATGGATGGGAGCTTGCTTTAGAGTGGATTGAATCCGAGGACAAAAGGGCTGCAGTCTGTGGATGGGGAACACTGTCATCGCTAGTAGGAGTTAAGCCAGATTCTGAACTTGACATCGAGCATTTAAGAAAGTTGCTCATCCGCGTGCAAGAAACTTTGCATGATCAGCCCGATCGTGTGCGCTATAAAATGAACAATTTCGTGATCTGCGTAGGGTGTGGGGTTGCTGAACTGTGCCCTGAGGCGATCAAAGTAGGGCAGGCGCTAGGAAAGGTCAAAGTAAATATGGGGAACACTGCATGCAAGGTTCCTTCTGCACCGGAGTACATAGAAAAAGTTGTGAACATGAACCGCCTAGGCAAAAAGCGAAAGACGGCAAGGTGTTAATGATCGAAGCCGTCGAAGCTGCTAAAAAGAGTGCAAGGGATAATATGCAAATGTTCCTCAGGAACTTCTCGCATGTACCAGATGATAAACTCCATTGGACTCCTGCTCCGACTGCTAAATCGGCTTTAAGGATCGCCGCCCACACCGCACTCTATTACAGTCGGTTTGCGAAGATGATTCGCGACAGAAAACCCCCGCAACCCGAAGATCTGGAGCTATGGATCGCGCAAAACAACGCCGAAGAAGAGGCGATTACGACCAGGGAACAGGTGATCCAAGCATTCAATATGGGCTTGGAAGAAGTCATCTCCGCTCTCGAAACAATTCAAGCTGATGAAGTCGATTCAGAAATAGATTCCGGCCAAGGATGGACAATGCCGATGTGGTTTATGATGAATCTGCCGGGATGGCACGCAACATTGCATTGCGGGCAAATAGATTATCTGCAGACCTGTTGGAACGACCAAGAAATCTATGTAGGATAAAGAAAATTCCCTTTGCACATCTGTGCAAAGGGAATGATCAACGGGGAAGATTTACTTAGAGCGCTTTCGTCGCGATGCAATCACGCCGACCAATCCCAAACCTAGGGCGGCGTAAGTGCCAGGCTCAGGTACGGCATTAATCGAAATAGCGGTTACATTGCTGCGTACATAGTTCGATTGGTTAGAATTAAAATCGATGTACACATTGCAAGGAGCTGTCAACGAAGCAAAGGTGTGATCATACATACCCATAGGATCGCCAGCATCCATGTCCATATAAAACAGACCGCCGGAATAAGTTGCACCTGCTTGGTGGCTACCAATTGTGCCAAGCCATGTCAAAAAGTCTGAATGGACGTTTCCTGCATCTATCCTTGACCCATAACCACCTTGCAAATAGGCATGTGGATACCAAAGTGATAAGCTATTCCAATCTTGGGTAATGCTGAGCGTGCCAGTAAACAAGATGGACTGGCTAGAACCGGCAGTCACCGTCTTGTGTGGGTCGTTGATCGTCAAAATTCCGTTGGCATTTGCAGCAACGCACATTCCCAACGCAGTAACCAAACAAAGTAGTCTAAGATTCAATTGATGTTCTCCTTCGAAGCCTTTGAGCAAATCCTCAAAGGAACTTCGGCCCAAGTGATTGTATCAGAATATTGCCGAAACTGCTAGCATTCCGGCAACATTCCAGATAAATATACTTAATCCTTGCGTCGACGGCGCACAATTAATGCGGCTAAACCTAACCCCATAGCGACAAACGGTCCAGGCTCTGGAGCCAAAATGTTGGCACCGCTCCAGCGATAAGAAGGAACATCAACGGAACTGGTGGTGGATGACCCTAAAATCACGTTATCCGTCCCATATCGGGTCAATCGCGTGACTGTTGAGGAGGCAGCATCATCTCCAACAACGTAGTATCCTAAGTGACCTGAAATCACACAAAGTGCACCAGTGCCAAATCCACTAATTGCCGTGGACGAAAAGCTAGTAAGCGCCATCGAACTATTGTAATTCATGACGTTTAGGTAATTTAGATTCAGTGAATTTCGATAGGTAAACTTAACTGCGAAGCCACCAGAAGTCGCATTCACGCTAACTGCACCCATTCCGATCAAGTTAGGACTTGCCACACTTGCAGCAGCAACAATCGTCGTCTGTGCGCTAAGCGTACTTGTTGAGAAATCAACACCGCGCGCAACAAGATCGCCAGAAGCATTTGTGCCATAAACAAAAGCACGAGTAGATGTAACTCCGATAATTCCGTAGATATTCAGTCCCGTCGAAAGGTTAGAAATTGAGGCACCTGTTGTACCATTGTAGCGATACACAAATTGTCCAAATGCTTCATACAATGTCGCATGATTCGGATCAATACTGCAAAGAGTCGAAGGCAAAGGTTGGGACCCTTGGTATGTTCCACTATAGGGTTCATACAGAACCGTGCCCACAGAAGATGTAGCTGCGATGTTTCCGGTCGCCATCTGGTTAACCGACATCACACTTGAGCCGCCTTGTTCTCCAATCGTGCCCAGATTTACGCGGGAAACAGGATCCCAGCGGGTGAGCACCGAAGAACTCGCATTAGGCAAAATCATGAGTTCAAAAGAGGCGTGAGCCGCACTCATGGCCCCCGCCAATGCCAAAACAAAGCACAATCGCATGCTCGTATTATAGTGTGAATTGACCAAAGTAGCCCCAGTAATTTTGTCAGGTTCGGTCCTCGCGATTCAAATTGCCGTCGCTCCAGGCGACATCTCACCTATATCGCATAGGCAGAGTCTTGCGAAAATGGGTGGGTAATCAGAGCCGCTTTCTGTATAATGCGATCATGAATCGAGCGCTGTTTGGGTTAATCGCAGTTTTGGTGGCAGGGATAGCTTCCGTGGCCGGAATTGCATTGCGCGAGTCTAAGAGCGATCGAAATCGTGCGGCTTTCCATCAAGTGCAGGCGCCAAAGGTAAGGGAGCACTTTAACACGATGTTTGGACTGAAACTCGGCGCGAAGAATCATGAAGATTCATTCTATTCTGCAAGTAGTTCCGTATCAATGTATATGGTCGAGCACCAACTGTTTTGCGACGGCGAACCATGTGGAACGATTACCGCACTAGGTACTAGTGAAAATTCAAACATTGTTTCACTCAGATATGTGCTAGACCGCAAGGTCATACAAAAATCAGAAGCTCTAGAGACGATTTCACAGCTGAAACCTAACTTGATCTACAATTTTGGAGAATATAAGGTTCGTTTCGATCCAGATTCGGAGGAATCTCAGTGCGTGATCTTCATCTCTCCTTCTGAGGATGCGGTGGAACAATTAATGGCGTCGGGAAAACTGCCTTCTCTACCAGGTAAGAATGAGTTGTAAGGGATTCGTGCTCAATTATTGGATTAGGGTGCGTTAGAATATCGTGCGTGCCAATGATTTGCTTCCTGTAATACACTAAAGCCCGCATCTTTCAGCGCCTTCAACTGCAACAGTGCGAGCGTTAAGTTTATCTCACGTGATAATTCGCTCGCTTCTTTGTTCTTAGTATAGCGGTTGTCAGGCCATGCTGAATCCGCTTTAGGAACTTCCTTTGCTAAGTTGGATGAAGCTAAAAATTGAATGGTGCGAATGTCCACGGTGTTACCCTCGCGATGTCCACCATGTGGACTGCACCAGTCGCCATCTTTGTCAAACAAACCGCCCTTTGGCAAGCTGATATCGTTCACCTCCAGCTTCTGAATTTGTCTAGAAATTTGGGGCGATAAGCCTCCAAACCGGAACTTCGCGCCCCATTTATCCAGAAGATCGTTCAGATCCTTGTCCGTCAGCTGAAGAGCACGGAAGATATTCGCGGCGGACTGTATCCGAGAACGGCATTCGGAAGTTCCATAGTGATTCTGTGTGTGTCGCCCAGCGACTGCCCCAATCTTCTTGTAGTTATCGGAACTAGATGGATTCGGCAATTCGGTCAGACCCTCAACAGTAACCATGAAGGATTCCGCCCTAACGGTGTGTCCATCGACAATGATGCTCAACGATTCGGTACCCGAAACCTCAGACGCAGTCACTTTTACAGAGACATATCCATTGAGGTCAGTAATTGCGGTCTCAATTCGCGGTTGATCACCACCTTTCTTCTTGTTTGGGACAACACTGCTCGTACTTAACGGATGACCAAAAGGACTGTCCGGAGTTGCAATATGGTCCAACATTACAGAATCGTCGATACTGTGTAACCAGCTTGTTACCGGCAAAGTGTTATGAATATGACCTTCAGCGGTATGAGTAGCATCCAGCCTCCATTGGACCAAGCGCAACGGTGCCGGCGTGCCATTGCCATCTGTGATTCTGGTTGTAACAATGAAGCTATTGATTTCGGGCACTAAGTTGTATGGGCCTGGATTTGGATTGCCAGCTGTCGCAGGCTGCAACCGTGGACGAATAGACGGACGAATCGTGTTTGGAATCCCAGTGAATGGAGAGGAACTGAAGGTCGGCAAATTGACTGAGAATTGTGTCAGTCCGCCCGGCCCCTCGACGTTTATTACAAAACTGCCGGAAATTGGTGGGACAATTTGTAATGTTGTCCAAGAATTGCCATTGAAACCACCTGTTCGTGGAGATTGTGCCCAGAAGTCCCCATTTGACACTGTTCTTGGTGTCGCCACTGTCATTAGGTCGTAATCAGAGATGGAAACCTCCCCATCATGATCGAAGTCGCAGGTCGGATACGGGGCAGGAGGCCCGTCCCAAACCTCACCTAAATGGCTCCAAAACACGTCGTAGTCAAGCTCATTGAACCACCCGTCGTTGTTTAAATCTAGGTACTGATCGCTACCGGAATAGTTAATCACCGGAATTGGTCTCTGACCGGCGGGTATGTATGCCCAGCTTTGGGTTCCTTGAGCTGAGGAATTTGAAGTGATCCAATTGCTACTATAGAGCTGCGAATTTGAACTGGTGATCCAGATGCGGCTATATTCAAATCCCGGTAAAGATCCGGTCCCTGTTGGATTGTGATAGATCGTGTAAGTTCCGCTCTGGCCGATTGGGAGTTGAGAGGGGCCAGTTATGGATGGTGGAGCGGCGTGTGCCGAGATACTCGTACTCGCCAAAACGCCAATGAAGCACGCTAGACGCCAGTTCATGTGCGCATTATAGCCATAGATGAAAATGAAGTCAAGCGAACCGGCCTTGACGTTTGGTGAGGAAGGCCAACATTTTGCTTCAATCAAGAACAATTTGCGGGCGACCACGAGATCAAATAAGTCACCAAATCATAAAAAATTTGATTCTAGATGAAACTTGCGGAAGCAAAATTCTAAATTGCATCAGCATTTCTCAAAAGAATTGTTCCTGAAATATGAAGAAACAGCAGTTCAATTCAAAGAAATATTGCTGATGGTAAGAGAAAAATTGCTGAAATCAAAAGAGAGTTTCTTGAAATATAGAGAACAATATCATGGTGGCGACGTAGATTACATGCATCATAGGTGCATTTTAGGTTCAATTCAAAGAAAATTCTAAAGATTTCGTGAGCGATGACCGAGACTTGCTGTATTCCTGAACTGGAATAGTTGGTGAAAACATGTCAAGCAATTTCTTGCCTCAAGATGACCTTGCTTTGCAAGCATGGTTAAACAATTTCGCAGAGACCTGCGAAAAGTATGAGTCCGAACTGGACCTCGACACAGAAGAGCTCGCAGAAATCAATGGCGCTGCAAGCGGATTCAGTACGGATTTGACTGCTCAAAGTACTGCGAAAGCTATTTTGAAGGGTGCTACTGCCGCCAAGAACTCGGCTAAGACAACCGCAAACGCAGTTGCTCGAAAGTATGCCAAGGAGTTTAAGGCAAATCCAACGGTTTCGCCGGAAATCCTTAGCGAACTTCAGATTGTTTCTAACGCTGTTACTTCGCCTGTGACCACGGTGACTGGCGTCAGCGTAACC
Source organism: Armatimonadota bacterium (assembly GCA_017303935.1). Classification (NCBI taxonomy): domain Bacteria; kingdom Bacillati; phylum Armatimonadota; species Armatimonadota bacterium. The sequence continues at coordinate 434,822 of JAFLBD010000003.1, read as the reverse complement.
GGTTGTGATGATGGCGTGAACAAAATCACCTGGAACCGCAACGGAAACTCGGCTAACACTACATTTGTTGTGGAATACCGCGTCGATGGCCAGAGCAACTGGAACTTTGCTGGTGTCGTCACAAAGGTGAAGTTTGATCACGAAAATCAGACTCCTGGTGTGATGACTTGGTACCGCATTATCTCCACGCGAGCTGGCACAAACTCTGCTCCAAGCGTGGCAGCTGCGGCTTATCCAAATAGCGGCGGGAACTCTCTGAGCATCGCCGCATAATTATCGTCTTTCTTCTGGTTATGTGGTAGATAGTGGGCCCTCATTCGGTGAACAATCACCGGATGAGGGCCCCTACTGTTATCTGCTGTTCAGGAAGAAACGGTGTTACTTCTTTTTGCGTTTAACGAGTAGCGGAATAATGCCGAATCCTAGAGCGATGAATGCACCCGGTTCTGGGGCGAGAACGATCGCGGATTGCCCAGTGAGGGAAGTGGTTTGGGAAAGGTTGAATGAGGATGTAAGATTTCCCGTTGTGGACATTTTCGTCGCAGCAATAAAAGTTGGAGTAGCGGTTTTGACGCCAATTATGTAAGCACCTTCATGTGCTGAGACGATTCCCGTGTTGCTTGTGAATCCTGTAATCGCAGTTGAATTCGTGCCAAAACTCCCCGAGCTAACTGTTTCGTTTAGTCCCGCAAGACTAGTAGTGAGGTTAGTTGCCATTTGGTAGCGGATATTAGAAATTGCATTTGAATTTGCTCTCTCCGCGATTTGCTTTACATTAGTAAAGCCTATGTATGTAGTTGAGAACAGAAATGCTCCAGTACTAGAATAAGATCGAATCGTGGCTGACGTATCATCGGCGACAATGAATCTTCCGGTTTTACTCGCACAAAGAGCGCTGCTAGTGGATTGACCGGACAGCGTAATGAAGGAAGTAGAGAATGTATTTAAGTCTAATATTGTGAGGGTTCCTCCACTGATTGAATATAGTTTATCTTGCGCTTCATTGAGTGCGAGGCTTGTGCCGACGAGCGGGCTATTGCGAATGTAGTCCCCGGTGCTGTAGTTAAAAATGTCTACGTTGGCAGTACTTGATCTTACAAAAGCGAGCCCACGAGCAGAAGAGCCGGCCAAGGCTAAAACTGAGCCAAAAACAGGGAAGGATCCTAGGTAGACCCGGTTGACTGGATCGTATCGATCGATGTGGTCACCGAGAGTGGTATCGGAATCGGCCTGCAGAAGCATGTCGAAGGAGCCAAAAGCTGCACTCGCGGCGAGTGCAGCACAACCAGCCAAAGCGGATTTCAATGCAAACATGATCCCCCATTATAGCGGACGATCCGCGATATTCAAAGCTCCTGCGGCTGGTTTGTCCTTTGGATTTGCGAGAGGGCATTATTCCTTCGGTGCTTGAGATGTGTTAAGTGCACTTGAATTCGAGTGCGGTGCCTCATTTGAACCAAAAGTGGCTTATACTATTGACATGCAGTTTCGCTTGATATCTGTGGTGAGCTTGGCTATGGCATCGATGGCGGCTCATGCCTCATTCGATTTGATGATTGTTCCGGATTCTTCGGGCAATGGATATGTTCGGTATGACCCGATCAATCGGGTCGCGCTCGGCACGGTGAATGTGATGAATGGTAATCGCGTGACTGCGATTTCTTCGAATCCGAACGGCCTTTATGCCTACAGCTCTGGCTGGATGCAGGTGAACAACTTTACGGGAGAGCGTATTTCAAATCCCACTTTCGCGACTTCAACGCTACTTTATAATTTAGATGGATCAAAGGTCGCGACGTACACGAATTTTAGCGTGAATATCAATTCGCTCTCTCCTTCTTCTGGATTTCTTATTGCTGGCCCAAGTTGGTCAGTGCCAGGTGGATTTACTGTCCAGGGGATGACTTCGGTCAGTGGAAATCGTTGGGTCGTTTACGGAAATTCTGCCGCGGGAATGAGCGCCTACTTAATCAATGATAGTGGACTAACGATTAATTCTCTTGTTGGTTTTATTCCTTTGGCGAACATGATGACATCGGGAATTGGGATGGGTACCCGCGTTCAATATGGGAGTACAGAATACTTTACGATGGCCTATCGCCCGAACTCGGTCTCCCATGGTTTGGTTTCTTTGCAAGTAACGGGGAGTTCGTTGGTCTATGCGTCCGGCCAGACTCTAGGCAATTATAGTACTGCCAATGTCAACACTTCTTTGGGGCTGGTAGCGGGACATACAGGCTTGTTCGTCGTGGGTGCTGATGCCACAACTCCAACCTCAGCGCGGATTACGGAATTCGATTCTGCGCCGATCTTTGTCTCGGTAAGTTCATATACTACTAGCGCGTTTTCGCCGCACACGTCAGGTAGTTGGCGGATGACAAACTTGGTCGCTCCTGAACCTGGCCCGATGATTGCGCTAGGTGTTGGGCTGGCTGCTTTGATCGGGCGACGTCGACGAAAGAACTGAGAGGCACATAAAAGTCCTGCGGCGATTAGGATTTGCCGCAGGACTTGAGTGTTGCTTTACTTGCTTTTTCTGCGCTTGAGCAATCCGACCAAAGCTGCGGAAAGGGCGAAGAGGGAAGCGGGTTCTGGGGCCACAACAACAGCCATTCCAGTGAGTTCCGAAGGTGTACCCAATGCATTCATGGTGTAGGAAGGACCTGAGCCGAGTCCAGGAAGATAGCTCGAGTAAATGTTCCCAGTTCTTACCCAAAGCATGCCGTTGTGTCCAGCAGACATGCTTCGCCTAACGTTACCAGGATTAGAGCCATGAAGCGATGTGACGACGACTGGGGTCGCTCCAAAGCCGGATGAGGTTTCACTGGACCACAGCTTGGTGTTGTTTGTTACCGAATCCCATTGAACGCCGTAGAGCTTGGTGCCAGAAAATGCAGCATCATGAAATCCATTGCCATAGGGCGAATTCGTCCACGCAATTCCGGTCGAGGCAACAGTGAGGAAAGTCCCGGAACTATTCCACGTGCTTATAGAGAGGTTATACGGTGAAACACCCTCGAGGGTGAAAGCATAGTAATTCGAGCTTCCTGAACGGCGCATGGGTGCGGATGCTGAATATGTTGCACCGAAAAAAACTGGACCAAGAGTTAGGTTTTGCGTAAATACTGTCTGACCGATAAGTCCTGAACCTTGGCCACTTCCAACGGTGAAGAAGTTTCCGCCAGAATCGTAAGAGATGTTTGACGCAACCGTGCTATACATTTGTCCGGAAGCACCTTGAAATTCGCCCGTACTGTAGCTGAACTTATAGATAGCTCCATTCGAGATCACCCAAGCCGTATCTGATCCGGGAACGACCGCGACGTCCTCAACCGGAGCAGTGATGATCCCCGACCCGAATGAACCAAGACTAACTCTGTTGATAGGGTCCCAACGGGAAACCCTGTAGTCACCCCCAGAATTGTTTCCGATCAGCATTAGATCGAAGGAGGCGTGAGAATGAGCTGCTGCCAACAGAGCAAAAGCAAGAATAGAATGGCGAATCACGTTGTCAGTATAACAACTAAATTCGGATTCTCCAAATGAATCCGCGATTTATTCCGCGCGGTCCATCCCAAACTTGATCGCGGTGAAGAGTACGGACTCATCGATCTTGGAAATTGACTTGAATTTGATGCAGTATCCCGTGACTTTGGCATCTCCGATCGCCTCGCCGAAGGTCTTGAGCAAATATGTTTTGTCCTCAATGCCCATGATGTATACCGAGATCCCCGCCGTATTAGCACTGATGCCAACTCTGTAGAACTCGCGCTCGGAACCGTCCGCATACCGGATCGTGTATTGTCCGTAGCCGATGTTCGGATTGGTGACGACTTTCCCACTCTCATCCATGCCATCCAGAAACCAGAGTCTCGCCTCGGGATAGGTTTGCACCATCTGCCTGTGAAGTGCTTCGATCTCTTTGCTCTTTGCTTCCGGCAGAGAAGAGATGTAGTCGCGAATGTCGCCGAGAACGGGCATCTAGCAATGATGGATCAAAATAAGAGCCCGCAGTTGTGTACAAACTGCGGGCTCTTATTTTGATCCAATGAACTTAAATCCGCGATTTACCGTGCTATAGTCAGCAATGCGACGAAGCATCCTTGCCATCCTTTTTGCGCTGCTGGCTACTGGCGCGTTGGCCAGTGACGAGCCCGGCCATTCCAGCCACGGATCAGCATTCGATTCCGGGATGCGAACACGCCCCTGGGATATCGAAGGCACCGGCAAGGCACCTTTCTTGATCACCTGCGCAGACCGTGAAGTGCAAAAGTGGTTCAACCAAGGCAACGCGTTGCTGCATTCGTTCTGGTTTGAGGAAGCCGAACGATCGTTCCGATGGTGCCTCAAGCTAGACCCCGAGAACGCGATGGCGTATTGGAGCCTCGCCCGATGCGGATTCAACTGGTTCACGGTCGGAACCATCAGCGCGGATGACAAGAACTTCGATCGCTACCGAGCGTTCTTGAAGGAAGCTGTCAAGCGCAAGGGCAACGTCACCGAGCGAGAGAGAATGTACATCGAGGCGTGGGAAAGAGCCATCTCAGAGCGCGCCGAAAACCAAAGCGATGTCCTGATCGCCAATATGAAGCAGATCGTCGCCAAATTCCCCGAAGATATCGAAGCGAAGGCGCTACTCGCTCTCTTCAGTATAGGAAAAGAGGATCCGGCCGTCAATCAGACGACCATCGACCAAGTTTTGGCGGTGAACCCGATGCACCCTGGAGCGCATCACGCAAGCATCCACAACTGGGACGGAGTGAAGGCAGAGCCCGCCATCAAGAGCTGCGAGATGTACGGCAAAGCCGCGCCAGGAATCGGGCACGCCCTGCACATGCCAGGCCACATCTACAGCAAGATCGGCATGTGGCACGAAGCCGCGATTTCGATGGATTCCGCCACTCGGACCGAACTGCGCTACATGAACGACCGGCTCGCGCTTCCGTTTGAAACCTGGAACTACCCCCACAACCGCAACTACCTTTGTTACATCCAAGAACAGCTCGGGATGGCGGAAGCATCGATCCAGGGAGCGCGCGATCTACTGTCTGCGCCGCGTGATCCAGAGCTCAACTCCGAAGAGGGTTATGGCATCTTCACCGAAGGCATCGGAGCTCTTGTCCGAGCCCTGATCAAGTTCGAGCGCTGGGACGAGATCATGACGCCAGGAGTCATTCCGTGGAACGTCAAAAGCGACCCGTTTGAGAAGTTCATCCGCGCCGTTGCTGAGACTCACGCCCTGAATGGTCAAGGCAAGATCGAGGAGGCAAAGGCCAGCCTCAAGCAAGCCAAGGCCCAATTCGTATTGATCGGTGGGATGGCAAATCCGGACGCCAAGGCGAACTTGGATGTCGCCGAAGGGTTGATCGCTTTGTCCGAGGGCCGAGTGGCAGAAGGCCAAAAGCTCTTGCAGGGGGCTGCCGAAATCGATGCCAAGATGATCGGCGGTGATCCTCCATTCAATTCGTGGCGTATGATTCGGCTGCTCGGCGACGACTTTCGGATGCGCGGCGAATACCTGATGGCGATCGACTGCTACGACACCGCGCTCAAGGAAGAGCCGAACGACGGGTTCACGCTGTCCGGATTGGCGCAAGCCTATTTCGCGCTAGGGAACATCCCCAAAGCGACCTACTATGCAGGGCGGCTGGAATACGTCTGGTCTGGGGCAGATCCGAATTTGCGCTGGCTGGAAGAAGTTCGCAGGTTGAACCTCAATCCAACGCCGATCGCCGAAACTCCGCGCCCAGAGCGGGTCTACCGGCCGAAGGATTTGGACAAGCTCGGCCCGATGAACTGGCAACCGTTCAAGGCGCCCAAGCTAGACGTGCTCGACGTGAACGGTCAGCGGGTGGACCTGTCGCACTACGCCGGCAAGAATGTCCTGCTCGTTTTCTTCTTGGGGGATGAGTGCGTGCATTGCGTTGGGCAGCTCAAGTCGATCAACGATCGAATCGCCGATTTCAAGGCGCAAAACGCGGTGGTGCTGGCGGTTTGCAGCGCCTCGCCGGCGTCGCTCAAGGAATCTTCGACGCTGGGCGACGTGCACCTGACCTTCCTATCGGACAAGAACCACGCCTCCGCGCGGCGGTTCGCCTCCTACGATGACTTCGAAGAGATGGAACTGCACTCGACGATCTTGATCGATAGCTCCGGCCGCGTGCGGTGGAAACGCACGGGCGGCGACCCATTCACCAACATCGACTTCCTGGTGCGTGAGCTGATGCGGATCAACGCGGGGAAGGTTTAAGCGGAATTCTCTTAGCGAACTTAAATGAGTAGATCTAGTCGGCACAATTCGAGAAACTGTCAATTACGTGCTCAACGTCGACGACTATGCTCTATTAGCTCCGAACCTACCAGAATTGGTCCGCTTCCACGAGGAGCCCGGCGCGCGTCGCTTGTTCCAAGCAATTAACAATCACTCGCGTGTCGGCATCGCGGTAATGAGAAACTGTTAGGTTCGCAAGCCCAATTGACCTCACTAACGTGCGTAAATTAAACGAAAAATATTCTGGCTTCACAGTAAGATTTCCAAACGATTGAGCTCCTTCGCCACTAATATTCATACCCACTTGTATTAGTGCCCAGTTGTGCGAGTGTGCAACCGCGCTAAGTATCCGGTAATTTGCCTCCATTCTAAGTTGGGATTTCACAAGCTCAGTAATTTTCATCTTTCGTAGTCGATGTTCTGGACTCGCGGCAAGCGCCTTATCAAAATGGAACCCAAAGCTTGCAGCTTCTGCGGTTATCTGCGCGATCCGCTCATGTACTAATTCAGCATCACCGGCTCGGTCTTCAAGAGCGAATAACGTAGAAGTTGCTTGTGATAGTCCATTTATGCGCCAGGAGTATTGTCGCGCCATTCGCTGAATTGGACTCACACTAGTATCACTGAAGTAAATCGCTAAAGCCGAAGCCTCTAAGCATCCCCTAGTGCATGTGCATGCCGCGTACACGTTTGAAGGGAAGCTGTAAGCTTTCAGTGCTCCATAAAAATGGTCTACTGCACACACCAGACATTGAATTGACATGCAATAGTTGAGGGGCAAATATTTAGCGCTTTGTGAAATGCAGTCTTCAGCCATTGAGCTAGAATCCGATGCTTGGCCTGCTTCCCATTGTAACGAAATACGATAAATTGATTCAATAAATCGATGGGCTGAATCAAGTTTCTCAGTGTTAATATCCATCGTTATCTTGGAATTTTAGCGTGCGTAGCTAGGAGATAACTTGCTTTCGAACATTGCAAGCCGTAGCGCATAGGTTAAAGAATTGAGAAATGACCTCTTCACTCTAGTTCAGAGATAGCCTGGACTGCAGGATCACCGACCTTTACATAACTCGTCGCTTCATTCAGAGCTTTCTTTTCAGTATCAACAATCGACAACTGCTCATATTTGCGCACAATTTTCGGTGGATCAAACATTTGAGAAAGCTGGAGTGAGCCAAGCCCGCGTCCTCCAATATTAGTCTCAGAGTAACGAAATGTCTTTGCGACGCATAATCGTTCGTCGACGAAATCAACTTTTACCTGAACCTTTTCTCTCTCAATGGCTCCTAAGACTTCACCCGAGTCCGGATCTTTGATCGTTTCTAGTCCTGGCTCTAGTATCTTAAAGATCATTCCGATGGTAACTCCGTCCGCGCGACCGCGGTTGATCACTAGTTCACGCGAATTTATAAGCTTTGCGACTTTCCCTTCAATTCTCATCACTAATTAACCTCCACAATGACGGGATTTTCTGATGCCAATTTGATCGCATCGTCAAGTCGTTTAATTTCGTCTGGTACAATGTCTCTCCAATCCTCCAAAATGCTTGAAACATCCATAATATAGTTCTGGTTCGCTTGGATGACCATATCAAAACAAATTATTGCTTCCTTCTGCGTAACATCGTATTGATTCTGCCAACTTTCTATTTGGCTGGAAAGTCTACTGATCCGGTGTCCTAAGTCAACGATTCTGCGCACGGCTTTGATTGCGTGAGACTTAACTAGGATTTGAGCAGCTTTTTCAGAACTAATCATTCCAAATGCCCAAGATGTGCCAGTAGAAAAAGCCAGAGAAAAAACCTGAAACAATGCAGACTCAGTCGCTGTCAGTGTCCGGTTCATTGAGATGTATATGTAAAAAGCGATAATAATGCCGGTCGCGAATAGCCCTATATAACTAATTGCCCGAACGTGTATCATTATAAGAATTGATTCATTCCTTCAAACGTCAGCTATCCTGTGAATCAGGTTTTGCGCTAATTGCTGGACTGTCGCAATGTGATGCCAGACAAGTGACAGTATACCTCTGGGCAATGCGTACGCGATCGTAAAATATTGCTTCTGCGGAATTTTCTGTAGTACCACCGCAGCACCAGTACCCAAACCGCGACGGGGGCGGCGAAGAGGGACGGCCAAAGCCACGCTCCGGGTTCTGGCGCGAAGTACACATAGTGATACTTTCGACCGGACGAATTCAGCACCATTGGAATAAGCGCGACCGCGATGAACCAACCGAGAAGCGCAAGTTTTAAGAGTGTGTTTGCGATGAGGATTCGCCGCCAACCCAATCGGGGCCACTTGCCCAATGCGTTCATGCAAGCCAAAAACACCCCCTCGGCAATTCCATATCCAAACGCACTCGAATAGGAACTCGGGAAGACCTGGATTTTTCCGATCATGCCGATGGTAATGGCTATCCACAGCAGCATCACCAAGAGCGCGGCCAGCCCGCAGCCCAGCACGAACAGGGTTGTCTTTAGCATCTAAACCACGACAAGTTAGGCGCGGCGTTTTCGGCGGGAAAGGATCCCGAGCCCGCCAACCAGCATCGCGAGATACGTTTGCGGCTCTGGCGCTATCACAGTGCCTAGGGCTACGAGATTTGATGCTCCTGGAATCGTGTAAGAACTCATTTGGGCGCCAGTAGTCAAAGAATAGCTGTTGAGTAGGACGGTGCCGCTGGTGGGGTAGCCACCGGCATAAATGGTATTAAAGTGTGCTCCCGAAACGCCATAGGAGAATGGTGTGAAAGTTGTCTCGGTTAAAGTGCCCCAAGACGCTGACGAAGAATACGTTGAACGAACCCATTTGCCACTACTTCCTCCAGAGAGGACGACCGTTCCGTTTTGGACAAACATCTGGCGGCAATCGGAAACTGCAGTGCTCGCGGTGGTCACCGTCGCCAAAATCGCGCCTGCAGCATTGTGGCGGGTGATGACATTGGCGCCACTCCAGGCAATGTAGTAGTTGCCATCTGCTGCCTGCATCATGGCTCGGGTGCCAATCGCGCCAGCTGGGGCAGTGAAGACGCCGACCAGAGTTCCTACCTGGTTATAACGTCGCGCTGTATTGGTGAAAAAGTCACCGACCAAGAAGTCGCCATTTGTGCCCAAAGCGAGCGTCGCGTAACTAAAATTCGGCATAGCGGTTTCCCCGACCTTTTCGCCTGTGTTGTAGTCAAACGAGATGACGGCCCTCTGGGTCGGGTCATAAACATGCGCCCGATTTGCCGATTGCTGCACGACCATCGCACAAGGGTTCACCAGGCGATTCGCACCAAAATTTCCGAGGTATATGCTGCGCTCACCATCAATCCGATGAACCGTATGATTGGTGGAGTCCAGCGCCATCACGAGTTCAAATGAAGCCGAGGCAAAGCAGGAAAAAGCCAAAACAGGAACAACCAAAGCGAGTCGCATTCCAGAATTATACGGTAGTCCGGTTCAAATTCAAAATCAGATTCAAAATTTGGTTTCTGGCCAAATATCGGATATAACTGTATCCAGATGAACCGAATTTTGCTTTCTTGTTTGGCCGTTTCTCTGGTTGGCGTGGCGCAGGCCTCCTTTACCCTGGCCTTGGTCGCGGACAACGTCGGGCGATGTATCCACCGCTACGATCTCGATTCCGGAGTCTATCTTGGCAAGTTTGGGCAATTCGCCCTCGGTTCTGCGTACACAATGGGACTCGATCAGACTCGGAACAAGCTTTATGTTGGAGAGAGTTCTACAATCAAGGCTTTCAACTATAACACTGGGGAGTACCTTTACTCAATGAATGGGATCACTTCTGTGGGATTAGGTGTGTTCTCCAATGGCGATTTGTTAACGTCGACTGGTGGATCTGTTAGTCGTATCAATTCCACCACTGGTGCCACCATAAATACATACAATTTGTCTGCGGGCGGTTTGCAAGGAACTGTTGCAGGTATTGCGGTGGACGAAAACGATAGAGTTTATATTTCTGACGCTGTTGTGGGATCGACATCCAACAACGCAAGAATCGACGTGTTCGGAGGCACGGGAACTTACATTTTAAGCTCCGCAGTATACACGCAGAGACTTAATAATTCCTACCAGCAAATGACTGCTCGCGGTGGGAAACTCGCAATCGGGAGTGATACCCTGGGCGGCCACTATCAATTTAACTACACAAATTCCACCATGGTTTATGGCCTTACAGGATTCTCGTATGGTGGAATGACGCAATCGATGGGCAATGGCTTTGGCCACGGCAATTTGTTGTATGTCACAGGAATGGACGGATCAGGAAATCCGCTGCTGCAAGTGACAGACTCTTACTCCATGACAACGACTATCCCCACTCCACAGATTTCGACCAATGGAATGCGGCAAATGGCGATCGTCGTTGCTCCAGAACCTGGCACCATTGCAGCCTTGGCGCTCGGAATCGCGTTTCTGAATCGACGCCGGAAGAGATAAATTTCAGCGCAACCGATCTCGCAACGTGGAGCCAAAATCGCGTGATTGGCGGCAGGAGTATTGAACGGCGGATGCTGATTCTCCGTTCAAATATTCCAGAATTCCTCCAAAATCTCTACCCGATTCAGCCAAACCTCCTCTATTCTAGAGTGGATGCGATGAGCTGTTTTGGTTATTGCGGCAGCATTGACTGCAAGCGTAAACTGTTCCTGTAGAATCGATCGGATGATGCCTTGTTCGTCCAGCGTGCTCAAGATATGTCATTTTTAGGGCATATTTTTCACATCTGCTCTCGAAGCAAAAAGTTGGCCCAAAGTTCTGCGAGCCATTCAACCGAAACCTCACGATCAATATAGCCGTCTTAGTTATTGCAAAATGAATTCACAGGCGCTTGTCTTGACTACGTTGGTGCTGAATGCGGTCTGTATCACAATGGGAGTATGGATTCAGATATATGGTTTTCGACAATCAGATGCAAAACCGGGCGGACAGGTCGAAAAGCGAGTATTGGCCGAACGCCTTGCAATCATTTGCGCTGCTTGTAGCATCGCCCTATTGGGTAGCAATCACTGGTTGAATCAAATTAACTCTGAGCAATCTGCACGAGTCGCTTCTGAAACTGCCCGGGAGACTCTTGAATTAGCTCACAAAAACGAATATGCACAGTATCGAACACAGACCCCACTCCATAAACTTAGCGTCTCTGTGCAGGCAGAATTGCCTTATAGTAATCGATCTGAAGTACTTTCCCAACTTCAAAGAGCTCTGCAATATCAAAGAATAGGAAATCCGGTATCGCAAAAGCAGAAAGATGATATGGCCAAGAGTATTCCTAAGGATGTACAGGTCTATCAAGAAATCGTAAGGGATGGTGTGACAATATTAGAAAAGATCGGAACGATAGAAGGTCATTCAACGCAACTGAAGACTTGGGATATGGTAGAAAAAGCGATAGAACGCTATCCGCTATATGACCTCGTAAGCAATAAAATCCAGGAAGTAGCAATAAACAATCGCGTGAACCAAACATTTCCAATCCAACTCGGAGAGGTCTCGGCTTCCAAACCAATAGTCGGTCCGATGGGAAGAGTTGAATTTTCCTGGGGGACTAACGTTAATGATTTGAGTTCGCCAAATTTTGGGCACCTCAGTCGACTTGATCTAGACAAATCAATCGTCGAAGTTCGAATGGGACCAATTCTAACCAAGAGAACAAGGTTTAAAATCCTTCTCACTGCGGAGGATGGAACCACGTGGTACGCACCGCTAAAATATGTCAAGAGCGAAAGCGATCGTGGTGTAACTACCCAAATCTGGAACGGTGATTTGGCAATTTCAAACAATGATCCCTTTGCGAAACGCTCCCAATAGTCTACTTCTGCGCTGACATTCGCGGGGTCTACCTTCTTGGTCGCAACGCAATGTTTCAGCCTGAGCGGAAACTTAGCACTAGAGTGCTAACACGCCCACAAGCGTGGAAGCCGTTCTCGCCCAATTCGCTTAAAAAAATCCGTGCGAAAGTAAAGAGAATTTAGGTGTCTACACTAGCATGAGTGATCTGAAATTCAGCCATTTTGCACACATTTCTCGGACTAACATAGAAAATCCTACCAGATTCAGCAGAACCTCCTCTATACTAGAGGGGATGCGATTCATTGGTTTGATTGCCGCCGCGGCGATGGCTGCCGGTGCGAGTGCTAGTTTTGATCTCATGTTGGTGCAAGCCGCAACAGCAGATGCTGGAGGTTTTTACCGCGTCCATCGAATTGACCCGGAAAATGATGTCAATTTGGGATCATTTCAGATCGGCCCACAAAGTATGGGTTTGGCCGCGAGCTATGCACGTGGGGAAATGTACACCCTGGATATCAACGGCAATTTGCGAACGTGGAACTATTCGACAGGTACATTGAAAAGTATTCGCAATGTCGGATGGTCGCAGGTTAATGATTTTGCATTGTCAGCTAATGGAAACGAAATCGTGTCCGTGCATGGTAACGGCGAACTACGAATCTTCAATCTCGATACTAACGCCGTCAATGCAAGCGCGTTGGGTGTTGTGCTCAACAAAGTATCCACTCTTGGCAGTAACGCGTTCATCGGTTATTCAACTGTAGGACATTCTCTCCGAAGAATGCTCAGGACTGGAAATTCTGCGGCGGTGACTACTTCGGAGGCAGTAAACAATGCCATTACTCCTGCAAATGTTTCTAGCATTGGTGTGCTTTCTTCCGCACCGTACCACTTCATCTACACCGGTAATTCAGCCGGTTCAACCGTTGGATTTAACTACGGGGCAAGTGTAAGTAACGATCTTCTTCTTGTAGGCTCGTTTACTTCATCATTTACACTGCAGAATTCGGTTAATTACTTTACAAAATCCCACTTGGGGTTGTATACGATCGGAGCAGATAGCAACAGCACAGGCGTAAGAGTGAATGAATTGGATACGGCTGGATACGTTATTCGCACAAACGTATATTCTGGAATAGCAGGTGGTGCGCGCAACGCGGCAATCGTCCTCGCACCAGAACCAGGATCCATGATCGCTCTCGGATTAGGAGTTGCAGCATTGCTCTCCCGCCGCCGCCGAAAAAAGTGATTTAGGAATACTCCGTCTGAACAAGCGAGTGCAACATGCTTCGTTTTTATTCACAAACGAATATTACATGTTAACCAACTTTAGAGTCAAAAGGTAAACATAATTAGTAAGTGGGTGCAATACCAAGTAAAGTTTCTGCACCCACAACGCCAGTTTTCGACAAATACTATTTCTTTCGACGGCGAAGGAGCGCCACTGCGCCAAGCGAAAGAGCAAGAATAGTGGATGGCTCCGGAACAGCAACAACACTCACGTTGTCCACACCTTGATAAACGGATCCACCCACATTTTGAATATCCTCAGCAATCGAAAGCGTCGTCGAAGTGCTGGTTGCTGTAAAAACCATCGAACGACCTTCCCACAAGTTTGTAGCCCCAGAAGTCAGGGTCCAAGATTGAGTTGTACCAGCCGCAGAAGCGACTATCTTTGAGGCGCCATAGAGATTGCTTGCACCATGATCGAATGTCAAAAGATATTGTTGGCCGATCGTCGTTGCAAAAGTTTGTTGAATGCCACCTGGCGAGCCGTTATTGTTATAGCCTGCAAGATCCAAAAAGCGTTGACCTTCAGATGGAGAAACGAAATAAGGATTCGACGAACCGATCCAAGCGATTTCGTCACCAGTAACTGACCATCCCATTATTGCTCCAGAACCTCCAAACAGTTGCATGGAGTTATCTCCTCCAGGTGCCCAAGCACCTTGTTCGAAGCCACCATTGACAATGAGGTTGGCGTGCGCGAATCCTGCAAAACCGACTCCGAAAACGAAACCAAGTAGACCCTTCATATTAAATCCCCACGTTCGAAGCAACAAATTTGCTCGACGAATAAAATATACACGGAATTTCCACAGCAGGCAATTTCCTCAGTTAATCCCCGCATAATTATGGGCATTTGAACTAGGAGAGGGCTAACAGTATCCATCATGCTATCGCTCGAGTTTCGGCTGTGATAGAAGGGGATGCCAAAAAAACCACGTAAGTTTGCCCAAGACGTTTTTCACGCAAACGGACGCGGCATGAGTGGACTGTCAATGAATTCGAACACAAATCCTTCCACAGCGCAAAAAGTGGCTTATAATAGAAAGCGATGAAGTCAATTGCATTGTTGGCGTGTTTCGGAGTGGCGGCGATGTCGCAGGCTAGTTTCGAACTGATTCTCGCGATGGACCGGGGAACAGGCTCAAACGGAAAAGTCCACCGCTATGATGGCGACTCCGGAACCTATCTGGGTTCGTTCGCCTCTGGATGGGTGGGTGCGAGTTCCGTGATGGCGGTGAATCAATCGGCGAACGAGCTAGCGGTTGGAACCGGTGGATTTATCCGAATTTTCAACTACAACACTGGCGAGCTGAAACGAACATTGTTTACCGGCAACACGTTGACAACTTTGACATATGCTGGTGGTAACAACTTTTCGTATACGCTGGGAACAGTATCCGGGATTTTCACAATCAATTCTATAGCCGGTGGAGCATCCACGATTGCCACAGGGACTTTTGGTGCGTTCGTGAAGCACCTGGTCGTGAATGGTTCGGATATACGATACACGGATTCCAGTACCAATCAAGTTTTTCGGTCTACCAATGGTGGCACTACGTTCACGAGTTATGGCATACCAGCGGTGGCTTTGACTGGCGGTCTTGCTCAAGGCATTGCATCCGGAAATAACTACAACGATATTTACTACACTTCGACTTCTGTGGGTGGAATTTATTATGATTATGGTTCAGGAGCTGGGAGCCTAACTTTTGCCGGATTTAGTGGGACAACGGGAGTAGGCCTTGCGCACGGTGGTTCGAACTTCATCTTAGGTACGGCTACTGCTGGAGGTGCAAGGTTTATAAAAACGGATACGTATTTGAATTCTGGTTTCCAATTTGACGCGCCGCAAATCACTACTCCGGGACACATTGCGGTTGTGGTCGCTCCAGAACCGGGAAGTTGGATGGCATTAGGAATTGGCGCAGCGGCATTACTCTCCCGCCGCCGAAGAAGATCCTAAAGCATTTCTGAGTCAAAAGCCATACGGAGCGAAGAGACTTCTTTTGTTGTTTATGTAATAAGGGCGTAGGGACTAGAAAACAAAGTCTTGATGCCAAGAAATAGCCTGATCGATATAATTCTCAGATCAGGCTATTTCTTTTATTGTAGCGGCCGGTTATTTCGCTCGTCTTTTTCGGCGAGCCATAAGACCCACAAGACCTGCAGCGAGCATTCCGGTGATTGTTTGTGGTTCTGGGGCGACAACTGTACCCAATGCAACAATTGTGCCGGCACCTGGAACAGTGTAGCTGCTGGTTTGGTAGCCAGTGGTTAACGAATAGCTGTAGACCGACGCTGAATTTAATGTCGAATAACCGCTCGCATAGATGGTGCTAAAGTGACCCGCAGAAACCCCATAAGCATAAGTATTGACAGAGGTTTCTATCATTGGTCCCCAACTGGTTGTATTGGAGTAAGTCATGCGAACATACTTGCCAGAATTGCCCCCAGAAATAACCACCTGGCTGTTTTGAATAAACATTTGTCGGCTGTCGGCGATGCTAGTACTCGCTGAAGTTACGGTGGCCAAAAGAGTGCCGCTAGCGTTATGCCGAGTAATGACGTTGCTTCCAGCCCACGCGACATAGTAGTTGCCATCCGTCGCTTGCATCATGGCGCGAGTTCCTGTGGAACCTGCGGGAGCCGTAAAGATCGCTGACAAAATCCCTCCTTGTGAATAGCGCCGCGCTGAGGCCGAAAAGAAGTCGCCTACCAAAAAGTCGCCATTATTCGCCAAGCCCAAAGTTGCATAGCCATAGCTAGGCATGGCGGCTTCGCCGACTTTTTCACCGGTGTTGTAGTCGAACGAGACGACGGACCGAAGATACGGATCGTACACGTGCGCTTTATTGGCTGACTGTTGGATGGCCATTGCACTCGGGTTGACTAGACGATTCGCCCCAAAATTGCCGAGGTAAATATTGCGCTCACCATCAATTCGGTGAACGGTGTGATTATCTGAATCAAGCGCCATGACAAGTTCAAAAGAAGCGGAAGCGGCGCAGGATAATGCCGCGACGGCAGCCAAAAATGCAATTCGCATGCTAGGAGTATACGGCAAGTTTTCGTCTGGGCAAAATGGATTGCTTGATTTATTTGAGATCCTATCGTTTGGTGTGATGAAAACAACTTCGGAGCGGATTGCTCAGCGGTAGATCGCTTTGAACATCTTGCTTGCACCATACTTGACTGCATGACGCCAAATCGATGGACACCTTAAAATATAGATCGAGAATTGTGAGGTCCTCACGCAATCAATAATCCATTGCTCCGCCGAATTGTAAATAGACGGCAAAATACTCCGGCACCCCCGTTTGGATCAGGCGATGAGCCGTCAATTCCTCATCATATTCTAGTCGAACTTGCTCGACGGACGAGTTGAGCGACCGCTACGCTGTCGGATCGTATCACATGATTTACGAGCCTGACTTCGCGACTGTCCAAAGCATTCGATCATACTGGCGCAATGAGCCTTTGTGCAGATGGATTCGAGCTCTATCGTGGGGTATTCACTCATGACGAAATGGTTCGCGTAATTGCGGAGCTGCCATCGTTAGAGTTGGCAGCAACTACTACCCAATCGAGTCCTCCCCAGATTCAAGAGAAAGCTTGAGCGCTTCGAGGCGGAGGTCCCATTCCGCTTCAAGCTTGGCGATGAACTCCCGGGCGTAGTCCAACCTCTCGATGTTGACGTTCACCCAAACATCGCGGCCCTCGGGTTCCAAGACCACCACTTTGGCGTCGGCAAGAACCTGCAGCTGTCGACGCGCGCCCTGCCGAGTGAGCCCCAAACCATCGGTGACTTGCGAAATGCGTTGGCGGCGGCGGGCGACCAGCCGCTGAACAATTTCCAGCCGGACCGGATCGCCCAACGCGCCAAAAACTTCTGCCAAAGCCATCAATTATTCAAACAGCTTTGCAAAGTTTGCGATTTCTTCGTCCCATCCAGCGGTGTTGTTGTCCATCGCCTCTCGGTAGCGCTCTTCGGGAATCGAAGCAAACCCGCTTTCCTTCAACACAAGGGTGGTCGCGCCGCCAGATTCGGTGAGCCTAAACTCCACCAAAGTGCAACCCTTTTCATAAATATCGCCCTCAAAGATCGTGCCAGGAACCCAGCGATACGCCAGATAACTCGGCGGTTGATAAGCGATCAAATGGACGCTGGATTTGCCCCATTCGCCAAAGTTAAAATGGCCGTGAGTGTCAGTGATCAGCTCCCCGTCCCATGCCTTAAAAAAATCGGAAATCACGCCCTGAAAGACGCGGTCAATGGGAGCATTGATCACGATGGAGCGCTCGATAGAATCTTGCATTTTGAATCCTGTGGCGGTACGCTAAAACCCATCATAACACAATAGGCAATAAAAATGTTGCTTATTTTTTCTGCGCCGGTAATCTGCGACCGCCGCCGGCGTAAGCTGTGGCTTTGGCTGGGGCATCTCTACCACTTAGCCGTAACAGTTCGAGCCCATCAATATTGAGGCATTGATGCCAGTAATTTTGCTAAAAATCAAATTTGCTGTGCTCAGGAACCCACAATGTCATTATATTTATACTGTTAACGGAGATTTATTCTATGAATTGGCTACTAAAAGTTGGGTTGTTTTCGGTTGGAATGGGAATGTCGATCGCGTGTTCGGCGACCACGATCCAGTTCCTCGCGACGGACGGAGACAAGTTGTATCGTGCGGACTCTACAGGCGCGGTTTTGGGTTCAGTGACGATGAATGCACAGATTCAATCATTGACCACTCTTCCGAGCGGATTTGCATTAGCAGGAGCGACGGCAGGCGACATTATTGCGTGTGGAAGAAATCCAGTAAGCGGTCGATACGGGCTTTATCGATTGGATAATCCCTTTGGCGCTGCCAATCTGGTTCAAATTGGTTCACTGGACCAAGGCGTCGGCTCGCTAACTTTTGCAAACGGACAAATGTACGGAGTCGAGGACTCTATTAATCCATTGCGTGTCATGCGTTTCAACGCAGCGACCGGGAACACACTGACAAATTACAACACCGGAATTTCTTCGGCTGGTGGTGGTGGGCTTTCGTTCAATGCCGCTGATGGCCAATTCTATGTGACTGATGCCACAAACAATCGGCTTTATCGATGGGCACCGGGAGGAACGGCGACTTTGGTCGGTGCGGTTGGATTCGGGTTTTCGAACAATGGAATTGAGTTCCACGAAGGCGTTCTATATGGCGCTATGCGAAGAGATAGCCCCGCCGGAACGATGAGCCTTGGTTATTTCAATATGTCGAATGGAGCGTTCACGACGCAGGCTACTTTGACCGGAATTCAGGGCGCCGGCACGGGATTTTTGGCCGTTCCAGAACCAGGTAGCCTGGCCGCGCTTGGTCTAGGATTGCTGGTCGTGACTCGTCGAAAGCGCAAGTATTAGCTCTTTCTGTTGGCTAGAAATAAGCTGCTGGGGTACAAGTCAATACTCCCCAGCAGCTATTGGTTTTGTAATCTGGCGAGTCTAAATCATTTCGCGCGGATGCGATTGTTCTTCGCGTCGTGGGTGATTTCGACCAATCCCATCGCCGAGTGCTACACATCGAATATTGTGGGCTCGAACTCCCTCATCCCCTAGAGTGGGCGTACTAGCAGAATCGTGCACAATCGGAGCATCAAGGGCCGTAGGCCACAGAAGGATCCATCTGCAATCTCAGCGTCGTCTCGTAGCAGCCCATATCCGGCAACGGGCGAGAACCAAGTCCTGTATCCGGCTTCGAAACAATATCAAAGAACCGGGAACGATTTTGAAGATCCAAGTACATCCCAGCGCTGAACTTCGACTTCTCGCCAGCATCCACACAAGGCGACGAAACCGCAAGGTGCAAATCGTCGGGGTAATGAACAAACGACGGATTCGAGATCACGCATCCCGGGAATTTAGAAGGATCGATCGCGTCCTCGCCAGGAATGGTCGTCCAAAGGTTTTGAATACAGCTGTACCGAGCTTTCTTCACGCTACTTTGGCTAACCGTGCCGTTCACGTCGGTATTGCCCCAAAAGATCGAGTTCGAAATATCGGTGCGATAGGTGGCATAGCCGTGATAATAAACACCGCCCGTCTCGTGCGCGTTGTTCTTCACAAAGGTGCAGCCCACCACTTTCAGCAAATAATCGCCGAAATAATAAACGCCAATCGCACCGCCATTTCCGCCCGCAGCAGGAGCAGGAATCGCGTTATTTCCCCGGAACAAGCAGTTCGAAACGGTCAGATCGCGCCAAGAATAAACGCCGCCGCCACTCACCGCCGTGTTCGATTCAAACGTACACCGATCGATCGAAAGAGGCGCGCCGGAGTAATAAACACCCCCGCCAAAATCCGGCATCGAAGAAAAGAAAGGGAAGGTCTGATTGCCGATAAACCGCGAATTCTTGATCGTCGAGGGCGTCGTCCCTTCCAGAGCGATTCCCGCCCCGGAACCGGTCGAATAGTCCGATTCGCCGTGATTGTCAAAGAACATACAGCCGTCCACCGTCGCGCCAGCCGTCCCCGACACCGCGACGCCAGCCCCGTTGACAAACCGGCCCCAATTCTCGCGCACGGTGCAATTCGTCATCAAAAGGCTGCCGTCAATCACACAAACCGCCGCGCCCGCGCCCTGATAGCCGAGGCACCGCTCAAAAGTGCAATCGCGAATTTCAAGCTCGCTTTGTTGCGCCAACACCGCGCCGCCAGCGGTCTGAATCGCGCCGCCACTGGTCACCGTCAGCCCCTCCAGCAGCGTGCCCGCCGCGGCAGAATCAATCTGCAAAACGTGATAGCTGTTGGGCGTATTGGTGTTCATCCCGTTCCACCACGGGTCGCCCCAAGAATCGTCGTCGCCCAGATCACCATCTAAAATCGTGGGATAAATCGCGCGGCTGCGAAGATCAGCGTCCGCGCCGAAGCCCTTATATCCGCCGCGAACCCGAACCCCAGACGGCACGACAAACGAAGCATTGATCTCGCCCGGAAGCCCCGGCCGATAAGTCCCCTGACCAATGCGAACTTCGTCGCCATTCGTGGCGGCGGCCAGCCCTTGATGCAGGTTCGAAAACGCGTTCGCCCAGTCGTTGCCGTTGCCCAATCCGGCGGCACTTTGGCTCACATAGATCGTCCGCGCCGAGGCCAGGCCCGCGCAAGAAACCAGCAGCGCAGCCGCGAACAAGGGAAGATGCTTCATCGCCCACCCCCCGCTGGGAGTCGTCGAACCCCGGCTCCGGCGGGGCTGCAAATCGCGTTTCGGCTTGTCTTCACGAATAGATTTCCTACACACGCGCATCCTCCGACGCCGTGCTTTGCTAGAGAAGAGGCCCCCCACCGCGCATTAAATACACGATCGCCTGTTCGGCAACTCGCTTTAGCCGCTCCGAACTTACATGCGGCCGCAAATGCTCAAACCGCTACGCAGCGCGGGGGAGGGGGGAGGGGGCGCCGAGGGGATACACCACCGCCGCCGCACAAGCCGCCGAAGTTTGGCCCGCACGCTTGCTCCGAATGCGATAGAACTTCCGCTCGCCAGGAACCTGATTTTGGTGCTTGTAATCCGAGCGCGTCACCACGTCCACCAGCTCCCAAAAAGAGGTGCCATCCGGGCTAGATTCGATGATAAATTGCGTTCCGTAAGAGTTATCGTTGCGATTCCATTTAAGAGTATTCACGCCAGTATCATTTCCGCTAATCGTTAAGTCGGTGACAACCATTACCGGGCCAACAGAGCCGCTTCCGGTAATGTTTAGCGATTTCAAAATGCGTGGTTCGAGGTTTGGTTTTGCCTTAAATTGTTTGGCAAGCGAGCGGATTAGGGCCACGGCTTGAGTTCGGCTAGCGTCTTTGCCCGCCACTGCGCCGCGCAGGGTTTCCTTCAATTCGTTAACGCTATAAAACTTGGTGCTAAAGTCAGCCGAAGCGTCTGTAATCTGCGCCAAAGTCTCGGCATCGAGCCCCAGCTCTGCCTCATAAGCCTCACATTTGCTGACAAAGTTTTCGAGCCAAACCCGCAGTTCGGCATCCGAACCAGGGATGTAATCTTGCGCTTCCACGTTCTATTTTTCGGCAGATTCCGGGGGTTTTTGGAGGGGTTGCGCCACCCTCTGCGCCGCTCGACTGGTTTGTCGCTGCCCGCGCGCCATGCTTTGCGCTGATTGCCGGGGTTGTTTGGGCGCTCGCGCGACCCCCGTGTCCCGCTCCCGATGTTGCCCGCCTCGGCCAAAAGGTTGGTGGAACCCGCCCAGAGGTTGCCCGCCGTGGCCAAAAGGTTGGTGGAATCGGCCCAGAGGTTGCCCGCCGTCCTCCCAAAACCCCCGCGCCGATTCCCTGTGCTACTCGGACTGCATTCCCGCGACTTTCGGCAAGTGCGTAGTGACTACGCTCAAAATCTTACGACAAGGCATGGGATTCGGCATAAGCCAAGCATTTCGCATGCATTACACAAATCAGGCTTATCGGCCTTGAGCGATAATTGGAATCTACTTGCACCGACAACAATTTGTACACCATGAGCCCAATATTGCCAAAAAGTCGCAAATGTTGGTTAAAACTTGACAACAATATGTTTCCCTGGTACTATTTTCAGTGCCGGGCGAGGAGCATATGCTTCCAAGCAACGGTAATGGCCCGAAGTAATTCTGGTCGATTGCCCTGGTTTTGTGGGTGTCGTTTCGAATTTCGAAAATCAATTATGGGTTAATCCCAAATCGAGATGAAATGAAAAAAGACATATTAATAGCAAAACTCGTAAGTTCAGGCATTGCGGTTGCCATTCGGTGACAATAATGTCTCAGGCTTGCATTCGTATTCGAAAGAATACATGTAAATACTGGAATTTGAGAAACTTGATGATGCGTAGAAGCGTCAGATAGAATCGAGGATTCGAATCGACAACTGGGACGTCAGCTGAAAGTTGACTCTTATAGCGAGAGGCAGGAATTCGTTGAATTGTTGTCTCTCCTATCTGAAGAAGGCATGAGGTCGCTTATGCCTTCAATCTTATGAAGACCTTTGAGCAACAGTTCTCACGAAAATCCGTAGCCGACGCGGCATTCCGATTTATTTCCAGATCTGCCGCCAAGGGGAACTTGGTGAGACGATCTGCACAGTTTATTAGGTCGGAATTTCATGACCAAGTTGAGCTTACTTCCAAATTAGTGTTAGAGGGAGATTACAAGTTTCGTTATCGCGGAGTGTTGCTGAACAAATTCGGCGGTGGAACTCGAGGAATAACTATCCTCAATGGCATGGACTACGTTGTACATTCTCTTTTGCTTGAATTAGTGCAAGCCAGAGCAGAGAATGCCGTAAACAGTAGAGTAAGTTATTGTAAGCCGAGGTATCGTAATTCTGGTAACAAGGTTGTCGCGAATCATGCCGCATGTGTAACAGGGATTTCCGCAGCGCACAGAGAGTGCAAATTCGGTTTCGGAACCGATATTAAGAACTGCTTCGGCTCTATCGATCGGACGATTCTATCTGAAAAGCTGGAGGGCCTGGAGCTCTGCCCGAACACAAAGTTCCTCCTCGACCGGGCACTATTTACCCCTGTTGATCGGAAGCCGATGAGCGCAACGGCTGAGGAAATTGAAAAGTATTGGTCCGATAAATCTGGAATTGTCCAAGGTAGCCCGCTTTCGCCGCTGATTGCGAACGTGTACCTGTCGGATGTGGATCGCGTTGCCGAGTCATTTAATGCGTTCAGGTACGTCGACGACGTAGTGGTTTTGACCAAGACTGAAGCCGAGGCTCGAGATGCGGAATCCTCAATATTTGGCGTTTTGTCTGATCTCAAACTGCCCTTCCATAAAAGTGGTGACTCTAAATACGAACAAATCGAACCGGCAAACGGCTTCACCTTCGTAGGATATTTCTTTCGTAACGGATGTTCCCGAATTCCAACTCCGAAAGTTGATAAGTTCAAGGCCCATCTTTCTTCTCTCGGTGAGATTTCCGCGACTGAACGAGGTGCCCATAGCGAAACATTGTTCTTGAAAAAATTACTTAAAATTGATCGGTATATCAGAGGTTGGACATATTTCTACAGTCATGCGAATGTGAGCTCAAGAACCAAAAAGGAATTGGATCATGCGATAGCAGAAGAAGTAAATCGACAGCTAGCATTGGTTGATCCGACCATTCGGATGCGGAACAAACGACAGAATATGGTGGCGACCGTGCACACTGAGTTGATTCGAAGTAGAAAGGATAAGCAAATTGAGGATGTCGATCAAGGGGTCATGCGTCCATCCGATTACGTAGATAGTCTTTCAGGTCTTGACTCTGAAGCCCCAGAATAGTTCGCTTCGTCGCTCATGGGTTCTTTATTCTAGTCGCGGAAGGTGGGGAACAGGGGCAATTCCCAAATTCAGGTATCCCAGTTCGCGAATTTTTCCCTTATACTGTGGGGGATGAAATGCCTTTTTGCTTTGGCGAGTTTGATCGTGGCTACGACTGCCGCGCATGCCAGCTTTGATATGATGCTCTTGCCGGATACAAACGGGGGCGTGACACGGTATGACCCGGTGAACCGCGTTCGGCTGGGGAGCTTTGCCACTGGCAACCCGACCCCTTGGCATTCGGTAAACCTGAGCAGCACTTCTGGCGAGGCTTATTTGACGGGGAATGCGAACTATCGGTTTGATTACAACACGGGCACGATGATTGGATCGTCTGCGTTCCCGGTGGGCCTGAC
This sequence comes from Armatimonadota bacterium, assembly GCA_017303935.1. NCBI lineage: Bacteria > Bacillati > Armatimonadota > Armatimonadota bacterium. The sequence continues at coordinate 410,773 of JAFLBD010000003.1, read as the reverse complement.
GACTTCTAACCTCGATGGGTCGCGGTTTGTGGAGACGTTTAGCACGACTTTCTACACCTACAATTCCAGCATGAGCGCCATCAACGCCTTCGCGCCTGCAGGCCCGACGATGCTTTCTGGCCTTTCTCTGGCGACGGATCGACTGGCGATGATGGTGATCGACTCTACTCCGAACGTGATTTTGAGGGTACGAAATGATGCGACCTCAGCGTTGGTCAGCACGACTCTGGCTTCGACGGCGATCATTAACAACGCCAGCGCGATGACGCTGATGTCCACAAATGTCAACTTCTCGACCTTAAGATACGGCTTTTTTAATGGCGGGAATCTGACGGTTCAGCTACTTACTGTTAATTTGAACACCCTGTCCACCAGTGTCACTTCGAGTCAAACTTTGACCGGTTATGCGACCACGGCCACCGTCAGCATTATGCGCGCGCACGATGGCTATTGGGTGGTGGGCCGTGACTCGACCACGCCTAGCTTGACGCGGATTACCGGGGTGAGCGCGGTGGGGACTGTGTACTCGTCTTATACGACAAGTGATGTCTCGGTGCCGACTTCGCGCTGGGTTGGGGCGAACGTGGTTGCTCCGGAGCCTGGAACGATGGCCGCGTTGGGCATCGGCGTTGCGGCGTTGCTCCGCCGCCGCCGCAAGGCATAAGAATCGTTTTTTGCCAGGCTCACATTCCCGATCGGCCCACCTTCAATTTCATTTCGTAGGGTGGAGTTCCGGTCGGGGATGCTTGCGTCTTATGGCGCGGTTTTTGCCTATGATCGTTGCTGGATCGCGCCGATCAACGGAACGGGCGAACTTCGACCGAGCCGCGACACGCTGCGGCGGCTTTCTTGCCCCATTCCAGAGCTTCTTCTGGAGTCGCGACGTCCAGAACCCAAAATCCATCGATGTACTCATCCGCATTTAGAAACGGGCCATCGGTAATCGTTTGGGAGCCATCCTCTGCGCGGTGAATCGCATTCGCTTCTTTTGGCGACCGCAGCCCGCCGACAAAAACGCGAACGCCCGCGCTGACCATCTCTTCATTCACGCGGTCGATCTCGTCCATCACTTCCTTCGTGATGTTGACGGAATGGTCGTAGTCGGTGGGGCGGTGGATCGCTACAAAGAATTTCATGTTGATGTCTCTCGTTTGGTGGATGGCTGAACGCCGTCCTTGAATGAGTGTCGAAATTCTAGCGCGGAAATCGACAGGCCACTTCGAGATCTTTGACGATGCATGAAAAAGGGGTTCAGCCTGCACGCTGAACCCCTCACGAAGCAACGGAATTGGGTTACTTTTTCTTTCGTCGTCGCAGCATTGCCGCGATACCGACCGCGATCGTGGAGATCGTGGCTGGTTCTGGAACCGGAGTCACTGCGATGTCGCGGATTGCCAACGAATCGCTGGTCTGCTCGCCGCCGATCATTCCGATGGCCGATGCGCTGCCGGTGGCGAGGTTGATCATCGCGAATCGCGATCCTTGCGTCCCTGCAACTTGGAGCGCGGCGTACGCCGTGTTGGTCGAACCCACGGTCAGGATGTCCATACCTGCCAGGGCGGTCACATCCATTCCGAGGGAGCCGACCATCACCTGCGAACCGTTGTTTGGCGGGCTTTGGATCGTGAGCATGTCGGAATTCGAATCGATGTTGTAGAGCGTTGTCGAAGTCGCTCCTGCGAAGCTATTGGTGTACGCCGAAGCCACGATGTATGGCGAACCAGACGATTGGTTGAGCGTTCCGTCGACAACCGTCGCGCCGGTCGCAACGTTGATTCGGAGATTCTGGCCGAGGTTGCTGGTGACTCGGAGGCGGTCTGGAACCGGATTGAAGTCGATTCCGAATTCCGTTCCGGAGAGCATAATCGGCGCCATCGTCGTTGAATTAAAAAGCGAGGCGACAAAGGTGGCTGCGCCGGTGCTTTGATTCAAGGTGTAGATTCTGCCAAACGATCCCAGGCCGTACAACTGACCGGTCGCCGGGCGAAAATCGATCCCGACGAGGGATTCGTTGGACGCCAATCCAGAGATGAATGTCGCTTGCGTGAGCATTCCTGGAGTCGCCGAGTCAAATGACACGAGCTGGTCTCGGGTCGAAAGTCCGTAAACGACAACGGCCTGCGCGGAAACCGCCGCAATGGTCACTGTAGACAAAAGAAGGATTTTGATCTTCATGCTTTTCTCCCTTCCTGAAAATCAGGAGTACAGCAGGAGCTTAACAAGAAATCCTGGCGATCCCAAAGGTTTTCAGTGACTGTTCAGGCATGTCATAAACTGTTCATGTTTGGGCCGAAATTTTTGGCTCATATTCATATTGGCGGGAATATTGCTAACGACTTCCGTTAGCTCTTTTCAATCGAAATTGATCGCGCTAAACTACACGCTATGCCTGGCTTGAACCCGAACCTTGCCTTTCGAAAGGAGATTCTCGACCGAGAACATCCGATCTTGGAGTCGATCTTGGGGGCGGTGGATGTCGGGATCATGCTCACCGATTTAAAGCATAACACCTTAGTCGTCAACGATAGTTTCGGGCAACTTTTCGGGATTCCGATGGTGGAGGCGATTCGAAACAATCCGCAAACTGTGCGCGGTTTGGTTCAGAAGCGAATCATCGATTTTGGTGCGTGGCAGGCAAATCTCGAACAGGTTTATGACGACCCGACTTCGGTTCAAGAAGACCTGCTGTTTCTGCAGGAACCGCACCAAGTATTGGAGCGGAAAACGATCCCAATTTTGGGCGACGACCATGTTCCGATCGCCAGACTGTGGACCTTCGCCGATATCACTAAGCGGTATCACCGCGTCCAGATCGATTCATTGCTGCAAAGTCTTAGCGTTAAGTTCGATCCGAATCCGCGCAAGGTTTACGATCATATCGTCCAGGCTTTGGCTGAATTCTATAACAGCACTTGCATCCTTTCGATCCTCGAAGGGGAGCGGATGAAGTTTCAATCTATTGCCAGCGCGATAGTCGATGTCAGCAACGAAACCGGCAATGAACTGCGGCAATCTTTCTGCCAGTTCTGCCTTGAAAACGACGGGCCGATCATCATCCAAAACGCCCTGGAGAACTCGGTTTATGCCGCGATGATGCCGGTGCAATTGGGAATCACGCGGTACGCCGGTGTCCCGCTAAGGTCGTCTGATGGAACGGTTTTTGGGACGCTCTGCGTGCTCGATCACCACAAAACCAAGATTTTAGGGGACGATGACCTGCGTCTGCTCAGCCTGATGGGGATGCGGATCAGCGGGGAACTCATGCGCGAATCGCACCTTTCGAGGTTGGAGCAAGACCTCGCCCACGCCCAAAAGCAGATGATTCAGAACGAAAAGCTGGCTGTGGCAGGCACGCTCTCGGCGAGCATAGCCCACGATATTCGAAACATCGTGAGCGCAATCACCGTGGATTTGGACGGCGATTACGAATCGGCAGTTGACCGGTTGGATCGCGCCAGAGTCCACATGGAGCGGTTTAATGTCCTTGCTCTTCGGCTGCTTTCATACGCCAAACCGAAGGAGATTTCGACTCAAAAGATTGAGCTTTCGGATGCGATGCACAAGGTCGCCGAACTCCTCCATCGACATCTTCAGATTTCAAAGGTCGACCTCGTCGTCGACTTCGCACCCGATTTTCCGGAGATCGAAGCGGACCCCAGCCGGATCGAACACCTCCTGATGAACCTGTGCCTGAATGCCCTCCAAGCCGTCAAGTCGGGCGGAATCATTAAGGTTATTGGGCGGGCCGAAGACGATCAGGCGATCATCGAAGTGAGCGATACCGGTAAAGGGATGCCAGCAGAACAGGTTCAAAATGCGTTCAAACCGTTCCAAAGTTCGCGGCCGGATGGGTTTGGGCTCGGGCTCTATTCTTGTCAGCAGATCGTCAATGAGTCCGGCGGCACGATCGCAGTTTCGTCATCGGACCACGGCACCACTTTCACGATCAGGTTCCCACTGCCATGAACAAGCAACTTCTCATCGTCGATGACGATCCGTTCTTGGTTAGTTCGCTGAGCCGCCTGCTCCTGGCGAACGGCTTCAAGGTGATCAGCGCTTCAACCATCGCCGAAGGATACGAGCAGATTTTGATTCGTGAGCCAAATCTCGCCATTCTCGACCTGAGCCTTCCGGACGGTGACGGCAACGAACTGTGCCGAAAAATTCGCGAGAAATATGATTTCCCGATCTTGATGCTCAGCTCCCGGGCAGAGTCGATTGACAAGGTTACCGGGCTCACCATCGGAGCCGACGACTATCTGACGAAGCCGTTTGATCCTCACGAATTGGTAGCGCGAATCCACGCGCTCTTGCGGCGATCTGGCAAGGGCGGATTCGACTCCGATCCACAAGAGTTGAAGATCGGGAATATCTCAATCGACCTCAAAATCCGCGAGATTTCGGTGGAAGGGAAGGTCGTCTCTCTGACCCAAACTGAGTTTGATGTTCTGGCATATCTGGCCAAGCATCGCGACCAGGTTGTGCCTCGCGAACAGCTCTTCCGAGTGGTCTGGGGCTACGATTCTGAGTTCGCCAGCAACTCACTGGACGTGCTTGTTTACCGAATTCGCACGAAGATCAAAGCGGCCGGCGGGACTGACTTGATCACCACTGTCCGCGGCTTCGGCTTCCGCCTCCGCTCGAAGCTGGAGTAATCTGGATTTGGTCAGGAAGGGATAAACTGCGTAATATTGGATAATCAATTGTTCGAGAAGTATCGGCCGTCTTGTGTAGCCAAAGCTGCCCATTACTTAGTGGCTCAATATTTTGAATTTCATTCTTTCATCCCAATTCGACAAACAAGCTAATGCAAGGACAATGTAAGCCGTCAACGAATTCTATGGCCTTAGCAGCGTCAATCGCTAAACAGGAATCTGAACTCATTGAAAAACTTCGGAAGAAATATCCGCAGAAAGGATCTGATGCAGGAGTGCTCTTGCAGGAAATCTTGCACGGAGAAGACTCAAAACAGCGTCTCCAAGCCGTGTTTGCATTCAATAACCGCAGATACAAACGGGGCTTTGTACAACTAAGGAGGCTATTCGAAACCGAGGCGACGCAATTTCAGGTCATCGGTGACGATAGCGATTTCGAGAGAGCAGATTTTATTCGCTACCTGCTCGAGAGTTTCGGATTTATAGATACGTTTCAATCTCATCAATTCCTGATGGAAGTGTTTGAGAATGGAAACGAGAAATACAATAAGCTCAATGAGGCTCTAGTTCAGTGGCAGTGGGGCAATATGAGAGCGCATTCTATTGATGCGATGGCTTACGAAAAAGAGTATTTCGATACAGAATTTGTAGTTGGTCTATTAGAGCCAGATGCAGATCATCACTACTTATGCAATGCTCTCTTCGGCATAATGCTGCATTACATTAAAATTGAAGGGTCAATAGACGCAAGGAGTCGAATTGCGCCGCTGCTCGAACATGAAAATCCGAGAGTTCGTTCCTACGCATTAGACACGATCGGATATAGAAGCAATTTTGACTTAATCGAGAAAATGGTCAACGATGAATCTCCTGAGGTTCGAGAAATGGCTCTCCAACGGATTGCGACGTTGACGGAATCGGATGCAGAATTGCTCTTGCAGGAAATCTTGCATGGTGAAGACATAAATCTTCGCAATCAAGCAGTTGTTGCATTCACCAATAAAGGGTACTTTCAAGGATTCTTACAGCTCAAAGATCTCTTTGAGTCCGAAGCATCCCAATTTCAGGCCGTGGATGATGAGAGTGATGCCACGCGGTGGACATTCATTAGCAACTTGCTTGATTGTTTCGGGGCTATGGATACGTTTCAATCCCATCAACTACTGCTAGAAGTGCTCGATGGTGGAAACGAAAAGTACTCAAAGCTAAACGATTTTCTGATTAAGAGGCAGATTTACGATGTGAGGGCTATGGCATTAGATGCGATGGCTTTTGAGGAAGTTTTTTTTGATACTGCTAATGTCGCAGGATTCTTAAAGCCGGATGCATGCCCGCACTATTTACTTAACGCGCTGTATGGATTGATGCGCCATGGGTATAGGATTAGCCATCCTGAAGAGTCGAGAATGCGCATAATGCCATTACTGGAACATAGTTCAGAGAAGGTACGATACTATGCCTTGGAAACAATAGGATACGGAATGGAGAATCTGGATCTAATTAAGAAAATGGTAAATGATCCAGATGAAAGCGTACGTGGTCTTGCGGTCGAGATGCTCGAATCTCTCTCAGAATCGGAACAAGGTTAGTCGGACGGTGTGGATTCTGCTATCAACGGTTTGTAGCGATTTACATCGGGGTTTTGTCGAAGCCAAGATTGATTAACAAATTAGAGACTAACAGGAACAAAGTCAAATGTAGGGAAGTTATTACAATCGTGAGCGAGACGGAAGTGATCAGCGGAAGGGGGCAGCAAGTGGGTTCGAAGAGCCTAGTGCCCGCCCGTGTGATCAACGAACCCCTAGTGGGTCAGATTCAGTATGGAGAAGATGCTTACACCGAAGATTGGTGGTTGCCAGCCCATTCGGGCTGGCAACCTAATCCGGTCACTCCAAGTGCTTATGTATTGCTATCGAGTTGCCCAGCAAACCTAAGATAGTCGGCGAAGTACTCTGGCAAACCTGCTTCTACCAGCCTGCCAGCGGCGATTTCGACGTCATATTCCACACGCACTTGTTCGACAGACAGGCTATCGCGATCAAATGAAATCACCGCGTATCCTGCTCTGGGGTCACCATCTTTGGGCCGACCCACGGACCCAGTGTTGATGAAGTGCACGCTGTTCACAACCCGGTGGAATGGGACGTGGGTGTGGCCAAATACGATGACATCTGCATGGGCATCGTCCTTGCTACCGGACGTGAACTGGCTCAGGAAGCCGTCTGATCGGTTCTCAAAGAGATATTCAGTGTTGGAACGGGGAGAGCCGTGGCAAAGAAGCACTCGCCGCCCCTCCACATCGATTCTAATTTCGCGGGGTAAAGCGCGCAGCCATGACTTGTTCGAGTCCAATGTATTTGACCTGGTCCACGAAAATGAGATGTTACTCATTTCGATATCGAATGGCTTGATGTAGTGGCACCCGCAATCATCTTTGTTGAATCCGACTCCTTCGTCGTAATTGCCCAAGATGGTGGGGCATCCCATCGATTGGATGATCTCCTGAACTTCATTCGGTTGGCTCGCATACCCTCCGAGGTCCCCGAGGCAATAAACGCCGTCGTATCCACCCCCATCAATGGAGGCTTTAACGGCCTCCATTGATGGGAGGTTGGCGTGTATGTCGGAGAATATGGCGAGTCTTGTCATACCAGTACGTCCTGAGCGACTGACTGTGGTCGGTCTGCCTTTTCGAGCGGCGAGGTCCAGGGTTCGATGACGACGCGAATCGCGGAATCCAGAACTTCCTGGATAGGGCCAACTTCCTGAGCCGCCTTTCCCGCAAGCATAGGCTCAGAAACTCCTGTGGCAATGAACGATCGGTTGATGATCCAGCCAAACGGTTCTATGCCAGCCCGTCGCAAATCCGCTTCCAATCGCTGGGCTTCATGGACTGGAGTTGGCTCTGGGAGGGCAACGAGCACAACCTTCGTGAATTCAGGGTCGCGAAGTCGAGGGAGGAGTTCGCGGACCGATTCGGGTGCGTCGCTTTGGGTTCTGGCGACTTCGCGATGATACGACTCGGTCGCATCCATGAGCAGAATCGTGTGACCAGTCGGTGCGGTATCGATGACGACGAATCGGTCAGTGCCTTTAGCGACCGCATCCGCAAAGGCTCTGAATACTGCGATCTCTTCTGTACATGGTGAGCGTAGATCCTCTTTGAGAAGAGCCAGAGCGTCGTCATCCATCATTTGAGATGCCTTTTGAAGTGCTGATTCGGTGTACTTGGCAACCTCTGCCGCGGGGTCGATTCGCTCAACAATTAGATCTCCATGTGAATCGGTTGCAACATCCATCACGTTTCCGGCTGGGTCAGTGGTGGTGAGCAGTACGGAGTGTCCGTGGCTTGCGAGCGCTTGAGCGATTCGAGTGGCCACTCGTGTCTTGCCGACTCCGCCCTTGCCCATAGTCATCACGACTCCCTTGCCAGTCTGCTCAAGTTCGCGGACAAACTGCTCGAATAAAAGCTTGCTCTGTGGCGGAATGAGTGATCGAGAAGAAGTAGGAACCTCGCGGGACCCCGACAAAAGCGCTCTAAGTGCCTCGATTCCAACAACGTTGCCCGAAAGGAGAGGAATCTCGGTGCTAGGAATCGACTTCAGGCTGGTTGGCATTGAGGACAGTCCATCTTCCACGACGGCGGCATACTGCTGGGCGATCGGATCTTCGGTGGAGTCGATTCGATACACCGCGTTTACTAAGAGAGACAGATTGGTAATTCCGAGTTCGCTCAGTTCCCCCTGAGTCCGGGCGGCTTCTTTCAAACTAGCCCGTTCTGGCCGAGCTACCAACACCACGGTGGTTAGATCGCCATCTGCCAAATGTTCAAACGCTTGTCGGTAAAGCTCCTTTTGATCTTTCAACCCAGCGAGCGGGCCGAGGCAACTCGCTTCGGCGGTCGTCGTGTTCAGATATCCGCTCCAGGCATTGGGGAGACTGAGAAGTCGGAGGGTGTGCCCAGTGGGAGCCGTATCAAAGACGAGGTGGTCGAATGATTCGGTGGCTTCCTGGTCTGCCATCAGCCGGACGAATTCGTCAAAGGCTGCGATCTCGGTGGTGCATGCTCCGGAGAATTGCTCCTCCATGTTTCGGATGACCGCTTCAGGCAACTTGCCCCGGAAAGGACCGACGACCTTCTCGCGATATGCGGCAGCAGCAGCCTCGGGGTCTAGGTTTGCGCCAAACAGTCCCTCAATTCCGGGAATCGGAGTTGGCTCAGAACCCAAGCGCACGCCGAACACTTCGTCAAGGTTACTTGCTGGATCAGTGCTGACGATGAGAGTCTTCTTGCCGGATTGAGCCAGACTTAAAGCCGTGGCACAGGCGAGAGAAGTCTTGCCGACACCTCCCTTGCCGGTAAAGAAGAGGTATCGCGATTTGAGGTTGTTGGCCCACATTTCAGCAACACCTTTCACCTTCAGATTCACAGCACTTGGTAGACGCCATGGGCAACTCGACACTAGTCTTCTCTGAGGTCGCATTTGCCTCAATGTTCAGCCAATGTGAGAGTTCTGAACGGCTCGGATAGGTCGCTTTTGCCATCACTTGTCCTTCGACAATGAAGAGAGGAAGATTCTCTGCCTCGGCGCCCATTTCCGCAAGAACCAGTGGGTTCGCTGTGAAGGCTTCTGGCTGATGGGCGAGGTTGTATCGCTCGACCGTGACACCTTGGCTCTTCAGATACGCAACATCGGCGGCTAACTTGACAAGTTTGGAGTCGACGCTTGGTCCGCAAACTCCAGTGGAACAGCACATGGCAGGGTCATAGATTTGAATAGCTTTCATTTGGTTTCTTCCTTGGTTGAAATTTGTGGACTGGTGGCTGAGCACGCAACGGTGCATGCTTCTGATTGGCTGTCGAGATACCCGCGCATCACGTCAATGGCCTCTTTTCTGAGAGAACACACCATAAATTTCCCGCTTTTCTCGGCATGGATTAATCCAGCCAGGCGGAGCTCTTTGATGTGAAAGGAGACTGTCGAGCTAAATTGCTCGTTACCCGTGACGTGGCAACAGACTTCTCCCACGGTCACTCCTTGAATCGGGCGAACATCGCCGCTTTCATCAAGGGCGATCGGATTGCACTTCGAGCAAAGAAACTCAAAGATGCGTGCCCGAGTCGGGTCACCGAGGGCTTTGAACATTTGGATGGGTGAGTCCACAATCGAAGTATACCACGACATATCGAGATATTTAGATATATGCTGATGAATTAATGAGAATTTGCTTCTCGTTCAACGACCGATGCTTTCTGAATCTCTGCTGGGAGAGTGCGCCCGACCAGTGCATCGAATTGAATCCGAGCGAAAGCGCAAGGACATGATTAGGTCTTTCGGGTGCAAGAAAACAGGTTCTCTTGCAATGCGGGCCAAGCCTATGGTACGATGCCGCTTCCGTTAATTCGGAAGTAGGAACAATTCCATGTCGCTCGCAATATCCATAAATCGCCCAAGCACGCTCGATCGCAAATCGGGTGGCGGTAGTGCGTTTTTCACCCCCATGCGACGCGAGGACCTGTTCTAGAGTATTTCAGCAAAACTGAGTAGTACGAACCGGTCCGAGCGTAATGGCACTCGGACCGGTTTTTTGTTTTCCGAATCATGGAAATAGAGGCGCGGATTCCGTCGACGAGTGTCATCTCGATTCTTTCAATCGTCTCCAACGACCCCAAAAAAACAGATGAACAAAGTACAAGATATTCCAGTATGGGGCGCACCGATTTTGGAAGATGCCCTGAAGCAGATTAAGGTGGTCGCTGATTTTGGCGCCGAAAAAGTTGCCTTGATGGCGGACCATCACGTGGGTTACTCGATGCCGATTGGCGGCGTGGCTGCATACCGTGAGCACTTATCCCCGAGTGGTGTCGGCTATGACATCGCCTGTGGGAACAAGGCGGTGCGCCTCGACATCCCGGCACGAGAAGTCCGAACGCACATCAAGCGGATCATGGACGACATCTTTTCGAAGATTTCGTTTGGTATCGGCCAAGTCAACCAGGTCCAAGTCGATCATGAGTTATTCGATCGCGATGCTTGGAAGCTGCATCCGGCAAAAAGCAAGAAGGAATCCGCCCGAAACCAATTGGGAACAGTTGGAAGCGGAAACCACTACGTCGACTTGTTTGTAGATGAATTGGAGCGCGTTTGGGTTGGAGTTCATTTCGGCTCCCGAGGGCTGGGCCACGCAATCGCGTCGCACTTCATTGAAGCGGGAGGCGGGTCGGATGGAATGCACGTTCCACCGGTGATCCTACACGAGAAGAGTGCGTTGGGTGAGGACTACCTGCAACTCATGAACCTAGCAGGCGAATACGCCTATGCTGGTCGGGATTGGGTGTGCGACAAGGTGGCGCGAATCTTGAAGGCGAAGATTGTGGAAGAGGTGCATAACCACCACAATTTCTGCTGGCGAGAAACCCACGGCGGTGTCGAATATTGGGTTGTTCGAAAAGGTGCAACTCCGGCGTTTCCTGGTCAAAAGGGATTCGTCGGTGGCTCGATGGGTGAAAATTCGGTGATCATCGAAGGAGTGAAATCGGAGCACGCACTGGACTCGCTTTACAGCACAATTCATGGCGCTGGGCGGGTGATGAGCCGGACCCAAGCAGCCGGAAAGCGGAAAGGGAAGACCAGAATCGGCGGGAAGATCTCGCCAAAAATGATGGACGACTGGGTCCGTCAGGCTGGCGTCGAACTTCGTGGTGCTGGTGTCGATGAGTCACCGCATTGCTATAAGCGGCTGAACGAAGTGTTGGATCATCACGATGGAACGATCAAGATCATCCACACTTTGAAGCCAATCGGCGTCGCCATGGCCGGCGCGGACGTTTACGATCCTTATCGTGATTGAGGCAGAAGCGTAAGATGGAGTAAGGGGGCTCAGCGAGTCCTCTGCTCCAACTCGAAAATGAGCGTCACTTTGCGATTCTGCTCAGATACACCGAGAGATAAAGTGATTATCCGCCGCATTCGACATTGATCGATCGCAGCTCTGCGAGCCTAGCCGATCGACGCCTCAATGCCCTGCAATCAGAGGAGGTCAGTTCTGATCCAAGTTTCGTCCGAATATCGCGCCACATCCAACGCTCGAGTGTGCTCGGCGCACCATTGTTTACCTTCTGGCAGGCGCGTGAAAACCATAGCCAGCTGGCAGCATGTCGGAGTTCGCCTTGACTGGCCCTTCCAGAAGCGATCGTCTCGGCGCAAACGGCAACAAAGCTAATGCCGGGACGGAACCCCTCCGAAACGAGGAGCCCTTCGGCAATTCCTCGTGCTCCCGAATAGTCACATTCCGATCGGCAAATCAAAGCCTCGGTAAGTTGGTACCAGGGCGCGAATCTGTCCTCTGGATCCAAGGCATAGTGAGCACCCGCCATCTCCCAAGCGACTCTCGCCTCCTTGACCTTCCCGGCAAGAGCGAGCGCTCGACTTCGAATTGTTGTGAGAGCGGCATGTCCGTTTGGATGCCCGGCGCGAGCGTAGGCGTCAGCACTCTCCTCTAGGAGTCTGATGCCCACACGAAAATCCATTGCGTCGATCCTGACAATGGCGCAATTCCCGAGCAGCCCCGCTTTAGTATAGGGGTCCATAATGCGCGAAGCAAGCCTCTCTCCTTCGGTACTCCAATACGTTGCGTCTCGAAAATCTCCGCGGGCTGAAGCGCAAACCATCAGTGACCTCAGAGCTTTGCTTGCCCGAATCCAATCGCCTTCTGCGTAGGCTTCGCGACAGAAGCGAGCCAACAATCCGTCTCCACCTACATCCGAACCTTGAACGGTTCCGATGTGCCGCTCGATGGCGAAGAGCGTTTTGCGGATCGCAGACTTTTGGCCGGCGGAGGAACCCAAGGCGGTCTTCAAGACAGGATGAACAAGGTGCCATGGCAAGAACTCCCATTCACGCTCATTCTCAACTAGAAATTCAACCGCAGCCGACGGCGTCGAATTCGCCAGATTCAATGCCTCTGCCATCAAGACTGGGGTCTGGGAAATGCCGGCCTCCTGCTCTCGTTTTGACCTCGCCCAGCTTTGGTTGCTTCCGTGATACAACTCCTCGCTGCCCGAAGAGTCAACATCCAGCCAACCGGGTGTGATGCCGAGTAAATCGCCATCTTCTACAAATGAAAAAGAAGGTAATCGTGACCTCAACCGCGCCAGGGCTACACGGAGATTTGCGCGAGGATCTTGGCATCGATCAACCTCCCAAATCATAGAGGCGAGAATTGCGCGGGAAGTCAGCGCGCCAGGCGAGTCTACAAGCACTGCTAGCAGTAGCAATTCAGGTTGAGTTAGCCCCGAACACGGCTCGTTGCTGGGGGAGAACAGTCGCAGTCGACCTCGGATTTTGAGACGCCACATCGTTGCTACCTGAATCGCAACATTATAGCTCTATCAATCAATTTTGAAGTCGAAACTGTGGAATGGGACAGACCTTGTAACGGTCCGAAACCAGATCATCATGTATGGTTTATCCGACCATGGACACGAGAGTCAGACCCTTGTTCGCGTTTGGAGCCACGCTGAAAGAGAAGCTTCGGCGGCTATTGGCCGTTACCGTTATAGCAGTTGCGATCTTATCTGCTGGATGTGGCGGTAGCGGGGAAGGCTCTGGCCTCCCGCCATTTGTTGACGGAAGCGTCACAGATGCGGAGTTTCATGCAGCGGCGGATGCTATCGCGCTCGCGTTCCAAAATGCGGGTAGTGGTCCGGATGTCACCAACCAAGTTTTGGCGGCGATGCGCACTCAACCAAAGGTTGTGGTGGCTCGCCTGAATTCATCCAATCAGCCGGTGGCGTGGTTCCAAGATGGGCGAAAGATTGTGATTCTGGTCGATAGCCTGGAGCAAGCACCGCCTCCTGCCGCCCTGTCGAGTGCTCTTGAAGAAGCCAGCAGTCATACAACTCGGAACTTGGTCTCCGGGAAAAAAGCGGTCATCCTCAGTGGTTTCTTGGGTGCCGGAACGCCTGCACTTGGCCCGATACAAACTCAATTGCTGGATAAGGGCTTCGAAGCGCAAATCCAACAATTCACGGTTGATACTGGACCAGGCCTCTCGAACTTGGATCTGTTGATGGTTTCGAGTCACGGGATCATTGATGAAAGTCGAACCGGCGTGGCGCAGATGTATTACAGCACGACCACAGAGTGCACGCCCGAATTAGAACGCCAGTATGCGCAGCAACTGATCGACGGCAGAATGATTATCAAGGGAATCCGAGTGTATCGAGGGCCAAACGATTTTGATACTAAGTTCTTCTTTGCTTTGAGCCAAGCATACTTGCGCGAACGCGGGATGAGCTTCCGTCCGGGCGCATTTTGGCTAAGCAATGCTTGCCATTCCGCCGAGCCAGCAGCACGCGCCTTTGCAGATAGCGTGGCTGGACTCACAGCCTACGCTGGCTGGTCTGGCTCCCCGCTCAACATCACCGCGAACGAAACGACCGCATTTGTGTTCGATCGGCTCCTAGGAATCTTTGCGGCCGCACCGGTCGATGCGGCACCTCCTGGTCCCCTAACGATCAGCGAACTCGTGGACCGGTTGAAAGTGCTTCGTCCCGGTAGCGATCTCCGGATGAATCAAAGCCGAAACACGAGGAATCTGCTCGCGAACTTCGTTGTCGTTCGACCGGCTGGAGCAGCGCAAGCCAACCAGACTCTACTTCCTTCGATCCGATCTACCACGGTGAATACTGCCGAAAACACGGTCACGATCGAAGGATATTTTGGCACCGAGCAGGGGCCTGTCACTCTGAATGGGTCGATCTTGACGGTTCTATCTTGGACGGAAACCTCCATCGTGGTGCAGAAGCCAGAGGCGAGGTCTGGAACTCTTTTGGTGCGATCAATCGGTGCGCCAAGCGCTTCGGGATACCTGTTCAGCAACAGCTTCCAATACCAAGAGCCGGAACCATTTACCGTAACGATTAATCCCGAGCTCGCCATCACGACCCCGGACACGATTAGGACTCTGACTGCGGTCGCTGCGACCGGAACGATCCCCAGCAACTCGCGATTCCGATGGACCATCGTGTCTGGCGGAGGCAGAGTCAACGGAACCACGACGGTCACTCGGACCCAAACGACGGTTGAATACCGATCCGCCCCAGACCTTGGCACTGACGTGATCAAACTGGATGTTTTGAACCAAGCTGGACAGGTTATTGCCACCAAGACTCTGAACGTGGCGATCAGTCAGCAGTTCATGACGTTCACCGTTTCTGGAGGCTGGGACCCTACCAAAGCCCCGCCAAACGGCACCTACCAATACTTCGATGGAGGCTCGTCATACGACGATGTAGTCTCGGAGTTCGCGAAAATCCTGTTCACTAGCTCGAACATTGGCAACACGGACCAGACGATCGGCGCGCTGATCACGATGGGGCTGACCCAAGGTGCGCCGGTGACGACAGGAACGTGGACGAAGGTTGGCACGGGAGAACAGATCACGCCTGGCAAGTTCCAATTGACCCTGTCGACCAATCAAGCCAACCCAGACGACATGAACAGCAGACAGTTCGCGATGGGCGACTCGGGCAGCCTGACGGTGACCAGCGTCTCGCCGTTGTCGAACGGCCGCACCGCATTCAACTACACGTTCACCGTGCAAAGAGCTGCTGGCGGCACCGTGACAGGCTCCGGAACGGGAATCATCACTCCGTAGTCGTTCGATCCTGATGCTCGTAGGACCTGTTTCTGCGAGCATCAGGGTTGCACCAGTACATCTTCCACATTGGTGCGAGTATCCCCTAGACTCAGTATTTCGTTCTCAAAGGTGCCCAGCCATTCTCAAGCATCAGAGCGACTTCGCGTTTATGCGCGGCGTTAGTTCAAAATCTGGCGACATGGCGGATCAAACGATCTTTACCCTGGATGGTCGCGATAACATCATGTTCGATGTTTTGCGGAGTGACGGTCGCATCACAGATGAGCAGATGAATCGCGAGATCAACTGGCTGGTGAAAAAGCTTAAGGAGACACTCATTGCGAAGGGAGTCCCCTACGAGTCACTTAAGAAAGCACTAATTCCGCAACCCGGCAAGAGGGAAGCAGTATTTGTGTTCGATTCGACCAAGTTGGAGAGTTCGTGGTATGGCTACCCAATCTTCGAGCGGTTGATTCCTTGCTTCGACAGGCGGAGCACACATAGCGTACTCGCCGGGGACTACATCGGCGACAATCACCTGCAGGATATGCTCTTCAAGCTTTTCGAGAAGCACGTCGAACTGCGGGCCCACTGTGACTGGAAGCATAGCAGCCAGTTTTTTCTCGTCTACATAAACAACCTTTCCGACGAGATGTTTATTCACTTCAGGTCCGAACTGGATGATTTCGAGCCCTATGTGGGATCAATGGATCTCACTGTTCCCTCGATTATGAAGACTTATTTGTCCATGATACTGTGCAACGCGTTTATAAAGGCAAAGCGACACATAGTCGTTGACCATGGCGAAGAGGAATATCCGATAGGTGAGAACGTGAACATGCCCGGTTACCCATTCGAGGAAAACGGATATTCGTTGGTGAGTATCCAGTCCATGTTCTATGGCCCCCTACTCTCCTATAAGATCGAGCGGGAGGTCTTCAAAGGGTTTGAATCGGACACGACGCACTCGCTAAACGCCGTAAGTCCGATGCCAATGGATTTGAAGCTCTTCGATGTCCATTTAGAACCGGCGAAATACGATTATCTCATCACCAAGAAGAGCGGCCTGCTCAAGAAAGCAGGATTGGCGCGCTTCCCCAGAGAATTGATTGAAGAAATGATTGCAGCTCGCATACAAAGCAACTACATTTACAATCTGACCTATCTTGAGGAGCACAATACCGTCAAGTTCAATATCCTATTGGACATCGAGGCTCCTGACACGAAAGAGAACGTGAAGCTAACTGTGTCGCTAGAGTATCTGGCTATCGACAAGCGCCTTCGCGTAATCACAGTGACCTAGCACCGAAAGTTTGTTAATTGATTGTTCGTTCGCGAAAGAACTGACCCTCACGAAGCCGCAAAACTCCAGTACGGGCCCTTTGCTCACGCTACCGACTATTAGTTACGGTCAGCACTGGTTTGAACCTAGGAGTTCGAATCCCGTTCGGCTACACCGGTTCAAACAGGTTCAAAATGAGCTGGTACACCGAAGTGTACGCGCTTAGAACTTTTCTGACAGTTGGCATTGAGCAGGATTCACCACTAGGTAGCACTTCATTTATACACACTCCGAAAATGCGAGCCTTGTCGACCGTGACACCAGGGTAGAATCTTCGCCAGACGGCTATCCATACGTACCATTAAGGATTTCTTCCCGTCCGCTACGCACCCATGCGACAGGCTTCGTACGAACTTCTTGATGGCGGCCCAATAAACCTGGTTAACATCCCCAGGGATGCTACAAAGTGCCTGTGTGATTTGGATGGAACACTCGTACAATCAACAGCCGCGAACAACTGTGCTTATTTTGACGCAGTAAATCGAGTCAAAGGTTTAGCGAGTAATTTTCGCGAATCAACTATTCGTGTCACCCGCGCAAATCTCCGGTCGTTGCTGCCCAACCTCACGGATCGTGACGTTGTCGAGGTTGTGCGCCTCAAGGAGACGCTGTATGATGAGTACTTGCCCTTGCTCGAACTGAACCACTGCTTACTGGAGTTCTGCGGCCAGTATTCCCCCTCAAACGTCACTCTCGTCTCACAAGGGCTACCCGGACGTGTGGCTAGCGTGGTCGGACACTTCAATTTGAGTGAAGTTTTTGGCGGTGTTGTCTCATCTCCACCGGGGCATCAAGATATACTCCGGAATAAATACCTGGACTTGCGTGATGAAGGAGCCGTTGACTTTGGATCTGTGGTTCTTTTCGAGGATGATCTTGCCCAACTCAGAAGCGCGAGGCAACTAGGGATCCATCCAAGTCGATGCGTGAGAGTGATCTTTTGAAAGAGTTTGAGATTCGTAGGAATAACTTCGTCAGTCGTGATATTAAAGGGTATTACCATGTGGACTACGTCCGTATGGGCAATCCCGGCAATCCCGACTACCTCAATGTGCTAAAGAACGATTTTGGGAATAGAAACGACAATGATCTTTCGAGGGCCATAAAGAGCTTAGAAGCTGCCCTGGACGCATTCTTCGGCCTCTTTGAACATCCTGACACCTGGGCAGTATGCGTCGTGCCGCGTGCAAAGTCGGAGAGAATGTACCGTCCCGAACAACAGTACTTCCGGGCAGCTGTGCAGTCGGCGGTCCGGAGGGTAGGGTTTGTTGATGGAACACTTTGGATAACCAGACATACGGACACCGTGACAACCCATTTGAATCAGAGCGGGTACGGCGGATCCGGACACACGCCATACGTCGGGATTACAAAGGCGACCTGTCACCTCAGTCCCGACATCGCTGAGAAGCGGATCGTCTTGGTCGATGACATCTATACCCCAGGCGTCTGTATCGACGAGGATGCAATCCAGGCGTTGTTAGACGCTGGGGCCTCACAAGTGGTATTTTACGCGGTAGGAAAGACTGTTACGCGTTAAAAGGAAGAAGCATGAAGTACACAGAAAACGCTCTCAATGTAATGGCAGTCCTCAGGCTTCGTGGGATCGGTCGCTCATGGGTCGCAGAGAAGCTGAGCGGAACGAAAGGCGTCCACCCTATCCTGAGCGTAGCAGCGGGTAAGTTTTCCGAGGATGATCTGGCACTTGCCAGAGCCGATGTCGCATCAATCCTAGAAGGGTCCAGCGTTGCTGATGGCGTTGTGGCACTTGGCGACGAAGACTTCCCACTACCAAGAGGAGATGTGAGAGGAGCGGAAAGGCCAGCCTTCCTTGTGTACAAAGGCGACATTTCCCTGCTGGGACACCACAATAAGAGTGTTGCCGCAGTAGGCCTGCTCGATCCAGACGACAGTACGGTTGCGGCGGAGAGACAGGTAGTGAAGGCCCTGGTAGCGCTTGGAATTACAGTCGTGAGCGGATTGGCGCAAGGCTGCGATTCGGTTGCGCACCGTCAAGCACTCGATTCAGGTGGAAAGACAATCGCGATCCTTCCGGGCACAATAGACCGCATCTTGCCTCGCTCGAATGCTCCGCTCGCAGAAGAGATAGTCGAGAATGGTGGATTGTTGATCACGGAATATTACGAAGAAGCGACGTCGCGGAACGAGCAAAGTAGCCGCTATGTCGAGAGAGATCGGTTACAGGCCTTGTATAGTGATGCTGTCATTCTGGCAGCGAGTTACGCCAAGAACGATCTCGGCTTAGACAGCGGATCACGCCATGCTATGGCAGCCGCGCGCAAGTATTCAATACCGAGAGCAGTCATTTATGACGAAGACGCTGATCTGCACAATCCGAAGTATGATCTTGCACGGCAGCTAATCGCGGAGCAGGCAAACATCGGGATCATTAAGCCACATCGACTCCAGGAAACACTTGTGAGCGCGATTGAGCGTGACACTCGCGCCGTACTACCGCAGGCGAGTCTTTTTGGATAGGAACTAGGGCAGGTAAAACAGCCTCGTTTGAACTGTAGTATCTCAACTCAGCAAGTGGACGATTAAGAGCCGCGGCGACTATGCCAGGGCGACTCAGGAGATTCGTTCCAGTCTGGCGATCCAGAAGCCGGTTACACCGAGCACAAACCACCCGCCGACCATAGGCGGTCTCGCCTTCCATCACCTTGTCCTGACTCTCAGCTGCCCATTAATCTCCTGAGCAAGTGGGCTCGGATCATCGCCATCCACAAAGACCTTAGCAGACTAGTTCAGCTTGCCTTTGAACCTAAGAGTAACGAATCCCGTCTGGTTGGTGCCAAATTTGAACTTTACAAGAAATCCCGTTTTGAACCTGACGGGTGGTGGTACACCGAAGTGGACGCGCTTAGAACTGCCGCAGGCGCGTCACGGGGCCACAATGACACCCTCAGTCGCGGGCGTGCATCATCTGACCTGGTGTTTACGTCATAATCTGTATAGGCGCATCATCTGACCTGGTGTTTACGTCATAATCTGTATAGGCGCATCATATCCGTGCGCGAATCGGTAAGCATGAGGCTCTTCGCTCATATCCTGTTGGCGACCATGGTGTTCATCTCCCAGATGAGCTTCGGCTCGGTTGTGTGCCTCTGCCCCGAACGACCGAATACGCCAACATCGAAAAGCGTCGAATCCGCAGCAACGTGCCCGGTCACGGGGGAGAAGAACTGCACGTGCTGTCAAGGCGAGAAGACCTCTTCGGACAAGAACTCGGACACGGTGACCTCGAAGGCGTCTAATTGCCAGGTCTCTGCGGCCCAAACTCCCGAGACCGACAAATGTTCGGCCCTGACTGTCACTGACGCTCCAGTCGCCGCGTTGCCAAATGGCGTGACCGTGCCATCGGCGGGCTCCAAGGTCTTGCCGCGACGACCAACGTATCTAGTCGTCCCACGGATTCGCCCACCCGATATTGGGGCTAACGGCCTTCGTGCGCCTCCCCCTCGCTAGGTTTCGACATTACGTCGCGCGTCCTTTCGTGCGACCCTGATCGACATTGCGAGGTAAGAACCATTTTCTCAATCAAACATAAAGGCAGCTGCGGCTCAGCTCGGTGCGGATGCCATAGCAAAGCCAGGCTGTTCGGGCCAGGCACAATCGTCTCGATTCTTGGAGCATTGGCTGTTGTCGGCTACAGTTCCTGGACAACTCCAGCGCAGAAGAAAAAAGTGTCCCATCTTCCGTCGCCGACAAAACCGCTCCACAAACCGGTTCCCGGTGACCTGCTGAGGCAGCCAAACTTGTCCCTCAGCGCGAATCAGCGGGAGAAGTTGGTCGTTCTGAGCCGCGATTGGGAGATAGTGAAAGCAGGACTCACGGAGGCAATGGGTGGCTATCAGCCGCGCCAAGGCAGGCTCGACCAAGTTCAAGAACAACTTGGCTCGTATTCAGACCTGTCTCGGCAATACGAAGCTGCCCGGGAGGCCGCATGGGGCAGAGCTCTAAGAGTCCTTGACGCTGAACAGGCGAAGAAGGTGGTGCGATGAAAACGATGTGTTTGTTGGTGTTCGCCCTCTCGGCGAGTGGCGCAATGGGTCAATCCGGGAGGATGAACCTTCAGGACGCCCTATCGTTCGCGAAAGCGAACAGTCCTGTCCTGAAGAGTGCGCGGGCTGAATTTTTGGGAGCGCAAGCGAATGAAAGGGGGGCGAAAGCAATGGGCGGTCCCCAAGTCTCCATCAATGGCTTCGCTTCGACAGGGAACAACACATCCATCCTTGGCTCCGTGCCAAAGTCCGAGCCAGCGGTATCGATGCTTGTGCCTCCCGGTCAGTTCAGCGATGTGAATCTCATGCTGATGCTGCCCATTCTCGCAGACGATGTGAGAGCCATGGCCGCTTCGGCCAAGTGGCAGTCTCGGGCGGCAGCTGGGGACTACCAAGAAGCCGAGGCTGAGTTGGTAGCCTCTGTTCGTCAAGCCTACTTTGAAGTGAGAGCGATGCACGAGGAAGTTGTCGCCGCACAAGCTAACTACGACGCGCTTGCCGAAATGCTGAATACGACAAAGGCCAGGTTTGAAGCTGGCAAGACGATCGAAGCGTCGGTCCTGCGCGTGCAGGCCGAGATGAGGCGTGCAGAGCGTGACCTTAAGACCGCGTCGAACGCCGAAAAGAAGGCGTACCTTGAGCTCTTACAACTCATGGGGGGCAAGCTCGACGCCGAGATCGACCTCGACAATGTCTCGGAACCCGAGACGAAGACCCTATCGGTGGGGGATCTGGTGAGCGCGGCTATGGCGAGCCGCGGCGCAGTCGCAGCTGCTTCAGCCCGGAGCAAGGCTTCCGAGGCTGAACTACGGGCCGCAAAAGCGCTGGCCAAGCCAAGACTCTACGCGACTGGCATGGCGGACGCAACGAACCGCCGAGATATGGGCGGAGTGACCTTTGGGCTATCCGTGAGTGTTCCACTCTTCGACGGGGGGCGTATCCGTTCCGGGATCGATCAAGCAAAGTCGATGAGAGCCAAGGCCGAGGCCGAACTCGCGGCTACCAAACTTCAGGTCGAAAAGGAAGTGAGACAATCACTGCTCGACTACGAAACCGCAGCCGCAAACCTTAGTTCCGCGGTAGCGGCCGCAGAAGCTGCCTCCAGCGCGTATGAGATCATCGCACTCCGAGTGGACGCGGGCAAGGCGATCCTTTTGGAGCAATTGGACGGGCTGTCGCTGCTTACGCAGGCTCGAACCGACGTGGCGAAAGCTCGGCTTGATGTGCTGACAGCCCTAGCCCGACTTTCGCGCTCCACGGGAGGAGACATATGAAAACCAAAAGTCTGAGAACGCTGATCGTCATGCTGCTCCTTGTCCTCGCGACTTTGGGTTTCGCTCTTGAGGGAATGGCAGGACCGTTCCGCATTTCGCTGACCACCGATCCCCTGATCGTTCCCGTAGGGAAGGCAAAAGTCGGTCTCAAGGTTTCCGATTCGCAGGGAAAACCAGTTTCAGGTGCTACCATCAAGGTCCTCGCCAAGATGCCTGGCATGAATATGGGCGAACGAGAGGAAGTTGCATCAGCCGGTTCTGAACCGGGCACTTACAGCGTACCGGCAGTCTTCTCGATGGCTGGACAGTACGACGTCACGGTCTCTATTAGTGCCGCGTCCGGGAGCGGTCAGGCAATCTTTCAACTTGCTACGGGCCAGTCTTCTGACAGTGCGTCGGGTTCCGGCTCAACGTGGCTGATTGTTCTTGCGGTGGGCACCGCTGTTGCCCTGGTCATCTGGCGGATGCGGAAGACCGGGCAGAAACTCAGTATGCACGGCCTTATGAGCAAGTCCGTTTGGATGTCGCTCGCGTTGCTTGCGCTTGCCCTTGCCGGAGGCATGTGGGCGGTTCGAAATCTCCGCCGAGAAGGAGCGATGACGCCACTTGAGGCCCAGGTGATGGAAATGAACACTCCCGCACCGGAAGGAGCCCTGCCAGTTGCGGTCGCTGAGGTAAAGTCCGAGCCCTTTGCAGCGACGGTCACCTATTCTGGCCAGGTTTCAGGTTTCGTCGAGCAGGACGTTGTCCCAAGGGTTGGCGGAAAAATCGTGGCCATGCCCGTGTACGTCGGCGACATGGTGAAACGGGGTCAGCTTCTGGCCAGGCTCGACACGAGCCAGATCGACCCGATGATCGCCGAAAAGGCGGCGGGAGTGAACAACGCGAGCCAGGGGGTCGGCGTGGCGGACGCTGAGTTTCAGCAAGCACTGAATATGGTGGAGCAGTCGAGGGCTGAAGCCACAATGGCGGAGACGGAAGTCTCCGAAGCACGCTCAATGCTTGACGCGGCGAGGGCGTCCAGGAGTTCATCGTCGGCGGCAGTCGATGCCGCAAACGCAGAAATGAGGGGCGCACACGCGGAGCTGGATGCGGCAACCGCGGACCAAACCTATCAGAGCCAAGAACTTGAACGAATGCGCCTGCTCCATGCTAAAGGAGCCATTTCTAAAGATGAATGGCAACAGGCCGTCGCGGCGTCCCAAAGGGCGGCCTCGGCATTCGCCTCGGCCAAGGAGAGGCTTTCCAAGGCAAGTTCCATGGCATCCGGGGCAAAGAGTGAACTGACCCGGGCCGAAGCGGACGTCTCTGCCGCCAATGCGCGGGTTTCCAAGGCTGAAGCAAACCATAGGGCCAAGCTTGCGCAGGTCAAGACCGCACAATCGGGCGTCCAATCCGCGCGAGCCAAAATCGGTCAGTCGCGGGCTGCTGTCTCCGAGGCAAGCGCAAGTCTGAGGGGCATGGCGACGCAAAGAGGCTATTCTGAGCTGAGAGCAGATGTCGATGGCGTGGTCACCCAACGGTTGGTCGCTCCGGGCGTCGTGGTAGCTCCGGGTCAGGCGGTGCTGAAGGTCGCACAAGTTTCACCGGTGCGCATTCAAGCAAACGTTTCCCAACAAGACCTTGCCAGGATTAAGGTTGGCGACCAAGTTCAGGTGCGTGGGGCCGGCCAGGACGATCAAGTCCTGGTAATGAGTGTGACCAGCGTGTCCCCATCGGTGGACCCGTCCTCTCGAATGGGGGTTGTTGAAGCTGTCTACTCGAACGAGAATCGTCAGTTTAGTCCTGGGCAATTCGTCTCCCTGGAAATTTCGGTCGGTTCGATTGCATCGGCCCTGGTCATTCCTGCTGACGCCGTTGTGACCGAGTCCCATAACGGTCAGACGGTGAGCAAGGTTTGGGTTGTTGCGGCAGACTCGCCCGGCAAACTCTCCGCCACTTTGCGGCAAGTCGAAATCCTTGGATGGGCGCATGGCAAGGCCGCGGTCAAAACCGGGCTCAAGCAGGGAGAGCGGATCGTCGTGGCACCGTTTGGATTAACGGAAGGCATGCAAGTCCAAGTCTCAAGTGAGCCTGTGAAGACTAGCGACGACATGGTGACTATTGAGATCACTGAAGCTGGTTACTCGCCCGAAACAGTGCAGCTTCCAGCAGGTAGGCCGACCAAACTCGTCTTTGTGCGTCGAGTTGCAGAAACGTGCGCTGACATCGTGGAGTTTCCCGAATTGGGACTCAGAGCCGAGACCGTGCTGAACAAGCCCGTGACGGTCGACATTCCTGCCCAGAAGGCCGGGACAAAGATCAAGTTTGCGTGCCCGATGGACATGTTCATAGGTCAGGCGGTGGTCAAGTGAGCAAGTCGGACTCCACCGAGAACGGTCACAAACCCAATGCCCTCCACCTGATCCATAAGTGGTCCATCGAGCATGCCTATGCGGTGATCGCGTTCTATGTGGCCGTGCTGGCTCTTGCGTGGCTCGCCATCTCGAACATGCCGCGCCGCTTTGCGCCTTACGTAGAGAGCCCCATGGTCGGTGTCGTCACCATGATGCCTGGTCTCTCGGCGCAGGAGATGGAGCTTTACATCTCAAAACCCATTGAGGAGCAGCTCATCAACGTCAAGGGTGTGCACTACATTAGATCGACCTCCCAGGACGGCTTTAGCATTGTCTCGCTGGAGTTTCCTTATGGCACGGATATGCAGAGGGCTCAGACCGACATTCAGGCACTCATGAATGTCGTGCAGTCCACCTTACCGTCTACGGGCGCGAACCTCAAGCCATCGTGGGTCATTCCCATAGACCCGCTCAATCTGCCCGTGCTGACCCTTTCTGCGAGGGGCGATCCCACGCTGGGTTGGGACATGGCGAAAGTCCGAGAGTACGCCGACAACACGGTGGTTCAACGCCTCAAGACCGTCCAGGACGTCTATGCGGTCGTGCCCTTCGGTGGATACCGGCGACAGCTCCAGGTCGTGGTGGACAGAGATAAGCTGGCTTCTTACGGACTTTCCATCCTGGACGTACGCAACGCCATCGATCGGGCCAATGTCAGTGCCTCTGGGGGCACGGTCACCAGCGGCGAGCGCGAGGGCATCGTGCGCGTCGATACCCGCGCGGCAAGCGCCCAAGATGTGCTGGATTACCCGATCTCGACCGTCGGGATTCAGCCGAGGGCCGCAACCCCAGCTGGAGGCGGGATGGCTATGGGGGGCGGGGCCGATTCCGGCAGCGCACCAGCCCCCCGAGCGGCTCCAGCACCGAACACCCCCAAGGTCATTTATGTGCGCGACGTTGCCAGGGTGGAAGACTCCCACTGGGAGAAGCGGTCTGGATACAGGTATTTGGATAACACGACCGGTGAGTCTAAGGACGCCATCGAAGTCAGCGTTATTCAGAACCCCGGAGCCAGTTCCGCACAAGTTGTCCCCGCCATCATGCGAGTGGTCAAACAGCTCGAATCGGAAAACCCCGGCCTGAAGTTTGAGACGGCCTATGACAACGCCCACTTCGTCGATATCTTGTTCGAGAACGTCTGGCATGAGCTCGCTGTTGCCATCATGCTGACCGCAATCGCTCTCGTCCTCTTCCTGGGCGAGTGGCGCGGGACACTTATCGCCATGGTCACCCTTCCGACCTCGCTGGCTATTGCCGTGCTGTTCATGGTCCCGTTTGGCATGACGTTCAATAGCGGAACCCTCATTGGGCTTCTCTTGAGCATTGGCCGACTGGTCGATGATTCGATCATCGACATCCACGCCGTTGAGCGACACCTTCGTATGGGCAAAACGCCCAAGCAAGCAACCATCGACGGCATCGCTGAGGTGCGACTCGCCGTCATCGCCTCGACTTTGATGATCGTCCTCGCCCTCCTTCCCTTGATCTTCTCGGGAGGCATCGTGGGACTCATGTTTGTGGAGCTCGTGTGGCCGCTCATCTTCGGTTTGCTCGCCTCGATGTTGGTTTCATTTACGTTGACCGCACTGCTCTGCGCCAAGTTACTTCGGCCCGAGGATGTCCGAGACGAGGAGCGTAAACATCCTGTTCTGGGCCTGCTCTACCGGTTGGTCGATCCGTTCCAACGTGGGCTTGTCCGAATGGAAAAGGGGTACGGAAGGCTGATTTCGTGGCTGCTTGAACATCGGTTCGCCAACTTCACCCGCGTCCTTGCGACTCTCATCCTCGGCTTCACCTTCTATTACTTCCTCGGCTCTGAAATGATGCCGCTCGCAGATACGGGACAAGCTTCAGGGTTTCTGGAAATGAACCCGGGGACATCCTATGCGGGTACGGAGCGAGCGGTAAAGCAGATCGAGGACATTATCAGGAAGCATCCTGAAGTGGAGAAAGCAAGCATTGAGCTTGGGGCCGAGTCCATGTTCGAAACGTGGTCGCCGTTCTTCACGGGCTATCAGATGCCCGCTGTGAACGGAGCCGCGTTTATGCTCACGTTCAGCGACAAGGACCGGCGCAAGAACGACATCTTCAAAGTCATTGACGCGATCCAAAAGGAAACGCTTCAGACCGTTCCAGGGGTTCGCAGGTTCCAGATCAAGGAAATGGGGTCCGACGTGATGGCTACTTCCGCGGCACCAATCCATGTGAACATCTACGGTCAAGACATGGCGGTTCTGGATAAGCTGGGCACTCAGGTTCAAGCAGTAGCCGAGAAAATGCCCGAACTGTTTCAGCCCTCGCGCACCTGGGCCATGGGGGTTCCCGATTACCGTATCGAGGTGAATCTTCAAAAGGCACAGGAGGTGGGTCTCAGTCCCGACCAGATCGCCCAGCAAGCTTACTATGCGATGCGGGGCGGCTTGACGAGCGAGTACTACCGCTTGCCGAACATCCGTCAAGACACCATCCTTGTCCGCTACGATAAGGCTACAAGCGCCACCCAGCAGGATTTGGAGTCGATCTATATTTCGACTTCAGACGGCAGGCAAATCCCGCTGAAGTCCGTCGCGGAGATCGTCCCCAAGGTGGCTCCGACGGTCATCGAGCACGATGGCCTGCGGCGGGTCATTGGCGTTACGGGTTACTACCGAATCGGGAGTCTTCCGAGCATGGACGTGGTGATGAACCTCGTCGCAAATGCCTATGGGGGAAACAAGAAGCTCGGGATCGAGCCTGTCAACTTTCCTCCAGGCTACGGCATGGAAATGCGCGGCGACATGACCCAGATGATGGATAGTTTCCGACGCCTGATACAGGGGCTGGGGCTCTCCATCGCAATGATGTATCTCGTCCTGGTGGTTCAGTTCAGAGGGTTCCTGCAACCGCTGCAGATGATTGCCTCGCTCCCTCTTGAGCTGGCGGGTGTCTTCGTCGCGCTCTTCATCGCCCATCAGTCGTTCTCAACGGTGTCAATTCTCGGGATCATCGTTCTGACTGGCATGGACATCACAACCGCGGTCCTCCTGATCGACCTGATCATGAAATACCGCGACCAAGGTGTTCCACGGGATGAGGCAATTCGGACTGCGTGCCCCGACCGGCTTCGCCCGATTCTGATGACGGCAGGCATCACGCTTCTTGTCATGCTCCCTGTCGCCCTCGCGCCGAAAACTGGACTGGACGCCTATCAGCCCCTGGCGACAGCGGTCATCGGCGGGCTTATCGTTGGCACGATTCTGTCCCTCTTCGACATCCCGATCATGCACACTTATGTGGACGACTTTGTCGTCTGGGTGAACAGGACCTTCCTCAACCGGGAGTGGTCTTGGCCCGTTACCGAGCATGACCCGCTCCATTCCTCCGTCCCTCAGGACCACGAACCTCGTAAGGAAGAAAACCCATGAAAAACAGTACATCTCTCCTCGCCGTTGCCGCTTTGATGAGCCCCGCCCTCGCGTTTCAACATGACGCGGCGACCGTTTCTGCGAAGACGGTCAAAGGTGTTCAATCCGTGACCGTCATGGTCGCAAACGGCAAATACTCCCCTTCTGTGATCTCCGTCAAAAAGGGTGTGCCCGTCGCCATCACCTTCAAAGGTGGCGCAAAGATCGGCTGCGGCTCAACCATTGAGTTCAAGAGCTTGAAGATGAAGCAATCCGTCAAACAGGGCCAGTCTGTTACCTTTAAGTTCACTCCGGCAAAGACTGGCGAAATCGCATTCGCGTGCCCCATGAACATGTACCGGGGGAAAGTAGTGGTGAAACAGTCGTCTCCGGACTGAGGATCCGAGTCAGCGGGGACGCCGAAGTTCGAATCCCGTCAGGTTTGTTCCAATTTTGAACCTACGGAAAATCGCGTTTTGAACCTAGAGCGTGCTGGTACTCCCGACGGGATTCGAACCCGCGATCTTCGCCGTGAGAGGGCGATGTCCTGAACCGCTAGACGACGGGAGCACGCGAAGATAGAGTTTACCCCGCGCGACAAAACCCGCTAAAACCAAATGACCGGAGAGGCGGGAAGGGAAGTACAGATCAAAATCCAGCGTCAGCGCAGCCGGAATCGTGGCAGAACAAAGAAAACGAAAATGTGGCAAGTGGAAATCCACCTGCCACATTCAATCTGAACCGAGCCGAGTTTAGCCGCGCTTGAACTTCATCGTGCCGGATGGATCGATGATCGACATCCCTTCGCCTTCGAATTTGACTTCCAACGGGCCCTTGCCGTTCATCTCTTTGATGATTGCGGCTTTACCAGATTTCATCTGGGTTTCGATCATGGATTTGGTCTTTTCGTCCAATCCCTTGAATTCGAACACGATGTCCTCGTAATTCAACTTCAGCTTCTTGTCAGCATCCCATGACCATTTTCCCTTGTCATTGCTGGTCATCGATCGATTGTCTGTGCCGCCGATCGTCGAGCTCGTGCTGAACGTACCGTCCGCGTTGAAGGTCATCGACTGAGCGGTGATCATCGGATTGGCGGATTTGCCGTCCAGAACCCATTTACCCACGATCGGGTCGGACTTTTGGCATCCCACCACAGCAAGCGCAGCAATCGCAAAACAACCAAGTGAAAATTTCTTCATCTGCCCCACACTATACTTGACCCGATCATCGAGGAACCGATTTGTAGCCAAATTCTCGCGCTAGCGGCACTTGGTTCTGGCTAAACGGACCGGCTTCGGACACACCTGGATTCAGCACTGTTTCCATGGTGCGGCGGCCGTCTTTATAGCTGACAATCTGAATGTATGTTCCGCGATTGATGAACGGAATCGAAGGCTGATCAGTAACGCGGATCGATCCAGGAACGTAGCTCCAACCCGAAGGATCAGGGTTGGCTTCGGTCAAATTTACAAGGGCGTTGTAGGCCATTTGTTCTGGCGTGGCACCCTTTAGGAAATCGAACTTGGACTTGCCACTGATCGCCTGGATCAAGAATGAGGGCTGGGTCACCGTGTTGAACGTGGATTGGCTCATGAAGTTGCCCGTGACCGGCAGAACCATCACGTTTCGCAACGCTTCCATGTATTTCGCCATCGCCACAGGTTTCGGGCTGCCTGGCTCCAGATCGCCCGTGTAACTCAGGATCATATCGGCCATCCGTTTTTGATCATTCGTCAACGACTTACCTTTGATTCCCTTTTCCAGCAGGGCGATGAAATCTGGTGAATAGCCGTCTTCGCGCTTGGCGATCGTGCTGACCGCGTTTTTGATGTCCGCCTTGCTGAGGTCGCGCTTGCTGAGAGCGGCGTTCAACTCGGTCACGTGGAAGAACTTGCCCCATGCTGGCGTGTCCCAGTTCGGCCACCAGCTCACAGGCTTGTTGTTCCAGTTGGTGATCAGCCCTTCGCGCGGGTTCAACTGTGCCGGCATCTTGTCTTCGGGGATCATGCCCAGCCAGTCGTTCTTCTTGCTCGCCAAGATCGGGAAGCGAGGATCCACGTTCGGCGACCGCAACGGCACCAACCCGCAATACCGCCAACCAATTTGACCAGACTTGGTCGCAAAGAAAAAGTTAAAGCTGGAAGTGTGTCGCTTGCTGATTTCGTATGCTCCGATCGGGGTGCTCATGGAGGCCAGTCGGTTGATGAAGATCATCGATTCGTACTCGCGCATCCATTGAGTGCTGCGCTGCGAATAAAGGCATTTGCCCGAATTCGACCGGAGAATGACCGGGCCGTATTGGGTGCGTTCCTGCACGAATTCGACCGGATTCTGCCCCTTGACGTTGATCTTGAATTTGATCTGTTGGACCGGCTTAGCTGCGCCGTCCACGACGTATTTTTGGGCGTCGCCTTCTTGAAGCGGGGTGACAAAGATATCGGCGATATCGGCCACTCCGCTCGTGAATCCCCACGCGATCTCACTGGTCGAGCCGATCAGCACGCCAGGGATTCCAGGCACGTCCATTCCAGTGACTTCGGTATTGCCGCTGCGGATCGTCATTTCGTGGACCACACTCGGAATCGAGTGCCCCATCTGCGGGCCATTCATCAAAATCGTGCTGCCGTCTGTCGCTCGTTTCGGCGCGACCAGAGCCGCATAAGACCCCGTTCTATAGAAGACTTGATGGTCTTGCGCCAGGAGCTTTTGATCGTCGCTGCTGGCCATCCGGACCGCACCCGCTAGTTCAAGTAGGGAACTTTGGGGGAGGGAAGCCAAATGCGCCAGGGTGACGGCTCGGGTCGGAGCTTCGAAAACCAAGTGGTTGCTCGCTTGCTTGTCGTCGGCATCGGCGAGCGTGGTGGGAGCAGAAGGCTCGTTGAACCAGGCCAGATCGTCTACAACATCCAGCGCTTGATCGCCCTTCAGCTTGCCTTGCAAATACTTGAGCAAGGCGAGGTTTCGGATTTCGCCCGCGCCACCGGTCCCGAAGAGGCGCAGCAATCGAACCGAAATCGCCATGCTGTCGATCGCGGTCCAAGTTCTCGGGCTGAACGAATTTTGAGCGTAACCCCCGGGCAACGTGCCCGCCTTTGTCCGCTCAGAGATGGAAGCGTTGATCCCATCGGCGTAGGCTTGGAAACCCTGTTGAATGTCCTTCGGAAGCTTCTTGATTTGCTCTTGATATTCTTTTTCGGTGTACGCCATTCGCAAAGCGTCGCGGTCGCTAGCCAGAGAATCGGGCCCGAACACCTCGGACATCTGCCCGCGAGCGATTCGGCGGCTCATTTCCATTTGCCAGAGCCGGTCTTGCGCGACCGCGCGACCCGCCTGAAAGTACGCGTCCTCGACGGTATCGCCGTACGCGGTGGGAACTCCGTATTCATCGCGCGAGATGCCGGTTGGGCCCGCCAAAACTAATGCCGAGAGCAGCGTCAGAACCATACGTCAACATTACCAAAAAAGAACGGCTCCCTAGTGAGCACTAGGAAGCCGGTTTGCCTGACTTAGAACAGAAGTGGGTTAGGGAAGGTATCCGCCGCCGCGTCCACCCAGCGAAGACTTTGGCTTGACCAATCGGTACACGACGTACCCGGCGGCACCAATCACGAGGAGTGGCATCAGTAGTCCAATCAGTCCTTTGACCAACTGGATGGCGACCATTGCTCCAATGATCCCGAGAAAACCGATCACGACAATTTTCAACAGGTTGTCCATTCTAGATTTCCTAACGCTCTTATGAGTAGTTTCGGCGCGTTTATGTTCTTGTAGCATACACCGGATGTACGAATTGCGTCCAAAGTCCTACAATTGCTTGGTTCCAAAGACCTATTATGGGGGAAAATTGGGTTGTGATCCCGATCTGCCGATCTGAGCGCCGCAACCTCCTGGACCCCTCGGTACTGCAACTGAACAACAAATTGTTGCGCGATTGGCTGGTCGCCTTTCTAAAGGATGAAGTCATTCGGCAGCGCGGAATCAGCAAAGTCGTGCTCGGGCTTTCTGGCGGAGTGGATTCGGCGGTCGTCGCCTATTTGGCGGCGGAAGCGTTCGGCCCAAAGAACGTCTATGCCATCCGGTTGCCCTATGCGATCAGTTCCCCCGAAAGCCTGACCCATGCCGAATTGGTGGTCAACGATACCGGCATCAACTGCGAGACCATCGAGATCACGGCGATGGTGGACGGGTACCGATTGCTCGCCGATCCAGAGATGTCGGGACAACGCATCGGCAACATCTGCGCGCGGTGCCGCATGACCATTCTCTTCGATCAGGCGATGAAGGTCGGCGGGCTCCCGCTCGGAACAGGGAACAAGACCGAGCGCTTATTCGGCTATTACACTTGGCACGCGGACGATGCCCCGCCGATCAACCCGCTTGGCGATCTGTTCAAGTCGCAAGTTTGGCCATTGGCTCGCGAGCTTGGAGTGCCAGCCCCAATCGTGGACAAACCACCCACCGCCGACTTGATCAAAGGTCAGACCGACGAGGGAGACTTTGGGCTCAAATACGAAGAAGCCGATTCGATTTTGAACCTGATCATCCGGGGGTTCACGCGGGAACGGTTGCTCGCGATGGGGGTGCTCGAACACTCGCTCAATTTGGTCGAAAAGCGGCTCGACGGAACGCATTGGAAGCGGCGACTTCCGACCGTGGCGATGGTGAGCGACACGGCGATCGGAGAGTACTATCTGCGGCCCGTGGACTATCGGTAGCGACGATGCCCGTGAAAAAATCGGCCCGAATCGGTCACAATGAAGTCCGGCGTCAGGAGTGGTGTCCGAGTGGTCGAAGGAGCGCGATTGGAAATCGCGTATACGGCTCTAATCGTATCGAGGGTTCGAATCCCTCCCGCTCCGCCAGCTTTTCTTTGTTCACCAGAAGTGGCTTTTGCCCGGGCCGAACGGTCCACGCCGAATCAACGGGTTGCGTCGTCACGGCGTGAATGTTGGATCTTAATCAGACTGCTTTTCTCTTGCGTCGCCGGAGAACGACGCCCACCAACCCAACTCCGAGAACGATCATTTCAGATGGCTCCGGCACCGGAGTGAGGAGTAGGTTTTGCTTGTAGACGTTTCCAAAGTAACCGGTTGCAATCATCTCCCTGCGGTTGTTGATCCCCATAATGTTCAGCCGCCCACCGCTTGTGTTGGTGAACAACGTGGTGATGTCTAGGAGCCCCGTAGACTCCGACCAAAAACAGTGACGCAATGCACCATTCTTGAGCACAGTGACCACAACATCACCGTTTTCATTCATGTAGGTACTCTCTGTCAACGGGTTGGGATTATTGACTCGGTCACCAATGTAGATCTTGTGCAGCAGTTGACCTGATATATTCCAGATCGCTAAGTGTTTGCCGTTGATATCGTTCAGTGTTCCACTGATCAGTCCACTTGAATTGATGGCTGTTGCCGAACCATAACTGCTGGGTTGTGTGAGGTCCACATAGGTTCCATTGGCACGCCAAAGAATCGGGTCAAGATTGACACAGCCTACGATGTTTCCTGCCTCATCAATGTCCCTGGCAAGGTTGTAACCATCCCAATACCCAGGAACGAGCAAAGCACTACTATTCGGTGAGTAGTAAATGGCATTCCCAGAGCCCCCTGAGCCACCAGCACCCATGTACTCTGCCCAACCCACAGCAGTGTGGGCATTGTTCATGGCGAATGACTCAAACCAATAGTTTTGACCATTGTCTTGAACCATGAGATCTGTCATGCCCACGCCTGGAGTCCAATATCCGACCTTAGTACGGCCAGATCCTTGAAGCGGATTTCCATACACAACCACATCGCCAGCCTCATTAATGCCACCTGACGTGAAATTCGTGTGCTGGTGAAGTGTTTGCGGAGCAGTCTCGATCTGCCCGTTAGTATTGATTCGGTAGAGGTTCTTAGTGTCCCAGCCCTCCGCAGAAATCTGTCCGGCGTTGTTAATGCCACTAAACACGAGTTGCGACTCGCCTGGAGCAATCACCTCACGCATAGACCAAGTCAATGCATGAGACCGGGAGCAGAGTGCAACCGCACCCGCCACTACCAGAAATCTCGTCCTCAACGCCAAGCCCATCCCCTTCAGTATATGACACTTCCGGGGCATTCACCACAAACTCCGGACCAGAACGGAGATTGGCACGGGATTTGCACCCATAGACCTCACTGCAATGAAAAAATCTCCTGTTCTCCCATTCATCGTCCTCGTTTCGTTCTGCGCTTCTGCCAAGGCTGAATCGGCGTTCGGCGTGGTTGGGACGACGGTGGACATTCGAACAGGGCTGTTGATGATGGTTGCAGTGATCGCCGGCATCGGACTGGTGCGAGAACTGATCCGCCCAGAAAAGCGAAGCATCTAAAAACGGGTTAAATCCGTTTGCATGTCCAGGCTTCTCGGCAGAACCAATCTAGAATTCCCCCGGCTCTGGCTGAGCCTGATGCCACCCCACCAAATCTCTGAAGGTTGGTTGCCCCAATTTGTGCAGCACGCAGTGGCTCAAAAAACCGTCTTAGACATCTCTTCACGCCCTGGACTGTGGGGCGGCGCTATGCGTGGAACCGATGCGCTGCTGATGGCTCGCGGCGGACTCTCGCTGGAAAACGCCACCGACTCAGACCACGCCAGCGACCTCTTGCAGGCTGAGTTGCTACAGATTCTGTGTTCGGTCGGTCGCGAACACCTCGATTTCTTCTTTCTGGATTACCGAAAGGCGTGGGAAGAGCATCAGATTGTCGGAGCGCTCCAAACCTTGGAGTTCGCCAAGCAGCACGGAACCATTCGGCATATCGGGCTGTATTTTGGGGGCTCGTTCTTGGCGGCGATGGCGATGTGGCAGTTCAACGACGCCTTTGAGGTTGTCCTCGCTCCATTGAACCCGATCTACCAACAGGACTTTCAGGCCTTGGCGCGGCTGGCACACGACCGGCGAGTCGGCGTGGTCCAAACTCATCTGCTGAATTGGGGGGCGGGCAAACCGTTCTTTGACGCCGACGATGACCCAGATGGTTTTGCGCGCGGAACCGTGAACGCCGCACTCGAGCTCGGAACCGCGCTTGTGGGGGTGCGATCGATCCATGAAATCAACAATTTGGCCCATCCGGGCGGACAGAATGCCACCGATGCCCAGATTCAACGGTATCAACAATGGCTAGACGAAAAAGCATATGCACCGCAGATTTCATAACTTTTTGAACCCAGATGGCTCGCCCGGCGCGATGCTGTTGAATGGAGAGGGCAAGATCATCAGTCGGGAATTGGCTGCTGGTGAGGTGGCGGTGCCGGACTCGGTGGACTTGAACGGCGCCTATGTCCTACCGGCGTTTGTCGATTCACATTGCCACATTCTGCCGACCGGGCTGGACCTGCAAAAGCTGAACTTGGGGCATTGCAAGACTCCTGATGAAGTGCTCCAAATGGTGAGCGACGCGCTGAAAGGGATCGAGCCAGGGAAGTGGTTGCAGGCGGTTCATTACGATCAAACCAAGTTCGATGGCGCGCAACACCTCACTCGGGAAGACCTCGACAAACTCTCGGACACCGTTCCGATCTCTTTGCGGCACGTCAACGGACACGCCAGCGTCGTGAACTCTGCCGCCCTTCGTGCGGCGAATATCTCGGAGTCGGAATCCGATCCTGCTGGTGGCACCTACCGGCGGGATTCGAGCGGACGATTGGACGGTGTTTTGCTGGAACGCGCGCATGAGATCGTCACGAGTCGCGCCCCGGAGCCGAGCCTCGAAGAGATGGTGGAGGCGATCGTTGCGGCGGGCAAGGCGATGCAATCCTTGGGCATCACCCATGCGACCGACATGATGACTGGCCGCTGGCACTTGCTGAAGGAGTTGGAGGCTTATCACCAGGCTAGCGAACGGGAAAGTGGCTTGCGGATTTCGCTCTACATGCAATGGAGCGCGGTGCTCGGCCCTCGCGGGTTCCGTCCGCATATGATCCAAGAGATTTCATGCCAGATGCAGCCTGATCGTTGCCAGATCGCGGGCCTGAAGATCTTCGCCGATGGCGCGATCGGTTCGGCGACTGCAGCGATCTATGGCAGCTATTCGACCGCCGAAGATCAAACCGCCACCGAATCCGGCACCTTGATTTACGCGCGTGAGAAGCTGCAACAGATGATGGTCAAAGCGGCTAAAGCGGGGTACCGAGTGGCGGTTCACGCCATCGGCGATCGAGCAGTGGATGAAGTTCTGACAGCTTTCGAGATGACCCCCGATCCAGCGATTCACCGGCTCGAACACGCAATGATGCTCACCGACGAGCGAATCGAACGAATTCGTAAAACAGGGTGCTTTGTGACGATGCAACCGGAATTCTTGCACCGATTTGGCAAGGCTTATCAGGTTCAACTCGGAGCGGAGCGGGCGGCCAAGCTCAAGCGGTTTCGGTCGGTCAAAGCGGCCGGGATTCCCCTTGCCTTTAACAGCGATCGACCGATTGTGTTGGGAGATCCTTGGATTGGAATTCGTACTGCGGCGAATCGGCCGGATGGCTTCGACCCTTCCGAGAATCTGTCCGTTGCAGAGGCGTTCGATTGCTACACCCAACGCGGGCGAGATGCGGATCGTTGCGGCGACGAGCTCGGCTCATTGAAGCTGTACCAGTTGGCAGATTTCGTGACGTATGACAAAAATCCGCTCAAGGATGAATCGGCGTCGATCACCGGGGTGTATCGTGGGGGAGAGAAGATATGTTGACGGCACTCGCGGCAGCGACGATCATGAACCTACAACCATGTACGATGCATCGGGTCACGTTTGTGAAGGACGAGACTGCTCCGGTGGATCGGTTGATCCCAATCGAGGTCGCCGGGAAGAAGGGCGACCTTTTCATCCCAGAAGGCTATAGTCCTGATACAACCGGGCTGCTGCGCATCAGCGTTCACTCACCGAACTGGTATGCGCTCAGCGAACATCTTAAGGCGAATTTGCACGAACCGCTATTGATCTTGGCTTTGGGTGAAGGCTCGGCGACTTATGCCGCGCCGTTCATATCGACGAGCGCTCTGCCGGACTGGTTGCGTGCGGTTGAGGCAAAGATTCCTGGCTACAAGGTTCGAGGCATCCGAATCGCCAGTTTTAGCGCGGGATATGGCGCGGTTCGCGAGTGGATGAAACAACCTGGCAACCGGATGCTCATCCGCCGTGTGCTCCTTTGCGATTCGTTTTACGGTGGATACCTTGATGCAAAAACTCGCCTTCCCGATCCTGCGAACATTGACCCATGGCTGCCTTATGCGCTGGACGCGATGGCGGGAAGGGTGAGCTTTGTGGCGACGAATAGCCGAATCACGCCAAACAGCTATCTGTCGACTTGGGAAGTGGCGCGCGCGGTGGGAGCGAAGCTTCGGCAATCGTTCGTCGTGCCAACTTCGGGAGCTGCGGCATCCGATCCGAATTACCCCTTGCTGGAACAACTAGATGCTGGGCATCTGCATTTCTGGAACTATGGCGGGCAAGATGCTCAAGCGCACACGGTTCACTTGCGGCATATGGCCGAAATTTGGCGCGCGATGGACGATGCAAAAATGCCTTAGTGGTTGGGAACTATTCAAATAGCTTCGGCGTTTGAATGTCCAGAAACCATATTCCGAAGGGGAGTAGCACCTAGACTTCTAGGGGACCAAATCGACAATACGCTACGATTTTGATCGTGCCGGTTTGGACCATAAACGCAAGACCTTCGCTAGCAACCGCTGGCGAAGGTCTTTTTTGTTGACCTTCGAAGCGTGGTTTCTAACAGGAATATGAGCAACTTCAAGGTCTTTTTGTTGATGGCGGGAATGACCGCCTTGTTGATCACGGTCGGTAACGCGGTCGGTGGTTCGGCAGGACTGATGGTCATGGCGCTGATTAGCGCGGTGATGAACTTGGTGACGTTCTTCTTCAGCGACAAAATCGTTCTGAAGATGGTTCGGGCGAACCCCGTTTCAGAATCCCAGGCTCCCGAGTTGTATTCGATGGTCCGTCGGCTCTCCGAACGCGCGAACATCCCGATGCCGAGGCTTTATGTCGTCAACGATCCTTCACCGAACGCGTTTGCCACAGGACGGAGTCCAAAACACGGCGTGGTTGCGGTCAATGACGGACTGCTCAACATCTTGAATGAGAGTGAAATCGAAGGGGTGATTGCCCACGAGATCGCACACATCAAGCACCGGGATACGCTCACGAGCGCGATTGTTGCCAGCCTCGCTGGCATGATCAGCGCCATCGCGAATATGGCGATGTTTGCCAACTTCTTCAGCGGCGGGGATGAAGACCGTCCGAATCCGATCGTGCTGCTCGTGGTGAGTTTGATCGCACCAATTGCCGCGATGATGATCCAGTTCGCGGTGAGTCGAGCCCGAGAGTTTGAAGCCGACAAGACGGGCGCGGAGCTTTGTGGTCGGCCCGATGGGCTTCGGAATGCCCTGCTGAAGCTTGACCGAGGAGCGCAGATGATCCCGAACCACACGATGCCTCAGTCCGCGGCACACATGTGTATCGTGAATCCGTTGAGCGGGCAGCAGTTCGCGAAGCTGTTCAGCACGCACCCTCCGATTGAAGAGCGGGTGCGACGACTCGACGCCATGCGCTGAACTTCGCCCGCAAACCTCCACCGCTTTTGGGGAAAATGGGGAGGTAAGCGATGGGAAGTTCATTCGGAAAACTGTTCACGATCTCGACCTTTGGCGAAAGTCATGGTTCAGGGGTCGGGGTCGTGATAGATGGTTGCTTGCCTGGCATGCGGTTAGACTTGCACCAGGTTCAGAATGAACTCGATCGCCGCCGACCTGGCCAAAGCTCAATCGTCTCACAGCGGAACGAATTGGATCAGGTCGAAGTGCTCAGCGGACTGAATCAAGATGGGGTCACGCTCGGGACACCGATCGCTTTGATGGTGCGAAACACTGATGCACGGCCTAAGGATTACTCGGAAACCGAATCTGCCTACCGCCCCAGCCATGCGGACTACACCTATGAAGAGAAGTACGGGCTGACATCAGAATCGGGTGGAGGGCGAGCGAGCGCCCGCGAGACTATCGGGCGCGTGGCAGCTGGGGCGGTCGCCAAGCAGATTTTGAGTGAGAAATTCGGCGTCGAAGTTCTGGCTTGGGTGCAGAAAGTTCACGATATCATTGCCGACGTTGACCCCGAGACCGTCACTCTAAAGCAGGTTGAAAGCACACCCGTTCGTTGCCCGGATCCTGAAGTCGCGGCGAGAATGATTGAAAAAATCGAGGCCGTTCGAAAGCTCGGAGATAGCGTCGGAGGCGTGGTGCAGGCAGTCGCTCGAAATGTACCGGCTGGATGGGGTGAACCTGTATTTGATAAGCTCGAAGCTGATCTGGCTAAAGCCATGCTTAGCCTCCCGGCATGCAAGGGATTTGAGTCCGGAAGTGGTTTTGCCGGCACTAATATGACCGGAAGCCAGCACAATGACCCGTTTCGCTCGGACCCCCACAAGCGGGTATACACAACATCAAATCACAGTGGCGGAATCCAAGGTGGTATCAGCAACGGGATGCCAATCTTGATTCGAGCCGCGTTCAAGCCGACAGCGACGATTTTGCATGAGCAGGACACCGTTTCGCGGCCCGGCCGAGAAGACACCGTGATTAAAGGCAGAGGAAGGCATGATGCTTGCGTGTTGCCAAGAGCAGTGCCAATGGTTGAAGCGATGATGGCGCTGGTTCTGGTGGACCATGCGCTCCGGCATCGAGCCTTAACAGAGCGTTAATATGCCCGAGCTTGAATTAGAGCAGATGCATGCCGTTGCAGCAATGATGGAAACTGAAATTCCAACCGAAAAGACGCACGCAAAGATCACCGCGCGCGGGATTGACATGTTTTACGGCAGCTTTCAAGCGCTGTACGGCGTGGGCATCGACGTCTTTGAAGGTAAATCCACTGCGTTCATCGGCCCATCGGGCTGCGGCAAATCGACTTTTCTTCGCTGTCTGAACCGGATGAACGACCTGATCGAGGGTGCCAAGGTTGTCGGCGAGAT
The DNA here is from genome assembly GCA_017303935.1 of Armatimonadota bacterium. Classification (NCBI taxonomy): domain Bacteria; kingdom Bacillati; phylum Armatimonadota; species Armatimonadota bacterium. The sequence goes on along the minus strand of JAFLBD010000003.1, from coordinate 371,048 downwards.
CTGCTTGGACGGTGAGAACATTTACAGCTCTGGGGTCGATCCTGTGGCACTGCGCAAGCGCGTTGGAATGGTCTTCCAGAAGCCAAATCCGTTCCCGATGTCGATCTATGACAACGTCGCATACGGCCCGAGAATCCACGGAATCAAAAAGAAGGCCGACTTAGACGTGATCGTCGAGGAGTGCCTTACCAAGTCCGCACTCTGGAACGAGGTCAAAGACAAACTGAAGCAAAGTGGAACCGCGCTCTCTGGAGGACAACAGCAGCGACTTTGCATCGCCCGGACGTTGGCGGTTGATCCAGAGATCATTTTGATGGACGAACCGTGCTCTGCATTGGACCCGATCGCCACTGCGAAAATCGAAGAACTGATCGCGGAGTTGAAGCAGCGCTACACGATCGTCATCGTCACGCACAACATGCAGCAAGCTCAGCGCGCGAGCGATTACACCGCGTTCTTCTTGATGGGGCGGCTGATCGAATTCAACAAGACCTACGACCTGTTTACGAATCCGAAAGAAAAGCAAACTGACGATTACATCAGCGGCCGCTTCGGTTGATCCAGATCACCGGTAAAATACTGCAGTTGTGAACTCCACGATTCAGACCGCCTTACTTGATGCCATACACTTGGCGACCCGGAAGCTGGCAAGCAGCCGGCGGCTGGATGACGTCCTGCCGGAAGTTCTCTCAATTTGCGTGGAAGCGGTTGGCGCCGAAGGCGGCACGATCTATCTGCACAATAAAGATAAGTGCACCCTTGAATTCCGCCATGTGTTGCCGGAATCCAGCGCAGCGGTCCTCAAATTCAGTGACATCCCGGACGATTTTGGTGCTGCAGGACGCGTGTTTCAGAACCGCACAACTGAAGTGAGCGTTCTTGAACCAGAAATCGATCCAAGCATCACCAAAAAGACCGGTGTCGATGTCCACAACATGATCACCGTCCCGCTGATGTTGGACGACACGGAGCCGATCGGCATCGTCCAGTTGATCAACAAACGCGAGGGAGTTTTCAACGATGATGACCAAACCGTCCTGGAAACGATCAGCTCGGTTTCAACGCTCGCCTACTTGAACTGGCAATTGCTGGAAGAACAAACTCGTGCCTCTCAGCTATTGGGAATGGGCCGTGTCGCACACGATATCAAGAATATGGCGTTTGCCCTGGAAGCAAACCTGACCTTCAGCTCCGAGACCGTCAAGATGGCCGTGGAACATGGCAAGGAAGCTGGTTCGGACGCTGAATCGATGGGCTACCTAGAGAGCATTCACGAGATCGTTGGCGAACTCAACGACAGTATCGACCGAATCAAGCGGTATGCCACTTTGATGAGCGACCTGAGCGCGGGCAAGGAGCTTGCACCAGAGATGAAGCTCGCCAAGCTTGGCGCGGTGGTGGAAAACGCTGCTTCATTCCTCGAATCTGAGGGTCGCAAGAACGGCATAGAAGTCAACTACGACATCAATTACGATGCTCCGGCGACCATGCACGACAGCATGTTCGTGTTTCGCATTGTGCAGAACCTGGTGTCGAACGCTATCAAGGCTGTCGCTGAAACTCGGCACGATGACGTGGATGATGTCGAGAGCGTGCTCGTTCGGTACCGGTTTGACAAGAAACACTATATAGAAGTCGTGGACACCGGGCCAGGAATGACTCGGGAAACCGCGGACAAAATTTTGCGTGGATCGGCGCGGAGCGTCTGGGCAAAATCCAGCGGATCCGGCTGGGGTACCAAAATCGTTTTGGAACTCACCCATGCACACGGTGGAGAAGTCTCAATCGATAGCGAATCGGGAGTTGGTACAACTTTTCGGGTTTGCTTGCCCCATAAACAGAGTTAGTCTTCGCAAACAATTGAAATTTGTATGGCCCGATTTCAGTTGAAATCGGGCCATATTTTGTTGCTTTGCTCATTTATGTAGACATACAGTGACTAACACAATTTGCTAGCAGATATACAGTTGTCTTAAACTGCAAAAAAAGTCCAAATTTTCTCAAAAATGGCGTTTCTTCCCAGGATTTTCCCAATATAATCCCTATCAGATGGTTTGAAATCCCACGGAAGATTTCGGAGATCATCCATCCCAGGGCGGGGGTCCTGCAGAATCCAGGGCTGGCAACACAGGATGTGGCGCCGGCCTTGACTTTCTATAAAACACCCGCAAACCCAAGTATGGATTAAGTGCCTTGGAAAAGTTCATCCCTCGACCTGAAAACTTGTTGATTGGTTCTGAAGAAGCAACCATCGACGATAAGGGTCGCGTCTTGGTTTCGAAGAAAAAACGAGACCGACTGGGGGAAGGTTTTGTGATGGCGCTGGGGACTGTAGGGTGCTTGACCGTTTACACGGCAAGCGCTTGGTACGACACCGTTCGGGAGATTTTTGAGCATTCCGCAATCAATGTCGGTCGCGAGCAGTTCGCGCGATTGATCCTTGGCACAGCCGAAGACGAGATCAAGTTTGATCCTCAGGGGCGAATGGTCGTGCCCAAGTCATTACGAGCTCTCGCTAAGCTCAATTCAAAAGTTAAGATCATTGGATTGGGCGACCGGATGGAGATTTGGGCGCTTGAGGAGCACGAAAAGTACGAAAGCGATATCGATGGGTATGGCTTTGCTCGAAGGGACCAGATTCTCAAGTCGCACGTGATGATGACGGGGCGGGTGCAGCCATGACCGCCTTGAAGCACGATCCAGTGATGTTGACCGAGGTGCTGCAGCAGCTTTCGCTCGCTCCCGGTGAAGTCGCATTGGATGGCACGCTTGGATTTGCCGGGCATGCGAAGGAGATGCTTGATCGCGTTTTGCCTGGTGGCACATTGATCGGGTTCGATTGGGATCGCGAGACGATGGATCAGGCGGCAGAGATTTTGCCTAAATCATCGGTGGTTTTGGTCAATGCGGACTACCGATTCATCCCGGAAGCGTTGAGGTTTTTGGCAGGAGGCGAAGATGAAGGCGGATTCAAGATTATTGCGGGGCAGGCTCCTGCTGGATTCGATGGATTTGTTGACGCCATCTTGCTCGACCTGGGGTTGAACAGCCAGCAGATCGATGATCGAAGTCGCGGGATGTCGTTTTTAGAAGATGGGCCGTTGGATATGCGACTGGATCGCTCTCGAGAGCGGACTGCGGCGGACTTTTTGAATACTGCGGCAGAAGACGCAATCGAAAAAGTGCTCCGGGAATATGGCGAAGAGCGCTGGAGTCGTCAGATCGCGCGGGTGATTGTGGATCGACGAAAATTGCGCCCACTCGAAACCACGAGCGATCTGGTGGATTGCATCTTCGCAGCCGTCCCACCGGCGAAGAGGGATAAGAGAATTCATCCTGCAACGAGGAGTTTTCAGGGGATCCGAATTGAAGTTTCGGGCGAACTTGACAACCTCGAAGAAGCGATCGTCGAGATTTGCGGGTGCCTGCGACAAGGCGGGCGGATCGTGGTGTTGACTTACCACTCTCTCGAAGATCGCGCCGTTAAGCGGGCGTTTCGAGCGCTCGTCGCCGACGGCAATTTTGAAGATTTGAATCGTAAGCCATGGACCCCGACTCAGGAGGAGATCGGGCGAAACCGCCGAAGCCGCAGCGCGAAATTGCGTGCGATTCGGCGCATTAAGGAAGAGAAAAACAATGAGCGCAGCCCTTCAGCATCGTAGAGTCAATCGAACAACGACTCGTACCCAACGCCGACATTCGCGGCCAAGTCAGTCACGCCAATGCGTGCCTGTGACTCGGTCCCGCGCTCGGAAGAAATCGTTGACGCTCGGGTCTGCCATGGCGATCTTTTCTGCCACGCTCTTGGTCAGCTTCTTTTTGAGCTCGATCGCTGGTAACGCGATGCTTGAAAAGACTCGCCGCGAGAGAATTCGAAGCCAAGAACGCGCGATTCAAGCTCGTTCGGACGCTGCGCAGATTCGAAGAAGCCTAGACTTCCTCACCAGTATGAAGTCCGTGGATCGATACGCTACGGCAAATCAGATGGTGCTCAGCGGTGTCGAAATGACCCCGGCGCCGGACTTTGGGCCATCGACCTCTCCCACTCTCGTGGCGAGTAATCATCGCGCCGAGCCAGTTCTCGCATCTGAGCCTAAAGTTGAAGCGATTGCCCCAGAAACAATCGTCTCTGTAGAGTCAAATCATGGCGAAGACCTCCGCTGAACGACGTCGAAATCGAACGCTAGGCACCTTCTTGGTGGCTATGATGGCTTGTGCCGCCTTGTCGCAAACTTACGTACAAATTTTTGCGGCGGGTAAGACTCTCGAGACCGCGAGGAAAGGCAACAACTACATCGTTTCGCGGACAGATACGGCGCGGCGAGGGGCAATTTTCAGCGCTGACGACAAGGTTTTGGCGCAGAGCAACGATACATTTGAGCTCTCGATCAGCTACGACAAGGTGCCAAAGTCGGATTCCTTCTTTATGGCGCTCAGCGAAGCGAGCGGTCTGCCGGCAATCGAACTCGAACTCTCAGCAAGAAGTGGTGGCAAGAGTAAGACCTGGAGCCAAAAGATCAATCAAGAGCGCGAGCGGAAGATCCAGCAAATCAAGGTGGATTGGCGCGCGGATGGTCTCTCGCTTCGGCGGGTGCCGACTCGCGAATACCCGTTCTCGGATGTTGCCGATGCCCTGATTGGTCAGCTAGTTGAAGGGAAGCCCGCGACTGGGCTCGAATCGAGCCAAAACGGCATGCTTTCCGGAAAGGACGGAAAGCGCGAAGGCTTGGTGGATCGCTACGGCGCGTTTTTGCCGATGCGCATGACGTCCAGCGACATTAAGGCTGTGCACGGTCAAGACCTCGTCCTGACGATCGACAGTGGGTTGCAAGTCGCTGCGACGTCAGCGCTCAAGCGTGCGGTAGAGCAGCATAAGGCCGACCAAGGTGTCGTGGTCGTGATCGATCCGCGGACCGGCGACATCTTAGCGATGGCCAGCTGGGTGAATAACGGCGTTTCTCAGTCAGAGAACGGATTCAATCCTGCCGTCATGGCTCGGTTTGAGCCAGGTTCGACATTCAAGATCCTGACACTGGCAGAAGGAATCGATTCCGGCAGCGTTAACCCGCACACGGTAATTCATTGCGGTGGCTCAATCGCGGTCGGCCGAGTGAACCGGGTTTCTTGTGCGCACGGCGGTCACGGCGCGATTGATGCTGAGATGGCAATCGCCGAAAGTTGTAATGTCAGTGCTGCCACTTGGGCAAGGCAGATCGGGCGAGATCAGTTCATCGGCTTTATGGAGAATGCTGGGCTGTTTACTCGCACAAGCATCGGGTTGCCGGGTGAAATTCCTGGCAGATACAACGAAAATGACGGCGGAAAGCTGATTCAGCTCGCCAACATGGGCTTTGGTCAGGCGTTAAACGTCACTCCAATTGGGCTTTGTGCCGCGTTTGCGTCGCTTGGTAATAACGGTGTGTGTCCAGAACCGCGGCTGATCAAGAAAATTGGCAGCAAAAAGGTGCCGATTTCTGCGGGGCGCCGGCTGTTTAAGTCCGAGACTTGTGATGAAGTGCTCACAATGATGCGATCGGTGTTCGAAAATGAGCACGGAACAGCACATAAATTGCGAATCCCTGGATATGCCATCGGCGGAAAAACCGGTACAGCCGAGAAGCTGAACGGTCGAACGCGGGAAGGGCACAAGGAATATGTCTCAAATTTTGTGGGGTTCGTTCCGGCCCAAAACCCAAAAGCGGTGGTCTTGGTGATGATCGACAATCCATCCGATGGGCAGTATTACGGCGGAACGGTCGCTGGTCCAGTGTTTAAGAGCGTCGCCGAATCGCTCATTTCTAGATTCAATTTGCCAAAAACAGAATGATAGATCTCAAGGTGTTGTTGGAACTTAGCGAAGTGTCGCCTGTCCGTGTGGACGGCGACGCTTCCGTGTTTGCTATCGTGTCGGATTCGCGCCGAGTTGAACCTGGCGCGATGTTTGTATGCATGCCAGGACTATCGCGGGATACTCACGAGTTTCTCTCTGAGGCCCGTTCGAAGGGAGCAAAATCGGCCCTGGTTTTCACGGAATCTGGATTCAACACGGCAAAGGAGCTCGGCATGGCCGCAGTTCAGCTCTCTGCCGATGTTCCCGAGTTTTACGCCTCAGTTGGACTCATTTGCCGCGAGTTTTACTCCGACCCGACGCTGGACATGCGGGTGATCGGAGTGACGGGTACAAACGGCAAAACCACCGTCGCCTGGCTCCTTCAGCAAGCGCTTGGCCCAGACGCGGCGTACATGGGGACGCTTGGGCTGAAAATCGGCGGCAAGCTGACTGATATTGGCAACACGACGCCGTTTCCAACCGATTTGTGGGAGGCTCTGAACGAAGCCCGAAGCAAAGGCGTGACCCATTTTGTAATGGAAGTAAGTTCGCATTCACTCGATCAAAAGCGGATCGAAGGCGTTCGTTTTGATCTCGGGTTGTTCACAAATCTCTCGCAGGATCATCTCGACTATCACGGGTCGATGGAAGCGTACAAGGCGGCTAAATTGAGGCTCTTTGAAGAGGTTGCGGAGGCTAGCGAGCAGCCATTTGTCGCGGTCATAAACGCTGATGATCCGGTCGGGCAAGAGTGGATCGCCCGTTGGGAAAAGGTGAAACTCGGCGAGTTTGCGCCTCTAGTGCTCTCGTACGGATTTCAGGCGGGAACTGTTCGTGGAACTTTGAAATCTCTGGCATTTGACTCTCTGGAGTTGGGTGTGAAAATTCCGGAAGGGGAGTTTGAGGCGAAGATTGGCGTCGGTGGCAAATTCAACGCCGAAAATTGCCTGGCAGTCTTCGCGGCGATGGCAGCGATTGGCCGGTCGCCAAGCGAATTGGCAAAGGCGCTCTCTGAGGCGAAGCCGGTCCCAGGGAGATTCGAGTCAATCACGAACACCAAGGGAATCGGAGTGATCGTGGACTATGCGCATACCGATGACGCGCTCGAGAAGCTACTGGAGTCAGGGCGAGATTTGAACCCAGGCAAGATGATTTGTGTCTTTGGTTGCGGCGGAGATCGAGACCGTACCAAGCGACCAAAAATGGCTGGGGTATCGACTAGGCTGGCTGATCACACTGTATTTACCAGCGACAACCCACGCACCGAAGATCCTGCGCAGATCATGGCCGATCTTCTTTCTGGAGCCCGCGAAGGCAGTAGTTTTGAAGTGATCACTGATCGCCAAGCTGCAATTCAATCTGCGATCGAAATGGCAGAGCGCGGGGACCTTGTGGTGATCGCCGGGAAAGGCCACGAGGACTATCAAATCGTCGGCCGAGAGAAGTTGCCGTTCGACGACCGAATCGAAGCGCTGAGGGCGCTTTCAAGCGCAGTGGGGAAGGCTTGATTTTTCAACTCTCTGAGCTGGCAAGTCGCTGCGGTGGGGTTATGGTTGGGGATAACTCCAACTTTAGCGGTTTTTCTTTGGACAATCGGGACACCGTCCAAGGCAACGTCTTTATTGCGATCAAGGGCGAGCGGGTGGACGGGCACAACTTTGTGGCAAGCGCGTTTGAACACGGGGCAGTGTGTGCTCTCGTCGACCGAGCCGTCCCATTTCCGCACATCTTGGTGCCGGAGGTTGTGGCCGCTCTTGGCAAGCTAGGGAATTCGATTCGAAAAGAATTTCATGGTCCGGTGGTCGGAATCACCGGCAGTAACGGCAAAACCACTGCGAAGGAGATGTCGTCCGCCGTGTTGGGCGCCCTAGGACCGGTGCTCAAGAACACTGGAAATCAAAATTCTGAGTACACGTCTCCGCTAACATGGACGCGCCTCACTCCGGAGCACAAGTCGGCGGTGATCGAAATGGGCATGCGCGGATTTGGCCAGATTGACGCGCTCGCGGCGATTTCTGAACCCAATATTGGATTGATCACGCTGATCGGAAACGCGCACGCGGAAATGGTGGGGAGCCGCGAAGGAATTCTGAAGGCCAAAACGGAGCTTTTTCGGAGATTGCCCGCCTCTGGGACGGCGATTTACGGCGCCGATGACGACTTTGCCGCTCAATTGAAGGCTTCTGCCGATTGCCAAACGATGAGCTTTGGATTTTCAGAAGGCGCGGATGTTCGAATCTTGAAATACACTCCATTGAGCCTAGATCGCATGGCCATTGCCATCGGATTTGAGGGTGATCGAATCGAACTTGAATTGCCGACAGTCGGGAAGCACCAAGCACTGAATGCTGCCGCCGCACTTACGGTTGGGATTTCCTGCGGAGTGAGCCTTCAGTCAGGCTGTGAATTGCTACCTTCTTTCGAACAGCCTCCAATGCGGATGCAAGTGATCCGCCAGCGCGGCGTAACGATTCTCTTGGACACCTATAATGCGAGCCCGGATAGCGTTTTGATGGCGCTTGACGCACTGCGCGAAGCCAAATCGCTTGGTCGATTGACCGTTATTTTGGGATCGATGAAGGAATTGGGCGAACATTCTGAGGCAAAGCACAGGGAAATTGGGGCGCGAGTTGCGGAAATCGAGCCAGAAATGTTCTACACCATCGGCGATGAGGCGACTTGGATGGCTGATGAAGCGGTGCAACTGGGCCTCGCCTCCGCGAAGGTCAGACAGCTTGCGGATGCAGCTGAAGTTCGAAGAGTCATCGAGTCGCTCGGAGATGGTGACTTCGTGCTTGTCAAAGGAAGCAGAGCGCTTGAGCTCGAGCGTGCGTTTGAAACGGTGAAAGTGCATGATTAGCGCCACAATCTTTCTGATTTCATTGCTGGTTTCCGGCATTGCCGGGCCGTTCATTCTGCGCGGTTTGGTCGCCCTGAAGAGTAGGCAAACGATCCATAAGGACGCTCCGCAAACGCACCAGGTGAAGGCGGGAACTCCAACGATGGGAGGGCTGATCATTCTTGCTGGTGCGATTCCCGCACTGGTTTACGCTTCAACCACTGGCATCAAGGAAGCTGTGACCGCGCTCATCCTTCTCCTAGGATTCGGGCTGATCGGGTTCATTGACGACTATGTTGTTCCGAAGATGCTGAAAGGCAAGCGAGGACTAGGCTGGATTCCGAAGCTTGTGATGCAGATTGGACTCGCCGTGGCGGCTAGTTGGAATTTGCCGATTTGGGCGATGGCCGTCTCGGTGTTCTTCATTCTGTTTTTCACTAATGCGTACAACTTTTCCGATGGGCTGGATGGGCTTGCGGGGTCGCTAGCCGTGTGGTTAAGTATCGGTTTTGGATTGCATAGTTATCCATCTATCGCATTTGCACTTCTAGGCGGGTTGATCGTTTTCCTCTGTTTCAACGCGCCACCTGCGAAGGTGTTCATGGGGGATGTGGGCGCGCTGGCGATTGGTGCCGTTTTTGGATACTTGTTCTTTTTGAACACGTTTTCGGCGGCGACACCCGACTTTTTAGCTTACGTTTCGTCGAAGCAATTCTGGGTTTTCGCTCTCATGAGTGTCGTGATGATCGCCGAGCTCGTGCCTGTACCGCTTCAGATTTTCTGGGTGAAAGTGTTTAAGAAAAAGTTGTTTCCCTTTACTCCAATTCATCACGCTTTCGAGAATGCAGGTTGGCCCGAAACACGCGTGACTTTCATGTTTGTGATGATCCAAGCGGCCGCCGTTCTTCTCGGAATGAGCCTCGGAGTAAACCATGTTTGAAGGTCGAACGATTGGTATTGCAGGGATGGGCCGATCTGGAATCGGGGCGGCAAAAGCCATCATTCGGAGGGGCGGTAAAGTTGTACTTTACGATGAAAAGCAGGTGGTTTCTACCGCCCAACTTGAACAGATCGAGCAGCTCCAAGGGTTAAGAGCGCAGGTCATTAGCGGATGGCACGGTCGATTTGAAAACCCCGAATTCGATCTGCTCATTTCAAGTCCTGGGATGCGCCGAGATCACCCTGCGCTACTCGACGCCGTGCGGTTGCAGATTCCAATCTGGAGCGAAGTCGAACTCGCTTACCAGATTTCTGAGGCACCTATTCTCGCGATTACCGGCACGAACGGGAAGACAACCTCGGTTGTTTTGTCATGGTTATTGGCGAAATCCTGCACGAATGCGCTGCTTTGTGGGAATATCGCGGGCAGTGGCTATGAGGAACTGACTCTTTGTGAAGCGGCTGATATTGCTCAACCCGAAGACCTTTTGGTGGCCGAAGTTAGCAGCTACCAGTTGGAATGGATCGAAGAGTTTGCGCCCAAAGTAGCCGCGATCACGAACATCACTCCGGACCATCTAGACCGGCACCCGAACTTTGAGGATTATCGCGATACGAAGTTTCGCATTTTCGAGAATCTGGACGAAGGCGATTGTGCCGTTGTCATTGCTGCAGAAGGCGGATTTCCACCGGAGCAGATGCTCGCGGCGATTCCAGCCGGTCCAGAAATCCGGTTCGCGGGGGAGAAGTCCGCTGGTTACCCTACGGAATCTTGGATTGAAAGTGACCATGTGATGCTGCGCGGTTTGGAGACTGGTCCTTTCGAACAGCGCTCGCTACCGATTGTAGGCCGGCATAACTTTTTGAACCTGGTGACGGCCTGGGAAATGGTCATCGCCGCACTTGAAGACCGTGCCGACCCGGCCAAAATGTTCGCCGCCTTACAACAGTACAAGGGCGTCGAAAATCGTATGGAGATCATCTCGGATGAAGGTGGAGTCCGGGTGATCAATAACTCGATGTGTACAAATCCAGCGGCGGTAATTTCAAGTTTGAGGGGGATTTCTGGCAAGATTCGCCCGATCATGGGCGGTGTGACTAAACAACTTGACTTTGCACCCGTGAAGAATTTCTTTGAAGCGAACGGGATTCAAGCATACGTCTTTGGTTCTACGGAACCTGGCGGACTCCTCGAGCAGTTAGGCGAAACAGCTCGTCCGTTTTCGAGCCTGGAGGAAGCAACAGTCGCGGCACTGACAGACGCAAGCTGTGGGGAAACGGTGATCCTTGCGCCAGGATGCGCGAGCGCGGCGCCGTTTGCCAACTTTATGGAACGGGGCGCAGAGTTCAAAAGAATTGTAAGAAATAGGGCCTAAACCTGGAGATCACGGATGATCAGACAAAAAACTAGAGCAACGAAAGCAAGAAGAGTCGCCGCGGGAAAAGCGGTTGTAGAGACTCGGGCACCGGAATCGGCACCCAGACGTGGTCCGGGGGAAGATCCGGTCATTTGGGCGCTGAGTTTGGTGCTGACTCTGCTGGGCTTGCTCGTAATTTTTGATGCCGGATTTGCTCGGTCGATCGCAAGCGGAGACGGCCCGATCCCGGTTGAGTTCCGTAATCAACTGCTGTTTACAGTGGTTTCTGTTGCAATCGGTTTCGGAGTGAGTCGGGTGCGTGGAAGTTTCTGGCAAGGTTCGGCCGGATTTTGGATGGGCGTCGCCGGGCTCGGATTGGTCGCGGTAAAGGTGATCGGTACTGAACTCAACGGCGCGCAACGATGGGTCAAAATCGGCCCGATCAGCGTTCAACCTGCGGAGTTTGCAAAGGTCGCCACCGTGCTATTTTTGGCTTCCGTTCTGGCGAGCCGGAAGCCGTGGCAAGAACCGTCGAGAATCAAGGACTGGGCAGACAGATTGGACCGAGTTTGGGTTCCAAAGCTCGTGCGGTTTATGCCTGCGTTGCTCGTTTTGTTCTACGTCTATCTCGTCGAACGGGAGCCTGACCTCGGTACAGCCGCTGTGATCGGCGCCACAGGTTACTTCATGTTTGCTTTCGGCGGAATCACGAAGAAGTCGCTGATCGCGGTCAGCCTAGCCGGCACATTGCTTGTAGGGGCATTCGTTGCCCAAGAGCCCTATCGAATGGAGCGTGTATTTAACCACGTCCATCGATGGGAAGACGACCGGATCGATGATGTTGGATACCAAACGGTTCAGAGCGAGATCGCCATGGCCAGCGGCGGCATTTTGGGTTCTGGGCCAGGCACCGGCAAGGTCAAGCACATGATGCCGGCCGCGACCACAGACTTTATTTTTGCTACGGTAGCCGAAGAAGGCGGGCTGATTGGCGTTCTGTTTTTCCTGGGGACGCTTGGAGCCTTGATCTGGCGACTGTGGGAATTGGGCTTCCGTTGCGCAACCCGATTTGGCCAAGCGCTTTGTTCAGGCGTTGCATTGTGGTTGGGGCTGCAGGCGAGCGTCAACATCATGATGGCAAATGGCACGTTGCCAGCGATCGGAATTCCGTTCCCGTTCATTAGTTCGGGCGGAAGTAGTTTGATCGCGCTTTGGATTGCATTGGGATTGTGTCAGGCGGCGGCGATGATGCCATCGCGAGAGGAGGGGAAGAGTCATGCGAATCGTAGTCACCGGCGGGGGAACAGGCGGGCACGTCTATCCAGCGCTCGAAGTCGCTAAATCGGCGCGAGAATCTGGTCATGAAATTACCTACCTCGGATCGATTCGGGGGCAGGAATCGCGGCTCTGCAAGGATGCGGATTTTGAGTTCTATGGATTTCCCTCTGAGCCTGTTTATTCGATCAAGAGCTTAGGCGGAATCAAAGCCTTGGCGAACCTGTACCGAGCTTCGATGCTTGCTAAGAGGCGCCTGCGGGAGATTCGCCCTGACGTGCTTTTTTCGACGGGAGGCTACGCCAGTGCGCCGGTGGTCAATGCGGCTAAAGAGCTTGGAATTCCGTACGTTATTCACGAGCAAAATACCGTTCCCGGTCGTACAAACCTGCTGCTTTCTAAGCGCGCTTATGCTGTGGCCACTACCTTCAAAACGGGCGGCGAACACTTTGGCTCAACTCCGGTTCGGCGCACGGGAATGCCGATCCGCCGGGAGCTGCGACAGAGCGCACAAGGTTCGCTGTTTGGGCACAAAACTCCCAACGATAAGGCGCTCATTTTGGTGATGGGTGGTTCACAAGGGGCAGTGGTTTTGAATGAAGCGGCGATCGCCACGGCGACCCGAATGGTGAACAGCAACGCGCATTGGTTGATCGTGGCGGGGACCAAGAACTTCGAGGGACTGCATGAATCCGTCAAGAAGATGGCCATCTCGGCGGAGCTGGACATTAGCGCTTACTTGAACGCGGACGAGATGGCGAATGCGCTCTTCCGGGCCTCTGTCGTGGTCTGCCGGTCGGGTGGGTCCGTGGCAGAACTTGCTGCATTCAGAAAGCCATCGGTGCTCGTCCCGCTGCCAAGCGCGATGGGGAATCACCAGCACTATAATGCGGTCGAATTTGAAAACATGGGAGCTGCGCAGTTGTTACCTCAGAAAGATATGAGTGCGTCGACTCTGGAGGCGCGGATTCGGTACTGGCTGGATGAGCCTGGAAACATCGAAAGTGCCCATGAAGCTCTGGCAGACTGGGACCTGCCAAATGCGGTGGAGAATATCTTGGACCTCCTTGAAGAGGCCTCAGGAAAGAAGTAAATTTCTGAACTAAACTTGTAAATTGTACTATTCAAAAGTTTTGCGGGCATGATCGCAAGATCAGCGCAGAAAATAAATGCAAATTCGTGGCGAAAGCCATGAAAAACCAGGGGGTCTGCCCGGTACAATTTCTGTTCAGTTGTGCGCACTCGGACCGAGATAGAATCCTGCTTTTCAAAACGACAAGAATTGGATAAATTCCAGTCGTTTTGTCTCGTCGGAATCGGCGGTGCAGGAATGAGCGGCGTCGCCGAAATGCTCCATCGCCGCGGGTTCCAAGTGCATGGCACAGATTCTAGCGATGGGCCAGAAGTTCGGCGGCTACGAGAACTCGGAATCAACGTGACCATCGGCCACACCGGTGATGCCGTTCGCAAGGGCGACGCTCTTGTGCTCACCGACGCCATTGATCTGTCAGCCAGTCCAGAGGTTCGAGCTGCGCTTGAATCCGGTGCACCACTATTTCGCCGCTCACAAGTGCTCGGTTGGTTGATGCGAGGCAAAAAGGTCATCGCCGTCACCGGTACTCATGGCAAAACCACAACCACTGGACTTGTCGGAACCGCTTTGATGGCCGCTGGGATTGATCCGACAGTGGTGGTGGGTGCGTTTGTGCCTGGTCTTGGCAATGCCGTGATCGAAGGTTCGGGCGAATGGGCCGTCATCGAGGCTTGCGAAGCGTACGATAGCCTCCGAGATTTTGATCCGCAGCATGTGATCCTGACGAACTTCGAGCCTGATCACCTGGATTTCCACGGCTCTTGGGAAAACCTGAAAGCCGCGATGCTGGCGTTTGTCCACCGAATGCCGATCGATGGCAAGCTGATTTTCTGCCGCGATGATGCCGGAGCGGTTGAAGTTGCGGATGCCTTTGCTGGGCAGAAGCAAGCTTACGGCAAAGACGACGAACTCCTCACTGGGCTCGCATTGCCAGGGTTGCATAACCGGCTGAATGCTCAGGCAGCCCGAATTGTGTGTTCGGAACTTGGCGTGGATGCAGCCAAAGCCGAAACGGCGCTAAAGGCCTTTACCGGAGCCTCTCGGCGTCTTCAAGTCTTGCTTGATGATCGTGTGGCGGTCGTAGACGATTACGCACATCACCCGAAGGAGATTACGGCATCGATTCAAGCTTTGCGGGAGAAGTTTCCGAATCGGCGACTGGTTGTCGTTTTTCAGCCTCATCTTTATTCGAGAACTGCCGATTTCCTCAAGGAGTTTGCGCAGTCGCTCAGTCAGGCCGATTACCTGGTGATGACAGACATTTATCCGGCGCGCGAGGCACCAATGCCGGGAATCAGTAGCGCGCGAATTGCAGAACAGGTGACCTGCCCGGTGGACTACGTTCCAAGCCGGCATTTGCTTCCACGTCACGTGAAGTCGATCGCCCAGGATGGCGACGTGATCGTCGGGATGGGAGCAGGAACCATTGCCACGTTTGGACCGGATTTTGTTGCGGAGTTCCAACGCACCGGAAAGCCGAAGGTTGTCGTGCTGATGGGCGGCGATAGCGCCGAGCGAGAAGTGAGCCTTCACACCGGCCGCGCGATCTATGCCGCGCTCAAAAGTAGCGGCCATGATGTCTCTTTGGTTGACCTCAGTGAGAAACTGCTCTCCGGGCAGCCGATTGATTTCTTGTCTGGCGTGCAAAAGCCGGATGTCGCATTTTTGGCTGTCCACGGCACGAACGCCGAAGATGGAGCCATCCAAGGTTTGCTGAACTTGCTTCACATCCCCTACACGGGAAGCGGGATTTTGGCCAGCGCAATCGCGATGGACAAAGAGCGAACGAAGCTCGTTCTGAAGCAGGGCGGACTTCCGGTTCCTGAAGGAATTTTGGTGAAGTCTGGCGAGGCGTTTGATCCGAAATCGGTTCCTGGCGAGAAGTGGGTTGTCAAGCCAAATGCGCAAGGGTCCACCGTCGGATTGAGCTTTGTGAACGACCGAGCGTCACTTGATTCTGCAGTCGAGAAAGCGCGGCACTACGGCGCGGACGTGCTCGTTGAAGAGTGGATTGAAGGCACCGAAGTGAGTGTGCCGGTTCTCGTGGATCGTGCGCTCCCTGTTGTTGAAATCGTTCCTTCTTCTGGCGTGTACGACTTCGAAATGAAGTATTCGCCCGGGGCCACGCTCGAGATTTGCCCTGCTCGATTGAGTGATGAAATCACCGCAAAGTGCCAAGAGCTTGCGTTGCGCGCACACCAGATTTTGGGATGCCGCGGAGCCAGCCGAACGGACATTTTGATCAAGGATGGAACGGAACCGGTGATCTTGGAAGTGAATACGCTGCCAGGGATGACTCCGACCAGTTTGTTGCCCAAGAGTGCCGAAGCGGCGGGCCTGACTTTTGCCGAATTGTGCGAGGAGATTTTGGCCGATGCCCAAAAAGCCCGTGCGTAAGCGACGACGAAAAATGCAACTGCCAGTGACGGCGATGCTGTGGCTCGCAGTGGCAGGGAATTCGGCGGCGGGAGTCTATTTCAGCCCGGCGACTCGCGCGAATGTGATCCGCATCGAAGGAAGCATCCCTAGCGAGGATCCGAGAATTCAAGGCATTTTGGAATCCGTTCGTGGAAAGCCCGCGATGCAGGTGCCCGTTTCTTTAATCGAGAGCCGAATTTTGGAATCTGAAGAGATCGCTGGTGCCAAATACAGCCAGAACATTTTTGGTCGCGGACTCTTGAAAGTCATGCTTAAACAGCCAGTCGCAGAAGTGGAAGGGAGAGATCAAGTTTTTCTCTCGGAGCTTGGTGATCTGTACTTGAGCAAGCGAGTTGTGACAGGATTGCCTAAACTCCGGTTGCCGCAAAGCACGCTTGAACCTGGATTGAGCCCGTTTGCGACTTGGCAATCGGGCGCGATCGCTACGTTGTGCGAATCACTGATCAACGATTGGCAAGATTTGAAGCCGGTGGTCGTCGTTGGTGAGCGCGGCGTATATGAAATGGAAGTTGAAGGCGGATCAAAAGTCATCCTTGGAACGAGCGAGAAGTTCCCAGACAAGCTCGCGAAGTTGAAAGAGATGACCCGCAAAGAATCTGATTTGTTTTCACGGTACGCCGTGGTTAATTTGACGGTGCCGAGTGTCCCAATGGTCGTTCCGAAATGAGTAATCCCTTCGTCCGAAAAATCGAGCCAAATTCTCCTGTTTTCGTGCTGAGTGCGCTTGCCTTGGTGCTGGGCCTTATGATCGGTTTTGCATTTGTGACCCAGCAAGCCCGCGTTTCTCGACTGGGCGCGATCTCGCCCGAGAAAAATGGAATTTTCTCTGGCCCGAGCCTCGAAGTACAGGAAAACTATATCAAGCTCCAGTCTGAGGTCAATACCCTTCGCGAGCAGCTCGCGAAGTATGAGCGCGCCGCCAGTAGAGAAGACAGCGACGCAAAGCTCCTTCAGCAAAGCTTGCAAACCTACAAGATTGCTGCCGGTCTAACCGAATTGACGGGTCCTGGTGTGACTGTAACGTTGAAGGACACCAGCCAAAAGGACTTTGAAATGCCGTTGCAAGAAGGCATCATCCACGACATTGACGTGCTTCGGGTGGTGAATGAACTCAATGCAGCTGGGGCCGAAGCCGTGGCGGTGAATGGTCAACGGGTGGTTGCTGGAACGGCGATCCGATGCGTGGGGCCAGTCGTCCATGTCAACTTTGTTTCCTGCGCCTCACCGATTCGGGTGATGGCGATCGGAGACACCAAGACCTTGATCGGTGCGCTCGGAACGCCTGGCGGCGTGATCGATGATATCAAGCTGACCGATCCAAACATGGTGAGCATCGAGAAGGTGGACAAAATGACCCTTCCGGCTTACAGTGGAACGACCACCAAGAAACTCGCGGTTGCGAGTGAAGAAGGGGAGAAGCCGTGATTCTCCCATTCATCTGCTTGGTTTTGGGTGTTGCGCTCGGATTGTTGATCGGAGGACCGATTCGCGGTGACTTCGGAGTCTACGTTGGCGTAGCATGCTTGGCTGGCATGGACGCGGTCTGTGGTGGAATTCGTAGCCAAATGGAGGGCAAGTTTGACGGTAAAATCTTGGTCACCGGTTTCTTTGCGAATATCGCCATTGCTTATGGGCTAAGCTGGTTAGGCGACCGCATTGGGGCAAACATCTTTTTAGTTTGCGCTTTCATTTTTGGACAGCGCATTTTTACAAACCTGAGCGTTATACGGCGAATGGTTTTGACGAAATGGGAACTCGGGCGTGCGCGCCGCGAGGAAGGAAGAAATTTAGGCTGAGCCGCATTTTTGGCTCGGTCAACTTATTGAGGTTGTTGTTGTGGACATGACGGAACATATGGTTTACGCGCTCGATATTGGATCGAGCAAAGTGGCGCTTTTGGCTGCAAACTTGGATGAAAATCATCAGATTTGCGTTCAGGAAGTTGCGGTCGTGCCGAACCGAGGCATGAGCAAAGGCAGCGTGACTGATCTTGAGCAGTGCGCGATGGCAGTCTCGGAAGCGGCTCGTTCGCTCCGCACCGTCCCTCGGCCCCAAGAGGTGATTCTCAGCGTTTCTGGCCAGCACCTGCAAAGCATGAACGTACAAGGCATGGTGCAAATCGTGCCGAGCGGAAGAGCGATCACTAGCGCTGATGTTCTTGCCGTGATCAAGCACAGCCGGCAGGTCGACATCGCCGCTGACAGCGAACCGATCATGGTTGTTCCGCGGGAATTCACAGTCGATGGCACCAGCGGGATCGCCAAACCGATCGGACTTTCGGCATCTCGTCTGGAGGTGGTGACTCACCTTGTCCTCGGCAATGTGGCGCACTTGATGAACCTGGAGAAGGTCGTTCAACTTGCTGGCCTCGAAGTGCAACAGATGGTTGCTGAGCCAGTTGCTGCTGGCTTAGGATTGCTACGACCAGAAGAATTGGAAATCGGTACCGCCGTGATCAACATCGGCGCGCAAACGACCGCGGTTGCGATCTATAGCCGAGGCACCATCGCTTATTCGGCAGTGATTCCGGTGGGCAGTTCCAGTGTCACCAACGACTTGGTTTCTCTGCTCAAAATGACGCCGGAAGACGCTGAGCAGCTCAAGCGAAAGCACGGAAGAGCGTTGGCGCCATCCAAGCCAGACGAATCGACCGTCGAAGTCCGCCAAATTGGCCAAACTCAATCTCGACACATGCAGCGACGCGTGCTCTTTGAGATCATCGAGAGTCGGATGCGTGAGATTGCCAAATTTGCCGCGCAGCACATCGAAAAGAGCGGACACAAGGGTTTGCTGCCGGGAGGAACATACGTGACCGGAGGCGGCGCATTGCTTCCTGGAACACCGCAACTTTTTGCACAGGTTATGGGAGATGCCAATGTAAAGTTGGCGGCTCCAAGGGTGGAAGGCCCAGCATCGATCAAGGCAAGTGGTGCCGAATGGAGCACCGCAGTAGGAATGGCAGCCTTTGCGCTGCTTGAAGGCGACGAGGAAGTGGTGCCCGCAAGTGGCATGGGTAGATGGAAAGAGCGAATTCGCACTTTCTTTCAAATGAAAGTTTAGTTTTTTAAGGGACAGGTACGAGTAAACGTGGAAACAGTGAACAACGCAATCATCAAGGTCATCGGCGTGGGAGGCGGCGGCAGCAATGCGGTCAACCGCATGATCGAATCCGGCATCCAAGGTGTCGAATTCATCGCGATGAACACCGACAAACAAGTTTTGGAGCGAAGCGCTTCGAAGACCAAGATTCAGCTTGGTGTCAATTTGACACGCGGTCTGGGCGCAGGCGGAAATCCTGAGATCGGGAAGAGCGCAGCCGAAGAAAGCAAGAACGAAATTCGAAAGGTAGTCGAAGGTTCGGACATGGTCTTTATCACCGCTGGAATGGGCGGCGGTACTGGAACCGGTGCGGCACCCGTCATTGCGGACATCGCGCGAGAAATGGGTGCGCTCACAGTTGCTGTGGTGACTCGTCCGTTCGCATTCGAAGGTCCTCGACGCTCCAAGCTCGCCGAACAAGGAATCACCTCGTTGATCGGCCGGGTGGACACGATGATCACCATCCCCAACGACCGATTGATGAGCGTTGTTGAGAGGAAAACCACCCTCACCGAAGCGTTCCGAGTGGCAGACGATGTTTTGCGACAAGGCGTGCAAGGAATCAGCGACATCATCACCATTCCAGGTGTGGTGAACGTTGACTTCGCTGACGTTCGTGCGGTCATGAGCAACGCTGGTCCAGCATTGATGGGCATCGGCTATGGATTGGGCGAGCACCGCGCGATGCAAGCCGCGAAGGCCGCTACCAGCAGTCCGTTGCTGGAACAGACGATTTTTGGCGCGAAGGGATTGTTGGTCAACATTACCGCCAGCGAAGACCTGACATTGACCGAAGCCACAGAAGCGATGAAGTCCATCGCCGCGATGTGCGACGAAGAAGAAGCCAACATCTACTTCGGTTTGGTCACCGATCCGACCATGGAATCGCAGGTTCGAATCACCGTTCTCGCGACTGGATTCAATCCTTATTCCAGCGAAGGTCGAAAGGCTGCACAAGCCACCGGCACGCAGACTGCTGCTGTGCAGGCCGCCCCAGCGGAGGCTGTCGTTGAGGAAGTCATCGAGGACACGAACACCTCCACGACGACCGATAAGGCTCCTGCTACGCCAGCAAGTACTGCTCGGCAAGGCATCTGGGATCGGTTCCAAGCCGCAACTTCGGAAGCGACTTCGGAGCCAGAACCGCTTTTTGACGAGAGCGATATCGACATTCCAGCCTTTTTGAGACAACACAAAAAGACTGAAAACTAAGTCAAATTTAGCCCCGGAGCAATGATCGCTCCGGGGCTTTTTTGTTAGAGTTTTCCGGTCGTGAACGCTTCTAGTTCTGGCGAATTGAATTCAAATCGCGGTACCTCTCCTGGGCCGAAATTCAACTCAATCAGTGGCCGGATGATCTGCTCCGTCATCACAGAATCTGCCAGAAGTTTCCGAAGCGAGGTGATTTGAAGCATCAAAACTTGCAAATGGACCTTGCCAAGCGCGAGCGAACCCACTCGTCGTCCTTCGTCGGTGGTCAGAGTCTGCCCTAGAATCGAGCGTGCGATCTCTCGATTGTGAAATTCGATCGCTTCCAAGAAGGCGTTGTTGTCTGACTCCCGGCCGTGGAGTGCTTCGATCTTGATTTCATCTGGATACACGATCGCGGTGTTATCGTGAAGGTTCTTCAGCGAGGCCAAGAATCCGCGCTGTTCATCTTCAGGTAGCCCTCTTTGATACGACCCAAGAAGCGTCGGGCTGGCGTAGCGCTCCAAATGAGCCTTCCACGCTTTCGCGAGAGATTGCTTGGTCTTGAAGTGCGGGTATGCCGAATCCAGATCGCTTCGTCCTTTTGGCCTTGAAGTGTGCGGTCGATTGATAAACACCGCAAACTTGCCCAGCGGAACCGAAGATTCTTCAAAGTCTGGAGATCGGAACGAAAGCCCCAAGAGCTGACCGAATTCGTCGAGGATGAGGCCGAATTGGCTCACATCTTTGGGCTGGCACCGCGTCAGAACGATTTGCTCGTCTCGCTCGGTGTAGATCAACTCTTGCACCGACCAGCCCCGAACGAAGGCATCCATTGCCGATTGCAGAATCGTGCGAGGGCTTCCTTCCATCTGCTCAAACACCGATTCGATGAACTTGGCATTGCGGATCGCGGTGGGAGTTTCGGATTGCGGAACGATCTGGTAATCGGCGGCTAAGACCGCTTGCTGCTTGATCGTAATCGCCGTCTGAATCATGGGATCAAGTTCCATTTCCTCGTATGCCGATCCTGGAAGTCCATGGGTGACGCCCGGATATTCGAGGCTCCGTCGCTCGGTGAGAGAGTATTGAGGGGTGGAAGATTTCGTTGGTTTGGTTACTTTTTTGGAGAAAGGTAAGGTGAGTTTCATAGCGTTTCTGATTCGATTTGATGCGAAAATTGGCGAGGGTGGGAAGTGGCGATGACGCCGCTGTAGGCGCATTGGCATTGCTTGGCGGCTAGTGCGAGAGCCACTACAAGATCGTCGTGATAGCCACTTGCGGCGGCCAACCGAACGTTCCCGGAAGGGGACGTGGTGGCTTCGAAATACTCCAGTTCTCGCAAGAGGTCTGGGTATGGCGTGAGCTGAATCGCGCCACGTTCGAACATCCAGGCGAGGTTGTCGATCAATTCCTGCTTCTTCGGTTGGCTGAAGACCAGCCCTTCGATGCGCAGATGCGGATTTCGTGCGCGCAGCATCTCCAGCACAGGATCGCCAACTCCAGTGGCATCGCAGAGCACCTTTGCCCCTGGATACTGCTCGAGAATCGCCGACACACGTTGGACTTGATCGCTCCAGGCGAGGCCGTTGAACCTTACAAGCTGAACGAGTTTCGCATCGTCGCGAGACCCAGAAAGAACCGCAATCGCGGTGTAATCGCTGAACCGCGCCCAGTCAATTCCGATGGAGTACGGCGGTGCAGGATCGGCGTTCAGGCGAGGCTTGACACATCGTTCAACAGCATCAGTCGGGAAGACTTTTCCGGACGTATCCATGAACTCCGCGAGGTATTCGACACGGAACACTCGCTCAGAAAGAAGCTCTTTCTGAGTTGAGAGAAAGTCCGCGCTGACGAATGGGGATTCGACCGTTGGGGCCGCCTTGCTCCAGACTCCGTGTTCTCCGGTCTGCCCAAACCGAAAGAACTTGTAGAAATGGTTTTTGCCTCGCGGTGTGCTGATGAGCGTAAGTTGCCCGCGGGTGGTCGCAAGCATCGGCATCGCGACTTCCGTGATCAGACTTTCCGGCACATAGGCGGCCTCGTCCACGACAATGTTGGTGGCCTCGTCGCCGCGAAGGGTGTAGCCAAGGTGACCTGATCGGGCTTTCAACCGATGCACCTCACCGTCCGGGGTCACTTGAACTTCAAGCTGCGGGTGCGGCGAGCGCTTTATCTTCAAGGATGAAGCAGGGAAGGCGAGTGGGATCAACTCGACAATCCGCTCAAACAGGAACTTGGTTTGCTCGAGCGTTGGTGCCAAAATAAGGTGCTTCGTCGGAGTAGATTCGGCAAACGATTGCAGAATCGAGACGGCGCACGCATCGGTCTTGCCCCATCGCCGGCCGCAAGCGAGAACCTTGATGCGGTCCGTCCGCTGCAAGAATTCAATCTGTCCTGCGTGGGGTTGCCAATGTTGCCTTAACGTTTCGTGCACAATCAGCCATAGGGCGGTTTTCGTGCGGTAGTCAACCAGGACGGGTTGCACAAGTGCGGACCAGTTGTGTATACTCCCGAATTGCGCGCTCGCTCTGTCGCGTTGCGCACCCGTTTTATTGGAGAAAGTTCATGGCCAGGATTTGTCAAGTTAGTGGAAAGTCGAGTAACAACGCGAAGCACATTCGCCACCGCCACTCGGGGCAATGGAAGTTCCGCGCGCCTAAGAAGAATCGAACTCAGGCTCCAAACCTCCAGGTCGTGACTGTCCGAACTCCACACGGCAAGGTCCGATTGACCATCGCCACTTCGGTGATGAAGTCGGCTGAATTTGCTTCGGTCGTCAGCGGAATCAAGCCAGTACCGGCCGCTTGGCTCAAGAAGCCAGGCTACAACATCTGATCTCAGCCTGACCAAAAATTTAAAAGAAGCCTCTTGCTGGTGCAAGGGGCTATTTTGTTTCCTAACGGCGAAAAATGCGCCGATGAGTCCTTAGAATGTTTTGCATCGTCCTTTCATTGCCATGTTTAAGGAATTTAAAGAATTTGCTTTTAAAGGCAGTTTGGTTGACGTTGCTGTCGCTTTCGTTTTAGGTGGAGCCACTTCTGCCTTCATCGGTTCGTTCCTCACGAATCTCATCACGCCTTGGCTCGGACTGTTGGGTGGTGCTAACTTCGGAAACCTGTTTATGGTTTTGAAGGACGGCAAGACCCCTGGCCCATACGCTTCATTGGCCGCCGCCACCGAATCTGGCGCGGTTGTGCTGAGCTACGGAGCGTTCCTTGATGAGTTCGTCAAGTTCTTGGTCTTGATGTTCGTGATGTTCTTGCTGGTCAAGGCCGCAAACAAGTTCAAGAAGGCAGAAGAAGCCGCTCCTGCAGGTCCAACGCCTTCCGAAGCCTTGCTCACCGAAATCCGAGATTTGCTCAAGAAGTAAGCTCAAAAGTCATAGCAACAAACCCCGCTCCAAATCGTCGGAGCGGGGTTTGTTGCGGGAAAACAAACAATTTGGCAAAAGTCGCCGGACTAAGCGGCGTTGAGTTTCTTCAAAAACTCTCCATTTCCATTCGCCCAAAGCGAGATCGGGAATGAAGGATTGCTAGAGATGCCATTTCGTCTGGCGATCACACGGAAGAAGGTCTCAATTCCGCTCGGGCCGTTGTATTCGCTCGAAGCCTTGGTGGTGACATCATAAACAGTCCAAGGACCAGATGTCGAAGGGCCGGTTTCAACGGTGAAAATCGTCCGAGAATTGTTGCCGTTTCGCTTCCATCGCAAGGTCACTTCGCCCACGTTATTGATCGTGAAAGAAAGATCCGTCGGCACGGTCGGAGCCGAGCGCGGGCCATTGTTTTGGTGATTTGGAAGTTGCAGCAAGTCCAAAAGTGCGTCCGGAATCGCCGGATTCCCGCGCCACTCCTTGGCATACTGAGCGATCAGAGCTCGTGCGTCCGCCTTCTTATCGTTCTTGTCGGCCGTGGCCGATTTTGATTGCAGCTTGATATCCGCGACCTCGTCAACCGCCGCCTTGAAAGCGTTGTATCGGGTGGTGAAGGCCAGGAGTTCATCGGTGTCCAAACCCAAAACGGCATCGTTATCCGTAATGTTGGCGATGAAATTGTTCATCGCAATGACAAGGGCGGAGTCGTTCAGCTCCTCTGTAATATAAATTGCCATAAATGACCTCGCCGAACTGCCGACCAAAATCCGGGTCTGAATTCGGCACTACTTGATCTTTCGGCTTGAAATCGCGAAGTAGAGAGGGGAAGTGCAGGAAATGCGATCTAAAGTTGATCTTTCGACATCAATTTTCCCAGTTCTTGCCGCAATTTGAGGTCGGTTCCATGCACCCGGTTGGCGAGAAAGCGCCGAACCAACGTAGTAAACGTGGACGTACATGTCTCAATTGCCGAAAAGCATGTACAAAAGTCTTCAAATTTTGAACTAGAGAATAGTTTTCTTGAACCAAAGATTGCCCGACTGGTCGCAAAACGGACACTATTTCGCAAAGGCCTAAAATCAATAGAACAACAGATCGAAAAATTTGAACCAAAAATCTCAACTCTTGAACCAAATTGCCGTAGTTTTGCACCGATTATTGTCTTTTCTGCGCAAGACTTCGGAGGCAATGTCCGGAAATTCAAAAATCTGGCGGCGCAAGTCCCACCGAGTGAAGAGCTTCGGTCGGACTAGGAATTGCTGCTTAAGAAATTTGAGGACTAATCGAATGAACTGATATGCGCTTTAGAACAATGTGAAAATTAAGAATTTGATTTCACCACCAGTAAGTAGATTTGAGACACGCATCGTGCACAAATCTACTTGATGCTAAATCGTTACCAGCCCAGACTCTGAACGTGCGACCTGACATCCGCATCTTTGATTTTCGCCGAGTTAACTGCAACCAGTTTCCTAACTTTATCAATGTCGATTTGGCTGGCATGGCCGTGATTGTTGCATGCCAAGATAACGGTCTCGGCCTGAGACCTCGTACACTTTGCTACGTCTGGGTGAACCGTCGAGTCTTTGTCGAACGCATATCCGCCGGATAATCTGTACCCCTTGTGGAACAAAATATGGGCGTCCTGGACATTTGTGTAGTACGTAAAATTGACCATAATCACTAGGTCGTCACCATGAGCAGGGTAATCGGAAACGATCATAACGGGGTGCCCCCCGGAGTGCGTCAGGACTAGGCCGACGTCTGCTTTGATGGACATTACGACACGTCCTTTGCATCTGCAAGGAGGCGCTCAAATGCGGACAGGCCCTGGATAAAGTGAAGTCTCCTGGCCACGTCCTCATCACTGACTCCAACCGCCTTGTAAATGTCCTCGAGATTGATAGCGATTCTGCTATTCGTTTCGCGCCACTCGGGAAATGTATCGTGCATCCATTTCACAATTTCCCACTTATCGACGCTCTTAAAACGATTCCAGATATCTGTAGCGATTTCGATTTCAAATGGACTTAGATACACCGAAACGTCGATATCGGATACCACACTTACAATGTATTTGTCCCGATGGATTGACTTTTCCCATGTATCATGTTCGAACCACTCCCAATTTCCCTTGATGAGATCATACGTTCCACTCATCACTGGGCCGTGTTTCATCGAGACAAAATTATCTCCAGTAATGGATGTGCTGATTGCTTTGAGAGACTCGCGTTCGCACAGGTACATCAGCTTCAGGAGCTTCAGGTATTCCATCTTGCCTCCCGCCATTCTTAGAATATGCGCCGCAAGTGCTGCTGCCTTGGATTCGCTAAATACCATTCTAATACTATACAACAGGATTAGGCTAGACGCGATTCCTCGCGGAACCATCCGTATTTGAGGAACGTAGCCATGCCGGCGCTACTTACTGGTACGCGTCATATTCCTAGTTCTACTAATTTTCCAGAATTTCAGTGTAGCAAAATCCGAGATTTGCTCAAGAAGTAAGCTCGATAGCCTGCAAGCGATTTCCGCTTGGATCGTAAAACTCGATCAACCGCCCTCGGGGAGTTTCGTGCTCCTCGGGGGAGAATTTTGTCTGGGATTCTGCCAGATGAGCTTTGAGCTGTTCGGTGCTCGCGGTCTGGAAGCAGAGCGCGACCGAGCTCTCGTGATGAGATTCACGGCCGGAATGGAGCCCGATCCTGGCCCCTGGCGCATTGATGACCGACCAGTGCTCGCTCGAATAGCCGCACTCAAACCCCAAAACCTGAGTGTAGAAAGCAACCGACTGATCCATATCGTTGACGAAAACGAGGATGGTGTCTAGATTCCCAAGGATCGACATAATGCCCTCAGTATGGGCACAAAAAAACTTCCAGTGAAATCACATGGAAGTTGAAATTTTGGGTGCGGGGAGTGAGTCCATTCCGAACTACGGAACCATCACTTTCCAGGTTCAAATCCTCCGATTTGGCAAGAAGCCAAGGGACAAAGGAGGTCGTCCTAAGAAGTCTCGTTCAAATTCATCGCAATCCGTGGCACAGGCGGACTGACTTTACCGAATTACTCGGGGACTTTACTGACCGATGAGATAGCGGCGTTGCAGGCAATTTTGATTTGGATGCCAGGGACCAGAAACAAAGAAATACAGCCAGTCACCAAAGGTGAATGGCTGTTGACATTGGAACGACGGTTCTCGATTTTAAGTGAAAAGCTACTTCGATTCGGTTGCTGGTCTCTCTTCTTTTCGCTTCTGAAGTTCAAACAGGAGCTTTGTCGCATTCACCCATCTTCGGACTTCTTGCTTCGAAGCTCCTCCAGAAACTGTCGCCTGAACTCTTAATTTTGTTGCTGGTCTTGCCATGAATAGGCTGTCGTTCCAACTGACGTTTTTCCGCACTGCCCCCCCTGGTGGGTCAAAATCGGGGGTTCCATTTTCCGGAATTGGGAACCCCAAATTCCGAGAGGCTCGGACGTTGGGGTGACAGTCACGGTATTTTTTGAAAGTATCAACTAGGAGTTGTTGACGGAGAACCCGGATGAAACACGACCACAGCGACAGGGCATGGGCAGACCTTCTTCGCTCCGCCAAATTTTAGCCCTCGTCGAGGGAAATGAACTTCCACATTCGGCTTTCCAAGAATATGGTCATGCCAGTAGCAGGAATTCATGTTGGCAGGAATGACCATCGTCACCAGCGCACCATTTGATGCTGACTTCACTGCCTTCTCAACAAACTTCTTTGCCATAGCGAACGGTGGATTTACCCATATCGACTGTGCGCCCCAATCCTGAGCGAGGGCGTCATCTTGTTCGGTCCAAAATTGCTCGCAGAGCGAGTTCTTCTGAGATGCACAGGCATCGACAGTAAAGCAAAATCGCTTGTCGAACGCATCAAAGACTTCCTTGGGAGTCGTCCAAGTTTGGTCGCCTCGCCCGTCAAGTAGTACGTGCTTGAAACTCATCGACCACCTTCCATGAGAAGGGATGGGAAGGAAAGTCGTGGACCTTCGGCGGAGTTCTTTGGCAATAGGGTGATTTTGTATATTTGGTGATTATTCATTTGCAGCTAACCGGTTCTGCCGTTGTAATCAGTGACCGGTAGCAGAGCTGTAATTCCTATGCAGTCAATATCGCACGGGGTGAAGCACAAATCACATTTCTTATCCCGGAGGCTTAGGGATGTTAAGTCGCCTTAACGCATTCTCCAGATGGTTGTACGCCTGCAGAGCTGAATTGCTGGCTCTAATGCAGTCGGTGGCTAACAATCGCCGTGCTTCGGTTCTTCCTTCCAGGCATTCTTGGATTGCATAACGAGCAAAAGAAGACACCTGCATGTCGAGCAATCCGGCAGCTTTTTCGATTGCTTTGTACTCCTCATCTGAGAAGCGAACTGTGATGCGTTTTCCTTTCATTTAATGAGTTTGGCAGACAATTCATGCCGCCGTCAGACGCAGCTATTGCCGAAACAGTGCCCGATTTGAACCTGAGCCTCTCTAAAGTCGGGCTTCTGTTTTCCTCATTTAGTTACCCGTGCTCGGTAGAGCCGCATGGAAAACACACCATGCACATCGGGCGCAACTGCCCATCTCGACTCCGATAATCACACCCCTTCGAACAGAGCCGAATTCCGGTTCGGAAGCGCACTCCTCGAACGACTTGGGCGCAACATCAACTCTCTTGCCCGCAAGTACTCGACAAAACGAACGTCGCTTGACTTTGAAGATGCACGACAGGAACTCATCTTAGGCGTACTCATCGCCGCAGAGCGAGTTGACTCTACTCGCTCCGAATCTGAAATCGACCGCTATCTTCTCTATTCGGCGGAGTGTCACTTGCGTTCGGCAATTGACTGCGTCGGCGGAGTGCGCTGCCCTTCGCAGAAGAGAAAGGCACGAAACCAGGCGTTAACCAAGAACTGGTCTGGAGAGGCACTCTCCTCGGTCGAACGAGATGCTCTTGGGGCGCTCGTGTTTCAGTTCCTGGAGCTGGATAGCCCGAGTTTCGTAGACTACGAAGAGCGGTTCGGGTGCTCAGCAATGGATGACTTGGACTCAGACCTCTACGTGAAACTGCTCATGGAGAAGCTTCCCATCCACGTCGCCTATGCACTATCTCTCATTTACTTGGAAGAGTACACGTACTCTGAAGCGGCGGAGATTCTTCAGGTTTCGGATAGCCAGCTCCGTTCCCACTTGCAAGTTGCTAAGCGCATGCTGCAACGGGAGGTGGCGACCGCCTTCCAGTGAACTCAGCCTTGAGAAATGCTTGTGGGTCAAAGCAACGGGTTCAATTTCTCAATATTGGAAAGCCCCGATTTCCAACCAGCTCAATGGGTTAGTCCTTAAACAAGAACTTCACGAGTGCAAGGATTCCAAGAATCACCAAGGCTATCAGCGCTAACGGCATCAGGGGTGTAACCAGCAAGAATATTAATAAACCGATGATGCATATGCCCCACCAGATGCATCCAACCCCGAGTTTTACCGCACCCCAGGCAAGACCAGGAATCGCCTTGATTTCCTTTATTCGCTTTGCTTCAGTCTCCGCATCGACGCACTGGCGACACTTCGTCCAGACTTCACCCACCGTCGGGAGTACTCTCCGGTCGTATGCTGCCGGAGCGCCGGGGTTATTAAATGTTGAATCTGGCGGAATTCGACCAGGACCAAGCTGATTCAAGCATTCTGAACAATAAATGATTCGCTCGGATATCAAAGGTAGGGGCTTGAATGGCCGCATCGGAATTCCGTTTTCGAAGGGCCGAGCCCTATTCATTACGCCATTGGGCGATTGTGCAAGGGCGAATAGGAAGCGCTGCTGGCACTGTGAGCATCTAGCTGCACTGGTAGCTGCCTTGGAATAGCCTGGTGATACGACCGTAGTGTTCGTCCCACAAGCAGGGCAGTCGAGGCTGACTGAGCCGTCTGAGTGAATCGTTGTGCTTTCGAGGGACACTTGGTATTCTGGGCAAGGGTCTTGTTGCGGCACATACAACCACTGAACTTGGGGAACAATAACTCCCACCTTTTCCTGCGTTCTGAACCGAAAATTGAATCCACAGATACACTGGGAAATCCCGTAGGTGGACTGTGGAAGTCCAATAGCTCGTTGACACTTAGGGCAAGCCAAAATGAAGGTGGTGAGAGGCGGCGAAGGCTGACTTTGTTGACTGGATTGAGTCTGCGCTGAGTTTTGCCCACCGCCAGTCGTATACTTGCTCCACTTGGGGTCCACCGTCACAGAAAAGTTGATTCCGCATCCTCCCGCCCCGATTGGGCAAACAAAGTTTCCCGGCTTTCCGGTCCAGTGGACCCGAAGGGTCTTGCCACATTGGGGGCATTGAGTCAGCCCATTGGGGCCTACAGTGGCAGACCACTGTTTTGGAGATGAAGAGGACTTTGGCGGAACCTGCCCTTCCTCAACTTCCGCTCCGCAGTTTATACAGAACTTGGTTGAGTTAAGCTTCGAGCCGCATTTCGTACAGAACTTCACCTACCTGCACTTCCGATTGTGGGTTCGACATAAGAACCATCAGCGGTCACCTGACATCCAGCAACGCTCACCCGAAGTTTGAACGCCTCTCCCACTTCGTTTACGTTCTGAATTTCCTGCGGCGTGAGGTTTTTGAACTTCTCCTGGTTCTGCCGTGCGTAGAGAATCATCGAACTCAGCTCAGCGCAATTCATCGAAGCAATGCGGTCAAGGACTCGCCGCCTTTGGGTGAGGTACGTGTTTATTCCGTCAACTTTGAAAATGCTCTGGATACATGCTTCAGGAGTCAAGTCCGGCGGACGATTAAGCGCTTGGTCGAACCCTCGTTTGACGAATGGCGAGAGGGCCATTACTAATCCCACGATAATCCAAAGTGGAATGCGCCCTGTCCATGTGCGCTTAGACGGCAGTGTTTGAGCCTTTGAAGAGCTGATAAACTCATGCCCTGCAGGGGCCGGAGCAACTGGAGTAGTGGGGGGAGGGATATTGCTCGAAGGTCTCGCCGTTTCCGCTTTTGGCGTAGCAATCACACACTCTGCTCCACAACTTCCACAGAACTTCTCATCCCCATTTAGGGGAGCCTGACATGATTTACAGTTCTGCATTCTTAACCTTCTTGGGGGCCATATCACAGCCTGCGAAGCTGAAGTTGCTTTTCAAAATTCCCCCACAATCGACTGTAACTCAGTTGAGCCTGGTGCTTTCCGGCACTCAGGCTTAGAGTGTAGAGTCGGTGTCGCCTGACGCCTGTTCCCAGAATTAAAATCTCAGTTTGAATGGCGTGCTGGCCTGGTCTCAGACTCAGCTCATAGATGAATGACTTATCAAAGTCACTGGTCTTAACTCTAGTTCCATCAACGAGCACGGTGAATTGACCAGCCAAGAACCTTGTTCCGCCCCAATGAATCTGTAGGGTCACTGATTCTGTCGTGGCGCTGCCACTCGATGCCTCACCAAGTCTAGCGTCGAGCGGAGGACGAGCGTCGGTGTGTGACGGAACTTTGGGTGCTGAGCTAGTTGGGGCCGCCGCTCCACATGTTCCGCAAAACCTCTCGTCACCCTTCAGGGACGCTCCGCAAGATGTGCAATATGCCATGTCGAACTCGAATCCACGAGCGAGGTTATTACCACAGATGCCCAGGAATGTAGTTATGATACCTACAGGTTTGGGTGCAACTCTGTAGCCAGGTTGGCTAAGCGCACTCGACAATCCTCAATTTCACTTGAGACCGACATCTTGCTCACGACGATTCGTGACGCAAGAGAATTGGCGGGCTTGTCGCAAAGAGAGGTCGGTCGAAGGCTAGGCTTTCACCCGACGGTCTATCACAAGGTGGAAAGTGGAGCCCGAGTTTTAGATGTG
This sequence comes from Armatimonadota bacterium, assembly GCA_017303935.1. NCBI lineage: Bacteria > Bacillati > Armatimonadota > Armatimonadota bacterium. The sequence goes on along the minus strand of JAFLBD010000003.1, from coordinate 339,751 downwards.
GTCGAGTTCGTCGCTCTTGCCAGAGCCATTGGCATCGACCCTATTGAGCTATTTGGCGACTACATCGTGAGTTTGCAGCATCGCAGGGTCGAAGATTCGAAACCAATCGACGAGTAACGAGATATCCTTTCGGTCCAGGGTTGTTTGGAACGGTCGATTCGAGCGACACATTGACCGGGCACGCTCGGGGCAAATTTCCTCAACATTCCAGCGGGTCGTTTTACAACTGATAATGAAAGAGTATCAGTTTCAATCTTCGACCGAGTTGGCACCAGCTCAATCGACCGAAATCGAGCGCCTTCAGTCCAGCGCAGTGGACTTTGCTCGTCGTTCACGAGCTGAATCAACACTTCGAGCGTATTCATGCGATTGGAAGCACTTCACCGCCTTCTGCTCGACACACGGATTGGTGGCTCTTCCTTGCCACCCAAGCACCGTAGCAGCGTATATCGCTAATCTTGCTGAAACCCATCGACCATCGACAATTCAGCGAAGACTATCATCCATCTCGACAGCGCATCGAGCTGCTGGCCACGAATCGCCAACCAAATCCGAGCTGGTTCGCTCGACGCTTCTTGGTGTGAAGCGGGCGAACGGTACAGCAAAGCGCCAGGTGATTCCGGTGAGGGTTCGGCACATCCGGGAGGGAGTTGACCTGATGCGCTCAGATACGAAGGGCATCAGAGATAGAGCAATTCTTTTGGTTGGATATGCTGGAGCCCTCCGCCGAAGCGAAGTCGTTGGGCTTGATGTCGATGACATCTCGTTCGTAGAGGAGGGGCTCGTTTTGACTTTGCGGACAAGCAAGACCGACCATACATCGGCGGGAGTGAAGATTGCGATTCAACGTGGGAGCCGCACAGACACTTGTCCTGTCAACGCTATGCGGAACTGGCTCCAGGTCTCTGAGATATCCAGCGGTGCGGTTTTCCGACCTGTCGCCAAGGGAGGTCGCATCCAGGATTCAAGGCTGACTGACCAAGTAGTCTGCCAAGTGCTGAAGCAATTTGCTCGATTAGTTGGTCTTGACGATGCTCTTGTTGGTGGGCATAGCTGCCGAGCAGGTCTTATCACGGACGCTTTTAGTGTTGGTGCCGCACAGGCTGTCATTGCGAAGCACAGTCGCCATCGCTCGAACTCTATCAACGACTATCTTAGGGAAGCAACGATGTTCGAACAGAATGTATCAGGAATGGTCGGGCTCTAAGCTCATCTTCAGAATCAGGTTCAAAAGTTGCACAGTATATTAAGGGTTACTTACATATCAATGCTAAACTATGTCCAAATTGAAGTTGACTCGGCTGCATCGCAGCCTAACGCAATAGGAGATGAGACCAGGTTGCTAATAGAGTTCAATCCACTCCTCGTTGGCTTGCGGAGCAGCCTTCAGAATTTGATACACGTCCGGGACGCTCGTTGCTGTGGAAACTCTTCGCTTTCGGACAAGTCCAGACTCAACGAGTCGATGTAGCGATGCCTTTACTGTATTGGTGCAGCACTTGATTTCAGGATAAGTTGATGACACCCTGCGTTCAATTTCACGGAGCCCTAGTTTTGTGAATCGTCTTTGATGAATCTCAGCATCTGCAAGCAACACTGTAAGCACCGCAATTGCAGGTTCTAGTTTCCATCGGGGTTTGGGCTTGTCTTTTAGAGTTGACTTCACCTCTCTCTTGGCTGAATTCCAGTGAGAGCGGATTTCTTCTGCATCCACTGGAGTGTTCTCAGCTTGATAGTGATACGAAGACATGCAAGAGCGAATCGTGTTCAGCCGGTCGAATAGGTCATCTTCCGACTTGGCTGGAATACTTCTCGCTTTGTCTTCGAGTGCTTTTCTTGCCCCATCCTCACCAAATAGAACATGGGCAGCTCGAATTGCCTTTTTGCCACCCATGTTTATCCAATCCCAAAATCCACCCGGCTTAAACCCTTCGTTATAGATTTGCTGCGCCCATTGGCTGCTACAAGAGTCGCTTGAAGTCTGATGTCTTTTTTCTAGCTTCGGAGAATTTGAAACCCGGTCGGATGCAGTGATAACTTTGAGCCCAAAGAACTCACAGGACTCTCGGAAGCGACGAACGATTGCATTGGTTTCTAGGTCAGTCACCGCATGACGCATTTCGGCGGGCAAAACTCTACGGTCTCGGGAAATTCCTTGAGTGGATGTCCAGTCTAGAAGTTCCTGCGCAGCCTCTTTGAATGCAAGTGCATCCCAATGGAGAGATTCCTTCATGGATGGGTATGAGAACGCCTTCACCATCAGTTCAGCTTGGGTGTCGATGTCGTAGAGAGTTCCGCTATCAATGTCGATGAAAAGCGCAAGGTCTTGCGTCTTTCGGTGGAGCCCTCCAGGCATTCGCATCTGCCCAGTCAAATTGGTCTTATCCACCATCGGAGACTTGATTCCACTTCGTTCATGTACGTGTAGGTACATCTCCATCAAGAGAGAAGCCAAGCTCAGCGGCATAGCTACCGGCAGTGGGATGATGCCTTGATGGCCTCGGCGCCCGGTCTTGAATGCGCTATAGGGAAATCCGAGCTTGGTGCAGATTAGTTGCTCACGCCGGATTTCGCTCAAAATGGCGACTTCGTCATCGTTCTCCCATGCCCGGTCATCGTCCACGTCAATACGGAGAACTCGAACATACTTCGGGACGGAAAGCCAGTTCGATGGCTTGTGGTACGGAGCGTCACTTGTGGTGACTGCGCACTGCTTTCCCGTTAGTGTTCGGAGCACTTCTCGCCAACCGAACGGTCGTGCGCCTTTCTTTCCGCTTCCAGTCGAAATCGTGAAGAACGAGCCATCATGACTTTCCATCCCCCATACATCTCTTCGCCAACTCTGATTTCCGATGATGTAAGCCAGAGCAAGAGTCTTGGGGCACACTTCCCTCAGAAGCGACTGTCTCAATTTCCCAAAGCGAAGGACAGGGCAGCCTGGGTCAAGGTATTCGCAAAAGGGACGCTTGTTCCAGCCGAACAAACAGGTGTCGAGTTTCTCCATGTACTGACTATCGTGCGGATTTCATGAGATTCGCACGATAGTCAGTTTGAAGGAAAGTCAGAACAATTCTGGCTGCTGTGAGAAACCACATGAAAATCAAATCAGAATCAGTACAACTTCCACCGGAACAAAGTCCTGTCAGGGACGAGCTCGTCGAGCATGGCTCACTAGAGCAAAGACTGAATCAGCTTCTCCATGAGTACGTCGAAGCGTGCTGTTGCCCAAGAAGCGCAGCTACGAACATCAAAGAGTGCATAAGGGACTGGGCTGAAAGCACTGATGTGCCCTTCGCATGCGAAGACTGTCACGATGAATCGGACTGCGACGACTGCATCTGCCCGATTTGCTACCCCGAGGACACCGAGGCCGTCAGTGAACTGAACGAGTGTGATTAGGGTACTCACCAACGAGGAAGCAGGAGCCTCGGACGCCGACTCAGAAAGAAATAGTTGTCAACCGGTCAAGCAGCTTGACATTCTCATAATCGCTCGGGGGTGCGACCGGCGCTCCCAGCAATCAGACCACCTTTTTCACCCAAGCCCTAACTTATGGCGTTGCATTGTAGGTGACGGCGAAGTTCGAGTCAGAAAGCCACTTCTTGAAGGCAGGGTTGTCCGAGAACTGCTTGAACAACTCCGTATGGTCTGAAAGAAGCTCAACCAGAACTCGCTGTAGTGCTTTGTCGTGCTCAATTCGAGCGTTCTGCTTATCCGAGTTGAGCATAGCGTTTTGATAAGCTTTGTCGGCAGCAACCTTTTCCGGAATCTCTTGGGTGATGACATCACGAATCTTGTCCCCATCCTTCCATTCAATATTGCCAAATTGCTCGTTGAACGATTTCAGGATGTTACTGAGACGGTCTAGCTCTGGTTCTGGAATATGACCGCCACCAGATGTCGGCACCGGCTCAATTTCAGAATCCTGGTCAGTCAACGAGATAGACAGAGCCGACCGAACTTCGACACGGTAGCTGTCCATGTCGATGGATTCTAAGACGCCTTTCGACAAGTCTTCTTCCTTAGGAGCAGGGAGTTTGGGAATGAGGAAATTCAAGAAGATGGACAGTCGTTCCCAGGAAGCGATGCTGTAAGTGAGCACCGACGCAAGGAATCCATAGGTTCTCACGAAAGCCTTGGCATTGCCCTTGAATTCCACTTGACCGTCTTCATCAAGCGACTCAAGGTACGTCGCAACAGATGCGTCTAGAATCGGGTCGAGAGTGTCTCGGTCTGCGCCCTGAAGATACAACTCGACGAGCCTTTTCACTGAAGCATCATCGTAAACCTGGGCGGCATCGAGGTCTGCCTTCAGGTCATGAAGCTTGTTCGGGTCAGTTTCCCGTGCCAGAATCGTCGTCCGATAATATTGGTCAAAGGACAACTGAATTGTGTCGATGTCGTTGACAAAGTCTAAAACGAACGTGTCGTGCTTCTTGGGATGCGCCCGGTTCAGTCGAGAAAGAGTCTGAACCGCCTTGATTCCCGAGAGCGGTTTGTCCACATACATCGTGTGAAGCAGCGGCTCGTCGTATCCCGTCTGGAACTTGTCTGCACAAATCAGGAAGCGGTAAGGGTCTTCTTGAATCTCCTCGGCAATCTTGTTGCTCGAAAATCCATTAAGCGAAGCCTCGGTAACCTTCTGACCACCGTATTCGTGCTCACCGGAGAAGGCGACAATTGCTTTGTATGGGCTCTTGCGCTCCTTCAGATAGTCTTTGAAGGCATGATAGTAGTCGATGGCACGCTTGATGTTGCCCGTAATGACCATCGCTCTGGCTTGACCACCAATCTTCTGCTTGGCAATGACCTGGTCATGGAAGTGGTCAACCATGATTTCCGCCTTCTCCCGGATGGCGTGCTCATGGGACTCAACGTATCGACGAAGCTTCTTTTGAGCTTTCTTGGCATCAAACTCCGGGTCTTCTTCGACCGTCTTGACCAAGTTGTAGTAGCTGTTCACCGGGGTGTAGCTCTTCAGAACATCCAGGATAAAACCTTCCTGAATCGCCTGCTTCATCGTATAGCTGTGGAACGGTCGATGCTTGACGCCGTCGCCTTCAGGATACGGCTCTCCGAAGACTTCAAGAGTCTTGTTCTTCGGAGTAGCCGTGAATGCAAAGTAAGAAGCATTCGGCAGCATCTTTCGGGCTGCCATGATGCGGTTGATATGGTCTTCCGTATCCTCTTCATCTTCCTCAGCCGAAGTTCCCGAGAGGGCGATGTTCATCTTGGCGGCGGTCTGACCGCCTTGGCTTGAATGTGCCTCGTCAATGAGGATAGCAAATGAACTGTCTTTGTTGGCTGAGCCGATGTCATCAAGAATGAACGGAAATTTCTGAACCGTTGTGATGATGATTTTCTTCCCGTTTTTAAGGAAATCCTTAAGCTGTCCAGACCGCTCCGCATGTCCGACAACCGAGCCCACCTGAGCAAACTGTTTAATGGTGTCCCGGATTTGCTTGTCGAGAATAACCCGGTCAGTAACCACGACCACCGAATCGAAAATTGGCGTCGAGTCCTTCTCCAAGCCCACGAGTTGGTGAGCCAACCACGCAATGGAGTTCGACTTTCCACTCCCAGCCGAGTGCTGAATTAGATACCGCTTGCCAGCTCCATTTGCTTTAGCGTCAGCAATGAGCTTGCGGACAACGTCCCGCTGGTGATAGCGAGGAAAAATGAGCGAGCGCTTCACCTTGTTGGTCTTCGGGTCTTTCTCCTCGACTCGCTCGGCGTAGTTCTCCAGGATGTCCGTCAACCCTTCCTTGGTCAAAATCTCTTTCCAGAGATAGTCGGTCTTCAGACCATCTGGATTGGGGGGATTTCCCGCCCCGTCGTTCCAACCTTTGTTGAACGGCAAGAACCAAGAAGCCTTATCTCGGAGGTGGGTGCAGAAACGCACTTCCGAATCATCAACCGCAAAGTGAATCAGACAGCGGGCAAATTGAAACAGAAGCTCTCTGGAGTCCCTGTCTCGCTTGTATTGCTGAACGGCGTCTTCCACAGTCTGCTTGGTCAGACTGTTCTTCAGTTCAAAGGTGGCTATCGGTAGACCGTTGAGGAAGAGGCAAAGGTCGAGCGAAAGCTGAGTCTCATCCTTGGAATACTTGAGTTGCCGGGTAATGCTGAAAATGTTGGCGTCCCAGTTCTCCTTGGCTTTCTTGTTTCCCGGTGAAGGTGTTCCGAAGAACAGCTCAACATGGGCAGCTTGGTGCGAGACTCCCTTGCGCAACACGTCAACGATGCCTCGCTTGGCAATCTCGCCTTGAAGACGGGTTAAGAACTGATGGCGTTTGATTCCCTCAGTTCCGAGTTCAAGCTGGCCAAAGACCTTTGGCTGGGTCGCTGAGAGAAAGGCGCAGAGCTTAACCAGGTCGATTGCATAATCCCGGTTGAAGTCCTCAGACCGCCCCAAGGCGTAGCCAACGCCCATGTAGCCAGTAGGATTCTCGGCAACGCCCGGTGAAGACGGTTTCAGAATCTGCTCGTTAGTTAGCCCGGTCAGGTGCCGGACGATGAGCAGTTCTAAGCCCTTTTCGCTTGCATCTGTGCTCACGCTCCTTTCTCCTCCGCCATGCGGTCGTAGACACCTGCTTCAGACAGCTCCTGAGTCACCTTGCTAAGAGCGGCAGTGCGAACCTCTGTCCGACTCTCTTGGAACGCAACCAGGTCTCTGTAGAGCACCCTGCGATGGGTGCCGACTCGGTGGAAGGGAATCTCTCCAGCATCGAGCAACCGCATGAAGTATGGGCGAGACATCCCAAGGAAATTGGCGGCGGCTTGGGTCGTGAACGGCTCATCTTCAGGAATCAGGCACACCGACTGCCGCTTCTCCAAGGCTTTGACTACGAAGGCGAACACCCTCCGAAGCTCCGATGGTAGCACTATCCTTTCTCCGCTCTGACCCACCAGAGTAGAGTGCTCTCCTTCTTTGAAGAGCCTGGAGAGCCTGTCCAAAGTCTCTAATGAGAGGGCGGAAGGCTCGATTCGGATGTCCTGACTTGCACGCACAGAATAATTATGCCCCAAGTGTAATATCCGAAACCCGATGGAGCGCCATCAAATGACCATCAAATAAGATTCGGACTGATTTTGAACCTAAATCAGTCTCCAAAAGGGCGTTCCATCAAATACCCATCAAATAAACTCTGGCATCACAAGCGAGTCGCTTGGAGCCATGCAATGCTCTCGAAACGAGTGGGCATTGGCAGCTCTCAGGTTACGCAGACGGGCGTCTGCCATCCAGGATGGCGCAGCAGAAGCCATCAAATGACCATCAAATAGAAATGGGGTCGCTTTTGAACCTAAATCAGTCCCCAGAGGGGCGTTCCATCAAATACCCATCAAATAAACTCAGACCCAAAACGGGACATACCGCTTGAGGCGATTCGATGAGTTCTCAGCATGAGGCTTGATGAACCCACTCTCGACTGCTTCTTTGATGAGTCTGGATACGGTGGCGCTGTTCTTTTCGTCAATGCCAAATCGCTCTCTCAGACTCGCATTGGTCACGTACTCATGTCTCACTCGCTTCAAGCAAGCATGCCAATAGCAAGCCCGAATGCGGGCATCAGCATCCATATCTTTGAGCGGTCGAGTCCCAAAGAGGGTCGCTTTCGTGCTTCCGTCGGGAACAGAGAATTCGGGAGCAGGAAGTTGAGATGCCTCGACTAAGCTCACAACTCGGTCGATGCCACTGCCTCTCTCTTCGCAGTAACCGATTCGTCTCATGTGGGAAGCGAGCGCTTCGTTCCGAGACCGAGGGGGAAGGTCGAGCAAACGCTTGGTGTCAACCATCGGTTCACCCGGATTCGAAATCTCAACTCTTGTGTCGAAGATTTCGACCATGATGCCTGCTCCTGCGACGGTAAAATCTTGGTGAATCAAGGCATTCGCTAGAATTTCACGGATTGCCACTTTGGGCACCATCGGCAGCGAAATCCTTCTGGCGCTTTCGATAATCTCCCTTGAAGGCATCTGCTCCATCACGAGTTCAACGGCACTTTCGTATCCGACTGCATAGCCCTTGGAGATGGACCATTCTTTGACGGAATCAATACGGTCATTGCCCTTGTACCGAACGATTCGAACAACCTTGCGCCCAAGATTTCGGAATGAATCCAGATTGCGAGCATAAAGCACAGCCCCAAGATTTGTGACCGACCACCGACCGGAGGTCTCCGGCTTGATAAGTTCATCGACTACCAGCGCCTCCAGGCTCTTCATGAGTTCGCCAGGGAGCGGTCGGTCGTTCAATCGGTAATAGGACTCAATATCAAGCAGTTCAACCACTTGCTCGGCGGTCAGGTCAAATGCCGCCGCCAAGTCCTCAAAGGGCGTCCCTGAGAACTGCTTCCAAAGAAGTGCCTCCTTCTCTGGGTGTTCTTTGAGCTTCTTCTTATAGGAACCGACTCGGATGAACTCATCATTTCTAAACCGAGTAGGGTGCCGGAATGCCCGGTCAACTTCGAGAAGCACCAGCGCCTTTCCATCAACTTCAAACTTGATGAACCGCAGATTCAGCCGGGGAGCAACCTGGTAGGAAAGCCAATTCTCAAGCTCTTCGTTGCCAATCTTCTTACTCGCTGGGTCGAACGTTGTGCCAACAATGTCCAAAGTGCCATCTTGAACACCCCAAATCAGGTAGCCCTGGGGCATCCCCGCTATTGCCGCTGAGTTCGAAAGCGCAGAGATGTATTCGCCGATGTCCTCTGGTTCATCCCAGTTCTCTTTGAACTCGACCCACTCGCATTCTCGCCCAAGTTTGAGCAGCCCTTCAAGCAAGCGACCGAGAGCTCCGTCGTCAATTTGAATGTTGGTAAGCACTGCTATTCAACCTCCTGGGCTTCAAGTTCTTCATCTGGGTCATCGGATTCCACTGCATCAATCGCTTCAATGAGCGATTCTTCGACCTCGGGCAAGTCAAGGTGACGGACATCGAGTTGACCTGTCACCACGTCGGCGACTAGTCGAGTTCGGTACTCACGAATGAGGTCAATTTCAGCTTGCGCCTTCGAAATGGCAAGCGTCAAATCCCGAGTCGCCTCCATCAAATGGGACACCAATTCCCCTTGCTCGCCAAGTGGCGGCACAGGTATCAGGCACGACTTGATTGAACCTTGGGACAAACCATAGCGAGTGATTCCGTTTGCAGCGACATGAAGTTGGGTAGCTATCAATCGGTCTTGCAAGCACCTGAGCAGAAACTCGCCGCTGAGTTCATCTGCCTTCGGTCGCAGGATGGCGAGGTGATACCCACAGACCAAATCATCAGCCTCGTAGCGAACGACGGCTGGAACCCCAATGTCAGACCAGAGTTCTGAGTCTTTCGTGATAATGACATCGCCAATCTTGATTCGAAACCGCTCAATCTCATCTTTTGAAGCGGTTGCCACCATAAACTTCAGTTGGTCGTTGATTGCCTCGTTCTTATAGACATCGACGTAGTTGCACAGTCGAACCGTCTCCTCGTTCTAGTGGGAGTGCTTGTCAACGTTGCTGACTAGCATTTCAGCAACGTGGCGCACTCTCTTCACCTTCCAATGCTCTGGCACTTCCCCGAGCCAGTCGATGCCGGAGGGTTTTAGGGGGACGGTGGGGTCGAGACCTCGGGTGACGGCACGGTGAATGATGGCTTGCTTCTGCTCGTTCAGCAGCTCGATTAGCCGCCGCTTGGCCTTGATGAGCCGATTCACCCGATGGTCAAGAAGGCGAATGAAGCGCACAATCTGCGCCTGCTCATCGGCAGGCGGGACGGGAATAGGAAGGCGGCGAAAGTCGGTCCAAGAGAGATTCTGTCTCAGACCTGAACCGAGTCCGTAGAAGACTTTCTTGAGGTCATAACCCAAGAGCAAGTAGTGAGCGTAGTCAGGGGTTAGACTGCCCTTTGTTTCAAGGCAAATGTAAGCAGACGTGATGATGCCTTTGTCTTTAACCTGGCCGACTCGAAGACTAACATGGTCATTTTGCAGGTCTGTCGGTCTGATGATGATATTGCCGGGCTCAACGATTTGGTAAGTTTCGAAGGACTCTGGGACGAGCCCACGTAGTTTTTCTTCAGGCTTCACGACGACTCTTCCGTAACTCAGCGAGAGCACCGTCTTTTCTCGAAGCCCTACGTTCTTGACTTGTCGCTCCTGAAGCACTGCCAGACCAGGCAATACTTCCCATCTGCGAGGGAATGCTCCAAGCCAATCAAGCGAAGTACCCTGAAAGTCTGTATTGCTTTTGACTTCTATACTCAAATCTTTACCTCACCTGTCTCAACGTTGACCTGGCTGACCGTCGCAATCTCTCTCCATCCTTCATCAAATGTGAACGTGCGTGCATTTCCGGCGGGGTCTTGTATTTTCAAAATTCTTGGTTCCTCTGACGTGGCGTTTTCAACGATGTAAAGCCAGTAGCTGGATTTTCCTGTCATCGCTTTCTCAAACTGCGCCTTCGACATTCCAACGGGGTGGCTGGCAAGGGTTCCGACCATTGCCTTGACCTCAATCCAGCGATTGGGGAGCCCACTCTCGCCAGTACCATAAAGGTCAAACCCTTTGTTCCCAGCGGGAGTCCGCTGTAGGTCTGGTTCAATTCTCAGGATGTGGTCGATGGCGACCGCTTCGACCCGCATCCGCTCTGCATGCGTCTCCAAGTCGGAGAACTCATCGTCCTCAACCTCGACCGGATGGGTCTTTAGATACGAGAAGAATTCCCGCCGTCCGGCATTGGCATTCTTGTTCGAGGAGGAGTTGGACGAACTGCCTCCACTTGCGGAACCGGAGCCACCCGAACTGCTGCGCCCACTGCCGCTTTCAGAACCTACTCCCGCTCCTTCTCCTTCTTTGCCATTGCTTCCCGCACCATCACCGACTTCACCATCATCATCGCTGCCTTGGGTGTTTTCTTCGTGATGCTGTTCATCGTCATGTTCGCCATCTTCATGTTCATCATCATCATCATGAGATGACTCATCCTCATTGGTGAGACCAAGCCTTTGCTTCAAGTCGGATTCACTTGTGATGCCGCTTTTCTTGAGAATGTTGAGGATGCCCAGGTCGAATCCAGCTGCCTTGGCAAACTGTTCAAGCTCCGATGGTCGGAAGTTCAGGGCAGTTTGAAGGACAGGATTCGGAGTCCAAGTCGGGTCTAGATGCTCGAACACCACTTCATCAGGAGTTGAAAGTGTGCCGTCCTTTGAAGGAATCCACGGAGTGCTCTTCAGCGTGCGGATAAATGCAGCGTCAAATTCGATACTCCGTTGGCTGTAATAAGTCCAGGTGTAGGTTGCCTTCACCACGCCCTGGCGCTTGTCCTGAACCACGTCAGCTAGGGCATCCCAGAGCAATTGGCTGCGCTCTGCGGCTTCATCATGTGGAAGCTCGGCAATGCGCTTGAGGATTCCATCCAGCCCGTGCAGAGTGCGGTCATCCTGGCTTTCCCCTCCTGAACATCCGGTGTCACCATACTTCTGTCTAAGCTTGTAGCATTCATCGGACGAGAGCTTCTGAGCCGGGGGGACGGTGTCCAAATATCGCTCTGAACCACACGCACGAAGAATGTTTCGGATTGCTTCGCCCTGTAAACCCGGAATCGAGTCATCCACGAAGTCAATGTCAGGCACACCTTCGAAGAGCTGGCGAAGACGGTCTGTGGGCAGATAGCACTGAAACGGTGTCAGCCAGTTCTTGCTGCCATCGTTGTCAATGGATGCGACCCAGTGCTTTGATTTGAGTGCCGAAGTGAACCGCTCTCGGGTGTTCTGATTGCTATAGGCTGCGATTATTGCTTCGAGATGCTCTCGATAGAGACCGAGATTATCGTGTTCAGCTCCCTCTTCGTAAAGGGGCAGGATGTTCTTGATGACATCATCGACGGGGTCAGGTTCGCTGAGCTTAAGGGTGCCGCTGAGAAAGCTCAGTGCATCTTCGGAGGAACAGACAGCGGGACTCACTGTTTGGAATCCTGAACTGGACTTTGAAGGAAGGTAGGCGTTGGGCTGTTCACCGGTGAAGGCAACGACATGTTTGCCGTCAGCCAAGCGAACCCAGGGCTTGTTCAGATTCCCAGGTGTTTTCCAAAGATGGGATTGCCCGGATAGGAACTCGTAGAGCTTGCAAATCCACTCATCGGATTGGTCCTCCAGGAACTCCTTTGAGACTCTTGATACGAACATCTGAGGCTGGATTTCCCGGATTTTGTGTTCCTGCATCAAGTAGCTTCGGAGCACTGGAGTTCGGTCCATAGTAATGCTGTCGCTAAGCCAGTCCAAATCCTCCTTCGATTCAAAAAGGGATGTCAACTGTCCTGAGTCTAGGAGTTCGCATAGTTCTTGTCCACGAGCCAGGGCGGCTTGTGAGCTCGGCATCCAACCTCCACCATTCTTTGGGAGCAGTGCTTGAGCTTGGAGAGCGCTGGCTAGCGCATCATAGAGCGGTCGGAACATCGAGCCTTCTTGGAAGTCGTCCTCATCAATCGGCATGCCGCAAAGGACATCAACCGAGAGTAAGTTCAGGTCCCTAAGGACACCGAGCGATTCGACTAGCAGGGATGCAGTTTCTTGTACAAGACGCTGGTTCCAGGGGTCCTTTGGCGGCACGTTGTCCCGAGCCGGAGTGGTTCGAAACGGAGCTTGCAAGACCACCCCCAGATTAGTTTGGACGCTGGTCGGGAAGAAAGCAGCCAACCTTGAGTCTGAAACAGTCCTCAATTTCAAATCGCTAGTTGAAGCGGTCAAATCCACCGAGTAGGCAATCTCGACGGCTCCAACCTCGGTGCCATCTGACTCGACCGGTCGAGAGAACACGTACCATTGCTCTTCAGAAAGTTCTTCGCCTAAGCTCGTCGTGCCGATGAGAGTAACCCGTCTCAATCCGTCTTGCAACTCGACGGACTCTCGACAGTAGGTGCCGCTTGCGCCACCTTCGATGCGCCAATCCACCTCTTCGACATGGCGGAGGAAGAGCAAGGTTTTGGCATCCAGCTTCTGGAGCCCTTCGCCAATTTCCGTGAAGACTGAACTGTCATCTGTACGGAAGGGCAACCAGAATCTTGTCTCACCTTCGTGTTCTTCGCATGGCGGCAACTCGAAGGGGTGGACAAAGTCCTTGATTCCGAAGTTCCGCCCTGCAGAACGGATTTCGGGCCGGTCAGTGACAGCATAAACCGACTTGAAACCTATGCCGAATCGCCCTATGGCGGTCAACTCATCTTTTTTGGTGCTCTTGTTGATGCCGCATATTCCACGGACATCAGCTTCGTCGAATGGCTTGCCTTTGTGAGAGACCCTTAGCCCGCCTCTGCAAAGCTCGAATCGAACCGAACGTGAACCCGCTTCGGCTCTCCTCTGAAGTGCGTCTTCGGCGTTCTGGAGCAGCTCAAAAACGAAATGTGTTCGCTCGTGATAGAGGTTGGCGAGCAACTCGGGAGCCCATTCGCCGACATCTGTACCATATCGCTTGAGGTTCTCATCGCTGAGGGCCGGATAGTTAATCCGCATTGCTTCGCTCCCCCCTAACTTCAAGGGTTAATCTCCTTAGGAACGATGTCCAGCTTGTAGCCGCACTCACTGAGCCATCCGTAGAGGTCAACGCATTTAACGCCCAACTTGTCGCAGGCGTCGGGAACCTTCAGCCTTTGCTTCTCCGGCTTCTTGCGCTTCTCCATCGTGACCACCATCGCAACCGGTAAGAACAAGTTTTGACCCATACTTTTCTGGTGCGCAAGAGCCGTTGCAACCAAAAAGTGGTCAGCATCTACTGACTCTGTCTTTGTTGCGTCAACGAAGTTGGGGATAGCGGCGACCTCCCGAATGACATTCATCGTCTCCGCTGTGACTGGTTCAAAGCACTTTTCCTTGTGATTGTCAATCCAATCCTTCGCCGCACCCCCTTTCATTTCACGAAAGACATGCTCGCAGACTTTTAAGCGACCTTGATTCAGCAAACTTTCAGCAAGTTCGTGAATCTTCGGGATAACAGTCGCCGGAAAGTTTTCGTTCAACGTGATTATGACGTTGGCATCCCAGAAGAAGATGGTTTCCATCACTCCACCACCTTGCGCCGACCGAGTTCTAGTTCCAGGGCTTCAAACTGGTAATCTTTGAGCCCTAGCAAGTCTTGCGCATCGGTCGAATCGAGTGAGCCCGAAGACATCGCCTGGAGAACACGCCTTGTCAATGTTTCGCCCCTTGCGGTTAGAGACTCGGCGACAGGCGATGCACCTCTACGTTCTTTGCCTAGTTGCTTATCCTTCTCAGGCTTGGCACGTTGCTTTGCGCTTTTCTGCTCGGCATCCTCCTCGTCGAGTTTTCGCCAAGCCGTGAACACCGCAGAGGTCCTATTCTTGGGCACTTTCCCGGATTCAATGAGTCGATGAAGCAACACATACTTGCTTACCCGAAACTTTTTGGCGTATTTATCGACAAGTGACGCATCGGTGGCTCCGTCCTTGGAGATGTCATTAACGGCATCCTGTACTTCTACGGCTCCAGGTGGGAGTAGTAACGCCGAAGCGAATCGGTTGCAGAACGTTTCGGTTCTTTTGATACTATCCCGACCGCTTTGGATTCTATCTGCCCCTAAGTCTGAAACGACCGATTGGCGAAGACATAGGTGTGCCAACTCATGGAAGAGTGTAAAGACTTGCTGAGCTTTGTAGCCTTCAAGATTGAATCCAACTAATGGAAACTGGGCGTGCCAAATGGCGAAGCCTAATGCCTGGTCTCGTTCCACCCTAAAGCCAAATGTCAAGGCACCTTTGAGGAAGAGGGCATGACGCCACTCTCTGAGACCACGATTTTCGAGCTTGAACTTTTTCTGGTGGGCTAGCGTAACGCCAAGGGCAGTTCGCATTTCCGCTGCTCTTAGGACTGGGTCATCAGTCAGCTGGTATGCGGGCAGATTCGACTTCCAATCTGGAAAGACATCCTCCCAATCCTCTACAAGCCTGTTTTGAAGATAGCGGGCTCGACGGATTTCAAGAACCAACTCAGCAGAAAACTGTCCATTGACTATGTTGCCAACGGTTCGGTAGTCAGTGAGCGCCTTAGGTTCATCTGGCGGTTCCGGCATGAAAAAGACAATGCATGGTCGTTTGACTTTATTTGCAATTCGTTCTATTTGCCGCAACGTGGGGAATGAGACGCCAGATTCCCATTCCCTGTATTTGTCAACTGAAACGTCTGCAACGTGAGCTAACTCGTCCTCACTCCGCAAAGATGTTTTTCGAGCCCAAACCAAGACTTCTTTGGTTATCGGGGCGAGCACGCTACTCAAGTTTCCACCTCCACTAGAACCTCATCGAGCAGGCCTTCGGTTTCCTGCTCCAGCGCTTCGATGTCCCGCCGAATCTCATCCAGCGTCCGCATGGGCTTGGGCTTATAGAAGTACCGAGTGAAGCTGATTTCGTAACCAATCTGGGTCTTGGAATCGTCCACCCAGGCATCTGGCACGTGCGGCAACACCTCTCGATTGATGAACGCTTCGATGCCACCTTCTTCAAGCAAGGGCACGTTTTCGGTGTCCCGAAGGTCGGTGTCAGGTTCGAATTCAACCACACAGGTTTTACCGTCGATGACATGCTCAAATAGTCCGTGCACTGGGTCAGCTTCCACAGTGCCGGGTTTGTGAATCTTTGAGATGACTCTTGCAGCCGTTTCTTCCCGCCAACTCACTGCCTTGAGGATGATTTTCTTCTCAGTCTGGCTAAGCTTGATTCCGAGGGTCTTGAGTGTCTTATCAACACGGAGCCGAAAGTCGTTGTGGTCTTCGAATAAGGTCTCCCCGATGGCTTCCGACAATTGCTTCGCCGTTTCGTGTAACCGCTGGTCACGCTTCCAAGTTTCGGCGTCGAGAATCTTCTTTCGGCGCTTTTCAGAGACCGCTTGCTTCTTTTTCGGTGCCTCCTCTTCTTCTTCGCCATCACTATCGCCTTCGGGCTCATCACCCTTTAGCCGAAGCTCAAGGGAAGCCCTAATGCTGGCGAACTCAGAGGAAAGCCGCTGTCCAAACTCAGAGTACAGTTCACGCCGAAGCGTCTCGTCACCGGTCGCAAATCGCAGAGACTCGATTGCTTTGCGGGTGAATTGGCTGTGCAACCGAAGCGGGCGCTCGACCACGACCTTCCAGTATCCGAACGCTTCGTTGGGGAACAGCTTGGACTGCTCATTTTCCTCAAAAGCGAGGAAGGAGTCCATAACCTTTTGGATGTCCTCTGGTGCCAGCTCGCAGTTCTTCTTGCCGAGGTTCTTGCGAAGCGATTTGAACCACTGGGTGGCGTCGATGAGCTGAACCTTGCCTTGGCGATGCTCGGGCTTTCGGTTGGTCAGCACCCAGATGTACGTGGCGATGCCCGTGTTGTAGAACATGTTGAGCGGAAGGGCGATGATTGCCTCCAGCCAGTCGTTTTCCAGAATCCAGCGGCGGATGTTGGATTCTCCTTGGCCAGCGTCTCCGGTGAAGAGCGCACTTCCGTTATGAACTTCGACGATTCGGCTCCCAAGCGGAGTGTTGTGCTTCATCTTGGCGAGCTTGTTGACCAGGAACATAAGCTGCCCATCACTCGAACGGGTGATTAGACTGAACTCTGGGTCACCAGCGTGGTCGATGATGAATCGAGAGTCCGACAGGTCACCTTTGCCTCCCATCCGCTCTAAGTCGGTTTTCCAGCTCTTGCCATACGGTGGGTTGGAGAGCATAAAGTCGAACTCTCGGGTTGGGAATCCATCCTGGGAAAGTGTTGAGCCTAATCGGAAATTCTCTGCCTCGTCGCCTTCGCCTTTGAGAAGAAGGTCAGCTTTTGTGATGGCATAGGTTTCCGGGTTGACCTCTTGACCGTAGAGATGAATCGAAACATCTTTGCCTTGGGCACTCCCAATCTCACGCAAACGTTCCTCAGCTACGGTGAGCATGCCCCCTGTCCCGCAGGCTGCATCATAAACCAGATATGTGCTCGACTCAATTTGATTGGCGACCGGCCAGAATATTAGGTCTGCCATAAGCTTGACCACATCACGGGGCGTAAAATGCTCTCCCGCCTCTTCGTTGTTATCTTCGTTGAACTTGCGAATGAGCTCTTCGAACATCGTGCCCATCGCATGATTGTCGAGAGCAGGGATTCGCTCTGTTCCATCGACATTCATCACTGGGTTCGGAGAGAGATTGATGGAGCGGTCGAGAAACTTCTCAATCAGACTGCCAAGGATGTCCGCATCAACCATCGTAGGAATCTGGTTTCTGAACTTGAATTTTTCGAGGATTTCTTGGACGTTCGGTGAAAAACCGTCGAGATAGGCTTCGAAGTCTGCCTTAAGCTGCTGAGTCTTTGCCCGGGACTGAAGGTCCCGTAGGGTGAAGGGTGAAGCGTTATAGAACGCTTGTCCAGATTTACTGCGAAGAGCTGCATATTGGTCGGCGATGTTCGCTTGGTCTAAAGTCGTCTTCATGTCAAGGACGGCTTGCTTGGTCGGCTCCAGAACGGCATCAAGGCGACGGATGACGACCATCGGCAAGATAACGTCCCGATATTTGCCCCGCACATAAACGTCCCGCAGGACATCGTCGGCGATGCCCCAAATGAAGTTCGTAATCCAGCCTAGCGTTTGTGCGTTCATCCTCTTTTCCTCCCTTCAGCTCGTTCGAGTCTCTCCAGAAGCTCTTGATACCCCTCGGCGTCCTGGAGCACCAGCGATGCCTTGCCCTTCACAGTCAAAACGACCGGAGCCTTCGATTCCACGAGACGAGCGATGTGCTCCTTGTGGTTGCGAAGAAAATCGGTGAGTGAATAGACCTGCCTTAAATCCAGCATCGTGATACCTCTCGAATCATACTTTTCTATGATACGATACCCCGAGAATTGACAGACTTTCCTCAACACCAGAATGCTGATGGGTAGAGAGTTATGTCTGACATCTCACGACCATTTGTTCACTCGGTTCGACTCGTTTGGGAGCACGACCCACATGGGGAACCCGATTATCTGGAACGCTCTGCTGAAGACCACTTTGGGGTCGATGGAAGTGCTTGGTCACACGTTTCGAATGCAGACAAGGCAAGGGTTGCAGAGCAATTCGGGTCGATTTGGAATGCCTGCGAGCACTACGCTCGTGAGGACTCTGAGCGCCTCCAAGATTTTCGAGCGCACAACTGGTGGTTTGAGTCGTGTAGAGCTGAAGCGGAAGTTCGATATGAAACAGGCGACGGGTGTTTTCGTACCGAACGGTTGACTAGCGCTGGACTCTACGGCATTGAATCTGACTCGGACCAAGCATATCGTCGCTCCGTCGAGCAAGACGAACTTGCTGATTTGAGCTCGCACCTAGAGCGATTTGGGGTTGCCCGGTCAATCTTGACAGAACTGGTTGCGCTGACGCTATAGCCAGAGCCAGCAAGGAGTTTCTCCTATCTTAAGAGTTCGTGCGAAAACTTGCGGGTTGGAACGACAGCTATTCGGTGAAGAACTTGAGGTGCGAAAATGCTCAATAAAGCTGACGACTTGTGGACTTGGCTCATCGAGGGTTGCGTGATTGACATCAAGATGTCGATTGCTGGGCTGCACCTTGAGAACGAGGTTCCCACCGAATCGAAGGTCACCGCACTCATTTGGAATGTCGTCTGCAACTGCGTCCGTGACGGTTTGAGCGGACAAAACCTACTCCTTCCGCTCTACCGCAAGCCGGAGGCAGATGCGACCATCCAACGAGACCACCCTTTTCACCATCAAGCATTCGTGCTGGCAATCTTAGTCAGTGCGTATCGCAAGGGAGAAGCCCTGAATTCGACCCGCATCATTAACCTCACACTGCGTGCCTTCGACGCCGTTATAGCCGAAATGGGAGTCATGCGAACGCTTGCCACAGAGAAATCCGCATTTCGAGCTCGGTACATAGACTAATGACGCTTCCCGGAATTCCTCAAATTTCGAGCAAGCTGAGCTACAGCGGTGTGAAAACGAAAATGACCAATCGCCGGGGCAATGAATCTCGCTCCAAAACACACAATTGTGTTGTTCTTGCCAAACTCCACCGTCGGCTTGCCAAATCTCGGTCACATTCGGCCCGGCTAATTCGTAGGATTGCCTGTTGAGCGACCCGATTGTGGATATCATGAAGTGGGTGAGAGAAGCTACGGCGCTCGACGTGAAGATGGAGTTGCTCGGTCTTCTTTACGACGGCACTCCGCTCGATGAAGATGATGTCCGAGATGTAATCACTGAAGTCTCGCTGACCACGGTCGTACATTTGGTCAAGCACTCAACGAAATTGCTCGGGTACCTGATGCGTGACGACCCGTTCTTTCCAACAAATGACCCTGAATATCTTGGGCGAATAGTCGAGGAGGTCCCAATCAAGCCACCGTTGAACCTAATTCCTGATGTGCACCGGCGCATAGCAGCAGCGGTCTACTTCACTGCGCTTCGCATTTATTCTGCAAACGTGATGTTGTTCTCGCACGTGCCGAAAGGGAAACTGCCAGACTGGGACAAGCGCTACGAAGGAACGATTATGGAAGGCTGTGAAGACACTGAATAGTATTTCCTCATATGGAAGTGAGCTGAGCGTATGGAGACATGCGAAGCTCCTATCAAAAAATCACAGACCAAGTAATCAAAGCAATCGAAACCGGCGACGTTCTCCCGTGGCGGAAACCGTGGAAGTCGAAGTCCCCTTGCAACGCTCTTACTGGGCGACCTTATCGGGGCATCAACCGCTTAGTGCTCTCAATGAGCGAGTACACCGACCACCGATGGCTCACCTTTAATCAGGCGAAGAGTGCTTCTGGTTCGGTGAAGCGTGGTCAGCGGGGTTATACCGTGATGTTATGGTCGGATGTTGAGGATAAAGACACTGGGAAGGAGCGGTTGGTTTGCCGAGCGTTCACAGTTTTCAACGTCGAACAATGCGAAGGACTTCAATTGCCCGATAAGAGGCAGCCACAGCAAGAATCGCTATTCGGGGTGGAAGGAGCGAAAGCCATCGTCGCTAGCTACAAGGACAGTCCAGCGATTCACGTAGGCGCTGAAATCGCCGCCTACTACCCACAGCGTGACCAGGTGGTGATGCCGCACTTGCGAGATTTCGAGTCACCAGAAGCCTACTATGCGACGCTCCTGCACGAACTTGTTCATAGCACAGCGCATCCGACCCGACTCAATCGCCCGGTGTTTGAACAGCAAGTCAAGTTTGGGTCTGAATCGTACGGAGCTGAGGAAATTTTGGCTGAAATCGGGGCAGCATTCTTGTGTTCGGAAGCTGGAATCGACAACATCACGCCATGCACCAGCTACGTTGCTTCATGGCTCTTGAAGGCGTTGCGAAACGACCCCTCCTACATTATTCGAGCGGCGTCCCAAGCCCAAAAGGCGGCTGACTGGATTCTTGGGACTTACCATCATGATGCCACTCCGACCGCCCCAACTCGGCTGAAGGGCGAGTTGGTCGTAGTTTGAGGAATCCAAGTCGAGAGTTTTGGAGCTGTCAAGCGCATATCGGGTTGAAATCGTTGAGCCCTGAACCTGGGTCAAGTCGAAGATTTCTCGACTTAACCCAGAATTCCGACCGAAAACGGTCGGACACTGCTCGAAAATCAATCCGAATTTTAGTTGAGAGAAACAGAAACATCAGGTAGTTGTGCGAAATGCCGGGAGTCAGAACGACAGGGTTCTTGGCAATGAAGAAGATGAAACAAACACCTGAGTATTCGAGAGAAATGACGAGTTTTGAACAAACGGAGTGCTACCAGTGAGCAAGCAACCTAAAGACTCTCCGAAGCGGTACGCAATTTACGGCCGCGTGAGCACTTTGGAACAGTCCCGCAAGGAATACTCTTCCGTCGAGGTTCAAGTTGCCAACGCAACGAAATACATTCTCTCGCAGGGAGGAATTGTCGCAGATACATTCGCTGACGATGGCTGGACGGGAACAACTCTTAACCGACCGGACCTAAAGCGCATGATGAATGCCGCCCGTGAAGGCAAGTTCGATGCAGTCGTGGTCACGTACATGAACCGGTTGGGGCGTGGAAAAATCTTCACACTTGCTGAAGCCAGCCTGAACAAGTTTGGTGTTGAGATTTATACTACCGACGAGACATTTGCAGATGGAAGCGCTGGATATATTCAACAGATGTTTAAGCAGATGATGGATGGATACTATCCTGTTCAAGTTTCCGACTGGACAAAGACGAAGATGGAGAACATGGTGGAGAAGGGATATTGCGTTGGGAAACTGCCCTACGGTCTGACCGCCGTGCCTGAGAGCGATAATCCAGAATCACCGAAGCGAATCGTCCACGACGGAGAAGCAGCTACGCACGTGGGGTTAGCATTTGATATGATGCTTCAAGAAAGAAATCTTGCTACAGTCTGCGACTTTCTCAAGGCAGTTACACACCGAGCGTGGACTATCACTACGACAAAGCACCTGCTCACAAATCGTTCGTACCTAGGCGAGTTGCGGTTCGGAGAGTGGCTGAACCTCCATGCATTCGAACCCGTTGTGTCCGTTCAAGTATTCGATGAAGTTCAAACACTCCTCAAGAAGAACCGTAGTCGAGCTCCAAAATCGGATAACTACGCATACCTGCTTCGAGGGCTCATTCACTGCCCACACTGCGGCTGCACTTACACAAATAGCTTTGCGAAGGGCGGAGCCGTCCACTATTACGAGTGCCTGCTCGCCAAGAAGCGGTTGACCAAGTGCCCCGTCGTTCGAATCAACTGTGATTCACTTCATCAGGCTGTTCTGGCGTCCATCAATCAAGCGGCTCAGCACTTGACCGTCATGAGCGAAGTCATCCGGGACTCCGGGGGATGGGGGTCGGCTTCCGAGCAAGTTTTGGCTGAACGCTCTAAACTCGGCAAGCGTCTCCAAGTGTTGGCGACCCAACGAACCTATCTCATCAATGCGCTCGAAAAAGGTTTCGACGTTGACGACCGTTACCTAGCGAACCAGAAGGAGAAGGAGGTGACCTTAAAGCGAATCGCCAACCTAGATTTGGAAATCGAAGCAGCGACGAAACTGAAGCCAAAGGCTGCAGATGTGCAGGCCGTGTGGCTGCAAGCGCTGGAACTCTGGGAGTTGACAACACCGGAGGAGCGTGTCGAACTAATGCAGTCACTGGTCGAAAGAGTCGAGATAAAAGAAAAAGACCTGGCCGTCGTCAAGATGGTCTCCATCTCTGAACTGCCAGGTCAGTTGTTCGGAACAACTATAAATTTGGGTGCGGGGGCGAGATTTGAACTCGCGACCTCCGGGTTATGAGCCCGACGAGCTACCAGGCTGCTCCACCCCGCGATAGCAAATGAGATTATTGCATTCAATCGCGCCAAAGTCAAGCCCCTCCCGGGTACGAAACGGGTGCTCCAAACAGGTAAAACGGTAGGCATGACGCGAACGACGACGATGTTCAGCCTGTGTGTTGCCAGCCTGCTTGCGGTGGGCCTGATCGGCTGCGGACAAGGCGGTGGAGGATTCAGCAAGAGGGAGCAAGCCAGCAACCAAAAGGTCGCGACCTTCCGCTATCCGATTCCGACCAATCCAACCACTTTGGATCCCGCAAAGGTGGAAGACGGCGATACGATTGATCTGCTGCAACAAGTCTTCGAAGGGCTGGTGGCTTGGAACGAAAAGAACGAAGTCGAGCCTCGCCTTGCCGAGAAATGGGAGCTGAAGGACGGCGGCGCGACCGTTGTCTTCACACTGCGAAAGGGCGTCAAGTTCCACAACGGCAAGGAGATGACCAGCGAAGACGTCAAATGGTCGATCGAGCGCGCTTGCAATCCAAAAGTGGCGAGCCCAGTGGCGTCTGCGTACATGGGAGACATCGTCGGCCTGAACGACATGGTGGAAGGCAAGGCGACATCGGTCAAGGGTATCGAAACCCCCGATCCGATGACGGTGGTCTTCAAGCTCGACAAGCCTCGCCCGTATTGGATTGGCAAGTTCACCTATCTTTGCTCGGCCGTGATGCCAAAGGGCGGAGTTCCTGCTGATGCGGAAATCACCAAACCGGAGCAGATGATCGGCACAGGGCCATTTAAGGTCACCGAATTTGTGAACGAGCAAGTCGTCAAACTCAGCGCGAACAAGGACTATTACGGTGGCGCGCCAAAGGTTGAGAGCATCGAGCGGCCGGTCGTCAAGGATGCTGTTACCCGGCTGAGCATGTACAAGACTGGGGAAGTGGATTTGGTTGCTTTGGAGCGGCAAGATGTCGCCGCGATCCAAAAAGACCCCGCGATGAAAGATCAGTTGAAGTTCTTTGATCGACCGGCGATTTGGTATGTCGGGCTGAACCTTAAAAAGTATCCCGCGTTCCAGAACCGAAAGCTCCGACAAGCGATCGCCATGGCGATCGACAAAGAGAAGATCGTCAACGAACTGTTGGGCGGAATCAACACGCTTGCAAACGGAGTGATTCCTCCTGGAGTGAAGGGCTATCGCGAGAAAGCTGCGGTGATACCTTACGATCCAAACGGTGCGAAGAAGCTGCTTGCCGAAGCTGGATATCCGGATGGAAAGGGCATTCCTCCGCTCGAACTCTGGTTCCGCGATGGTCGTCCTGACGCGAAGATTGTGAGTGAAGCGGTTGCAGGACAACTCGAAAAGTCGCTCGGAATCCAGCCGAAGCTCACGGTCAAGAACTGGCCCGTTTATCTGGAAAAGCGGAATCAACTTGAAATTCCGTTCTTCCATATGCGATGGGCTGCAGACTACTTGGATCCAGAGAATTTCATCTCGTTCTTCTTTGCCAGCTACGGCCCAGAGAACAAGATCGGCTATAGCAATCCGGCACTGGACGCTCTGACCTCGAAGGCTGACGCGATGCCCGATGGCCCAGAGCGAATGGACCTCTATCACCAGGCAGAAGACCTCGCTCTCCAAGATGCAGTCCTGATTCCAATCTACTTCCAGCGCGATGCTGAATTGATCAGCCCTCGAGTGAGTGGATTGCGCGAATCGATTTTCGGTCATCTGCCGCATACGACGGTCGAAGTTAAGTAAGGCAGTTTTGGTTTGAGAACCCATCTTCTCAGCGGCGAGTTTCGCAAGCCCCATATCGGGGTTTGCGAATTCAACGCATTGGACCCAAAGCTCGATTGGTTGTTGGAGGATGATCGGGCTTGGCAGTCAAACGGAGGACCGGGCCGCGCTCACCCAGATCGTTCGCTGCCTTTTTCGCTGGATGTTCTTGTGCCGGATTCGGAAGAGTCGCTCCAGCGAATCCACATCTACGGCGTGTTTGCCCTGCACGCCGGCAGCGAAACGCCCGGGACGCACGGTGCACTCGTTGCGGTAAAGCCGTTGGACGGCCCCGACTTTCGCCTCACCCTCATCAACGGCAAGCATTACGCCGAAGGCGAAGAGTCCGAAATGGCGTGCTTTTCGCCGGGGGACGGAAGCATGTGCGAGCCAGTGGGGTTTGCCGATTTTCAGGGCCGTCGCGTCACGATTCGGCGTCTGAGCATCGACATTCCGAGCAATTTCCACGGACGCTTCTTGCGGTTCACCGACCTTGGGAGTTCGGCGAGTTTTGTGCTGCTGGATGTGCGATTCGAATTCGCCCCCGACCGAACCTGCCCGTTTGGGAGCAAGACCAAAGGTGTCTCGCTCGCTGAATTGGGTTCTGCGGTGAGAATTGGAGACCGGGTCAAATTCAACCGCGCGATCAAACAGCTCGAAACATCTCTTAGCGAAGTTGGGCCGAATCTAGATGAAGCAAGGGGTTCGGTGTTGTTGTTCCTCGCTGTAATTTCTGCGGCGAAGTTGGAATCGGGAACTTCGGAGCCTCTACACAGATTCCAGCTCGATGCCGCTCGTAGGCTCGAAATCGAACGCTCGGTCAACGGTGTGATTAGCGCAGCGCGGGAGTTGATCGAAGAATTGGCCCCGGACATGAGTGAAGAACGGGCGCATACGGATTCCATGATCAACCGCGCTCTCGCCGTCGTAGAGAGGGGATTCGCGAGGGAAATCGTGGACGAAGAGATCGCCAATTACCTCGGGCTTTCCACTTCTCACTTTAGGTTCCTATTCCGGCAGGCCACCGGTCAGCCGTTCCACAAATATTTGATCAGCGTTCGGCTCGAAAAGGCTCGCACGATGCTGATCGAAAACAACTTCAGCGTCAGCGAAGTCTCCAAAATGGTGGGTTTCAATAGCCCGGCGCACTTCACTCGCGCGTTCGTCAAGCGATTCAATGTGTCGCCATCCGCCGTGCGCGTTGCGAATCGTTAGAACAGCTTCTTCATGAGTGGCAGACTCGCCAAGATGATCAAGCCGATGAGCACGATGAGTGTCCCCGCGATTCTCTGTTGGAGATGAATCTGGATTCCGCCAAAAATTAGCATCACCGTCCCCACAAACAGAAAGGTCCAGCGAATAAATCGCCCACCAATATCCGGAGGATTTGACGGTTCAGGCACGTCTCTATTTTAGGCGGAATCAGCGGTATTCTGCTTTGAGCAACCTATGAGCGACCTCAATAAGACCCAGATGCTTGACCCCAATCGAACGCAGATGATCTCCGCGCCGACGTTGGATGTCACGGCGACGATCAAACCGGTGCAATGTCCTGTTTGCAAGACGTTCAATCCTGGTGGCATGATGTTCTGCTCCGATTGCGGGTTGATCTTCGAACGAGCTCTTGACGGCGACGCTTTCGGTGCTCCCTCAATCCAGCTCCCGGTACTTGTCTCGTCTGAAGGTGTCGAGTTTGTGGTGAGGGTCGGGGAAACGGTCTTTGGGCGGCAAGGCGATGCGCTGATCAATGACGACCGAGTGAGTCGCCAACATTGCAGTATCTCGCTTCAGAACGGGGTGATTGAAGTCAAAGACCTCGGATCAACCAACGGGACAAAGGTCGATGGAGAGCGATTGGTGCCCAACGAACCACGCCAGATCGCTGAAGGTGCAAAGCTCTCGCTCGGAGGGTTCGAGTTGACCTTAGCGATGCCAGGCGCCGCGAACGCCACGCTGATGGCGAGCACAGGGAAGACCGTCGCCTTGACCGTTGCTCCACAAGCCAACAGCTGTTCGGCAAAGCTCACTGGAGATACCGGCACTTTCGACCTCAAGTTCGGATCGAATTCATTTGGTCGCAAGTCTGGCAACGATGTGGTCATTGCTGATCCGTTTGTCAGCGGAAGTCATGGCATCATCGAAGTTGAAGATTCAGGCATCTACCTCACGGACACGGGCAGCACCAATGGCACCGTTGTCAACGATGCAAAATTGAATGCCAACATTCGCACGCTCATCGGACCAGATGATGTGATCAAGCTTGGGCAGTTGGAGTTCAAGATCGAGCGCATCACGCCAGAAAGTTGACAAAAGACTGATTGCTCGCTATTGTTGGAAGTATGTCCCAACTCCTTTTTAGCGACGTCAAGTTTCTTCAACGCTTCTTGCTTTTTGGCGGATTCAATCCAGGTGCGATCGACGGCCAAGCGGGCGCCAAGACTTTGGCGGCTCAGCAACAGTTCTATGATCGGACTGCTGCCATCAAGGCCGAGCTAGGCGCATTTGATTCTCGCAGCGAAGCGAATATCGCGCTCCTCATCCCGCAGGCCCAGCGGATGGCGCGTCGCCTCTTGAGTGCGGCCATAGCGCACGGGCACACCGCCAAAGTCATCAGTGGGATGCGCACCTACGCCGAGCAGGCCGAACTGTACGCCCAAGGGAGGTCGAAGCCAGGGAATATCGTGACAAATGCTCGGCCCGGCCAGAGCTACCACAACTTCGGAATGGCGGTCGATTTGGGACTGTTCAATGGAGCAACTTACATCAAATCAGACGCGCCGTACGTCGCGCTTGGTCCAGTTCTCTTGGCGGCGGTACCAGGCGTGGAATGGGGCGGCAATTGGCGAAAGAAGAAAGACAATCCGCACTATCAGCTAGCGTCCGCACACGGGATCGATGATTTGCGGCGGCGGTTTGTAGCTGGGTTACCGTTCGAGTAAGCTTGAACGGTGAGCGCGGCAGAACCGAAAACTTACTTCTTGGCGACCTCTGGTGGCCCGATCTCCCAAAGATTCGCGGCGCAAGTGCTGGAAAATGGCGACAGACTTCTGCTTTGGGAAACTCAAAAAGGCGTTCTTGGACTGGACTCATCCAAATCAGTGATTCGTGCCGCGGGGGTATCGCAAGTGGCAGGGCTACTGGTCAAAGGCAAGCAGAAGTTCGGACATGTTCACGGCTTCGTCAACGACGTGGATTCGATGCCGGTGCTTGGTTCATACCTTTCGCGCACAGCCGTAAAGTCACCGATGCTCGAGCTCAATCGGCAGCAGATCGCCCGGTTCCTTGCCACCGGAATCGGTGCAATCGTCAACATCGCTGGTTCTTTTGGGAGCGTCGCCGATCACCATGATTCGCTCTACAACGCCAAGATCTCAGAGACAGCCGGGTTGACATCAGCCCTGGCGAAGGAGTTCGGGCGGAACAAAGTACGGCTCAACGCGATTCGGCCCGGAGTGATTCGTGGCGACCATTGGAGCGAGGTGGAGGACGACACCGTGATTCGGCAATCCAATGCGTCCTGGACTTATGTCGAGCCGGACTCCATTTGCCGCGCGATCTGGTGGCTGCTGCAAGACGACTGCCCAGTGAATGGCCAGGTCATCACAGTCGACTGAGCCTCACATCCCAACGCCAGTGTATTGCTTGGTGCCCTTTGCAAAGAGCCATTTGAAGGCGAGCAGACTCCCAACAATCCAAAGCAGTTGGACGCCAAGGAGCGGGATCGCATTGGCCTCAGAAATCCGACCCACAACAATCTCCGTGGGTAAGCCAGTGGTGTAGTAGAACGGAAAGATCTTACTGATGTTCTGCACCCATTGTGGGAAAAGAGCAATAGGGAAGAGCTGCCCCGAAAGGAATAGCATTGGCACGTAATACAGCTCGAATACAGAGGTCGCTTCCTGCAGAAAGAGCGCTAGCATCGCAAACGCCATCACAAAGAAGAAGCTCACCAAATGCCCGAGCACAATCGCGGCAATCGCGACCCAAGAGATGTGCAACTGGAACGAATGGATCATCCCGCTGTACGCCCACAACAGGATCAGAAACATCGGGAAGAAGAACATCGTGCGCATCATTCGCCAGGCGAGATTTCGCGCCGCCATGAACTGCAAATACGGCACAGGCCGGATGATCTGGCTACTGAAGATTCCTTCTTTGACCTCGAAGGCGACTTCCCACATGAAGTGGCTCTGCACGAAACTGGTGATGAACAGCATGACGAGGTAGTACACCGCGATGCTGCTGGAATCGAACCCGCCGATGCTTTGCCCCTTTGCCGCCGCAGAGAGCACGATCGGCATGGTGGCTGCAGTCGACACGTCCGTGAGCACCCAAATGAACCCGCTCGCCTTGTATGCAAGGCCATCCTGCAGGTAGATCGAGATCAGCGCCCGGAAATGTCGTAGCGAATTTGTCATGCCGTGAATCTAAAAAATACCAGCCTGGCCACATGAATTGGTGTGACCAGGCTGACTTGATTCGGATCGGATTACAGAGTGCCGCGCAGTTCTTGCTCGCGCTCGATGCTTTCGAACAACGCCTTAAAGTTGCCCTTTCCGAAGCTCTTCGCGCCCTTGCGGTGGATGATTTCGTAGAACAAGGTCGGACGGTCGGTCACTGGCTTCGTGAAGATTTGGAGCAGATAGCCTTCGTCGTCTCGGTCAACCAGGATTCCCAGCTCGGCCAGTTCGTCGATGTTCTCATCGATCTTTCCGACTCGGTCTTCCAGCACGTCGTAATACGTCTTCGGCACTGTCAAGAAGTTCAAGCCGCGTGCTTGCAATCGGCTGACGGTGTGGACGATGTCATCGGTTCGCATCGCGACGTGTTGCACGCCTGCGCCGCCAAAGAACTCGAGGTATTCGTCGATCTGTGACTTCTTTTTGCCTTCGGCAGGCTCGTTGATCGGGAATTTGACCCGGCCATTGCCGCTCGCCATTACCTTACTCATCAGCGCGGTGTATTCGGTGGAGATGTCTTTATCGTCGAAGCTGATCAGATTCTTGAATCCGAGCACATCCTCGTACCACTTGACCCAGTAGTTCATCTTGCCGAGCTCGACGTTGCCGACGCAGTGATCAACTTCGATCAGACCGATGCCTTCGCCCGGTTCTTTTTGCTCGCGGAATCCAGGCAAGAATGGGCCGTTGTACTTGTCGCGATTCAGCAAGCCGTGGACCGTGTTGCCATAAACTTTGATCGCAGCGTAGCGAACAGTGCCGTGCTCATCTTGCATGTCATAAGGAGCAACCGCCGATTCCGCGCCGCGCTTGATGGCAGTTTTGTATGCCCAATCCACGTCATCGACTTCGAAGCAGATGTCCTGTACAAAGTCGCCATGAGTGCTGATCGCTTCCGCCATCGGGTGCCCAGGCCGCAATGGCGCACTGAAAACAAGCGTGATGTCGTTTTGGCGGAGCATGTAGTCCACCTGGTTCCTCGAACCCGTTTCTAGGCCGTTGTATGCTTCGATGTCGAAGCCAAAAACGTGCTGGTAGAAGTAAGCGCTCTGCCGGGCGTTGTTCACATAGTGTCGAACGTGGTCAATTTTGCGGATGGGAAATAGGTCTTCCATGGTTGTCCTCGCGAATTACCATTAGTATATCTAAACGCCGGAATCTGTCCCTGCATTTTTTGGCGATGATTTTGGGCTGTTGCAGAAAGCACCCAAACGCGCCCATAATCTCTTTCGGACGGCGAGATCCGTTCTTCGCCGATGTAGCTCAGTGGTAGAGCAGCTGTTTCGTAAACAGCAGGTCACCGGTTCAAATCCGGTCATCGGCTCCAGCTTTTAGATTCAAAATCCCGCCTTTGAGCGGGATTTTTCTGTATTGAGGGGTGGTTTGACGGCAGAGAAATTCTGATATTGTCGTCTGTGGCGAATTCCGATCTATCCCTG